>DATBFY010000283.1:0-3600 GCA_036558265.1 Tepidisphaeraceae bacterium | reverse complement strand
AAAACGCTCCAGGCGCAACTTGACGACGAGAAGAAGAAACTCGCCGAAACCCATTCACAGCTCGGCGGACGCCTCTCGGAGCTCCAGGCGCAGATCGACAACCTTCGTCCGGCGCGGGACGAGGCGTACAACGCCGTGCCTCCCAAGGCGCGGGCGGCGTTCGACAAGCTCGCCGAACGGTTCGAGGGGGAGGCCCTCTCGCCTCTCGAGAAGCCCGACCGCCGTCGCGAGGAATACGTCTGCGGCGCCTGCCAGATGTCGCTGGTCGTCGACGTCTACAACCGCCTCCACAGCCGTGACGATCTGGTCGCCTGCCCCAGTTGCGGGCGGTTGCTGTTCATCCCGGAAGACCTCCCGCCGGAAGTCGCGGTGAACAAGACCGGTGGCGGTGCTGGTGCCACGAGGACGCGGGAGAAGAAGGAGCCCCGCGGCGGCGGCGGCGGCGGCGGCAAGAGCGTCGGCGCCGCCATTGGCCGGCAGTCTTCAGCCGAGGACGTCGTCAACTCCGTCACCATCGAGGATGACGAACCGGCGCCCGCGGCCGGTGAGACGACCGGCGCGCCCGGTGAGGACACGACCCCGCCGGCCGGCGCGTAGGCGCCGCCCACATCACTTGCGGCGCGACCGCCCTGCGTGCGCTGCATCCCAATCCGAGTTGTGTTAGAAGATTCCGCACGATGGCGACGGACGAGACGTTGACACTGGAGTTCGACGGGGGCAGCCGCGGCAATCCAGGTCCGGCGGGGATCGGCGTGGTCGTCCGCGCCGCCGACGGCACCCCCCTGCTCACCCTCGGGCGCTACATCGGCAAGGCGACCAACAACGTCGCCGAGTACGCCGCCCTGATCACCGCGATGAAGGAGGCGCAGCGCCTGGGCGCCCGGCGCGTCAAGATCCGCGGGGACAGCGAGCTGGTCGTGCGGCAGATGACCGGCGTTTACCGCGTCAAGCACCCGGACCTGATCCCCCTCTACCGCCAGGCCAAGGAACTCTTCGAATCATTCGAGTCGGCGACGATCGAGCACAACTACCGTCACAAGAACGAGCTGGCCGACCGCCTGGGCAACCTCGCCATGGATCGCCGACGGGACGTCACGGAAGCGAACCGCGCCGAATCCGATCCCATTGAGGCCCCGGCGCCCCGCGCGACCCAGACCGGCGACCGGTTCTCGTGCGCGCGCTGCGGGTGCGAGATCGAGGTGATCAGGGCGTCGTCGATCCGGCCGCATCAGTTGAAGGATTTCGTCTGTCAGTGCGGGCAGAAGATGGGCAATCCGCATTGACGCGCACACGCACGCACGCACGGGGGACATTTCACTGAAGTGACCAAGCCCGCTACTGCGCCGACGTCACCGCCAGGATCGAGGGCAGGTGGCGGTTGGGGAGTTCCGAGACCCACGCCGGCGGGGTCTGCGGATGGGGCTTGCTGGACGCGTACGTGTCCATCCACTCGATCGCCCGGCGCATGAACGGCTCGCCCAGCGCGGCGCGGATGTCCATGTGCTTGGCTTCGACCTCCTGGAAGGCCACCGGGCCGCGGGCCTCCTCGAACAAGCGGCGTGACTCGGAGATCGGGATGATATCGTCATTGCGCCCGTGGGCGAGCAGGATCGGCGTCTCGATGGTGCGCACGGCCCTGATCGGCGAGACGTCGGCGATCTTGAACTGTCCGGCCTCCTGCGCGGCGGACTCGAGCAACGCGGCCTTGATCATGCCGATGTTGTGCGCGCGGTACATGAACGTCAGCTCGTCGCGAAGGTCGGCGAACGGGGCGACGGCGACGACGGCTTTTACGCGCGGGTCGATGCCGGCCCACTGCAACGCCGTCGCTGCCCCCAGGCTCCCCCCCAGCACCCCCGTGTGAGACACGTCGTATCCCTGCCCGGCGAGCGTGTCGAGCAACGCCATCATGTCGCGTTTCTCGTGATAGCCCAGCGAGGTGTAGCGGCCGCCAGACGAACCGTGGGCCCGCAGGTCGGGAGCGACGGCGACGTAGCCTGCGCCGGCGAACGCCTCGGCAATCGTGATCATGGCCTCCTTGCGCTCGGTCAGGCCGTGCAGGCAGACGATGACGCCCCTGGGGGGCAACTTCTCGGGACGGATGACCAGGGCGGCCAGGCGCGTATTGTCGTAGGACTTGAAGTCCAGCGCCTCCATGCGGTCGCCCACGCGGTGGCCGACCTTGCGGCGCTCCTCGGCCAGCCACTCGCGCTGCCGCTCGGGCTGCATCGGGACGAGGACGCGGTCGGCGATGGCCTGCGTGCAGCCACCCGCGTAGAGCGCAAATCCGATCAGAGGCAGAAGCAAACGTCGCATCGAACGGACCTCTGGTAACCTGCCTGGGGAACCCCCACCCTTCGTGTGCAAGAAACATAACCCAGCCCGGAATCGAGTCAAAAAGAATCGGACCGGAAGGGAGCCACCACTTCCGGTCCGAGAGGGATAGCTATCAGGTTGACATCGAATATAGGGCGTGTTCGGTAATCGTCAATACCATTCCTGGCACACTCACGGTGTTAAGCGGGCGAACCTGCGGCCGAGCTTGATGACTGTAGGGGCCGCAACGGTAAACGTCTGTTGTACGTCGGTAACCTTCTGCCCGTTCACCGTCACCGCACCTTCCTTTATCTTGCGCGTCGCCTCCGAGTTGCTCGCGGCCAGGCCGGCCTTTACCAGGAGCGGCGGCAAGCGGTGCGGACCCGCGCCCAACTCCGCGACCGAGACCTCCGGCATATCCTCGGGCGCTTCATGCTTCACGAACTGCTTGATGAACTCCGCCTCGGCTGCCTCGGCAGCGTCGGGACTGTGCAGCCACGCGATGACGTGCCTGGCGAGCGCGATTTTCCCGTCGCGCGGATTGGCTTGTATCTGTTGGCGAAACTGCTCGATCGGCAGGTCGGTGAGGAGCGTGTAGTACATGTCCAGGAGCGCATCGGGCAGCGACATGACCTTGCCGAACATGCCGTCCGCGCCGCTGGGCGGGTCGGTCACGGCGATGTAGTTCTTTTGCGACTTGGACATCTTCTTCACGCCGTCGGTGCCGACCAGCAGCGGCGTGACGATGACGGCCTGGCCCGGCTTGCCCGCGTCCTCCTGAAGGTCGCGGCCGACCAGGTTGTTGAAGAGCTGATCGCTCCCGCCCATCTCCACGTCCGCGTCAATCATGACCGAGTCGAACCCCTGCATCAGCGGGTAGAGGAACTCGTGCAGCCGGATGTCCACCCCGCTCGTGTAGCGGTTCTTGAAATCCTCGCGCTCGAGCATCTGGGCGACGCTCTTCTTGCTGGTGAGCTTGAGGATGTCGAGGAGGTGCATCTTCGCGAACCACTCGCCGTTGTAGCGGATCTCGAGGTGCTGCGGGTCGGTAAGCAGGATCTTGCCGACCTGCGCCACGTAGGTTTTCGCATTTGCGTCAATTTCTTCGCCGGAGAGTTGCGGGCGGGTCTTGTTGCGGCCGGACGGGTCGCCCACGCGGGCGGTGTAGTCACCGATGATCAGGACCGCCTTGTGGCCCCAGTCCTGGAACTGCCGGATGATCTTGAGGGGCACCGCGTGACCGAGCGTGACGTCCGGGGCGGTCGGGTCCATGCCGAACTTGAT
>DATBFY010000282.1:0-3296 GCA_036558265.1 Tepidisphaeraceae bacterium | reverse complement strand
TCTCGGTCTGACGTTACCCCGCGCTCCCCTGACCCGTCCAACTTGTCGCCGGTCCGGTGTTGGCTTACAACGCGACTTATGGCTCGTCAATGGAAAGCGGCGGTCGTCGGCACGGGGGTGGTGGGTGGGTGGCACGTGGGGATGATCCCGCGGTTGCCAAACTGTTCCCTGGTCGCGGTTTGCGACGTCAAGCCCGACAAGGCCGCCGAAACCCTCAAGAAAAATCAGCTCTCCGGCATCCCCGTTTACGCCAGCGTTGAGGAATTGCTACAGAAGCAGCGGGACGTGGACGTCGTTCACGTCTGCACCCCCTCCGGCGACCATTTCACCCCCGTTGTCTCCTGCCTGGAAGCGGGCAAGAACGTCATCTGCGAGAAGCCGCTCGAAATCCAGCTCGACCGGATCGACCGGATGGTGGAGGTCTCTCAGCGCACGGGGAGCCGCCTGGCGGCCATCTTCCAGAACCGCTGGAACGACGCCAACCGCGCGATCAAGCAGGCCGCCGACGACGGCCGATTCGGTCGCATCGCCTGGGCGGGCAGTTTCACCCCCTGGTATCGCCCGGACAAGTATTACGAAGAGGGCGGCTGGCGGGGCACCCGGCGCCTGGACGGCGGCGGGGCGATCATGAACCAATCGGTCCACTCGATCGACCTGCTCCAGTGGATCTGCGGGCAGGTCAAGTCGGTATCCGCTTACGCCGCCAGTCGGATCCACGCCGGCATCGAGGTCGAGGACACCGGCTCGGCGGCCCTCCAGTTTGCCAACGGCGCCTTCGGCACGATCGTGGGCACGACCGCCATGTTCCCCGGTATGCCCCCACGAATCGAGATCGGCGGGGAGAACGGCACGGCCGTCTCCGAGCAGGGCCTGAAGATGTTCAAGTTCCGCGACGAACGGCCCGGTGACGCCGAGCTGCTCGAGCGCCTGGCGGTCACCAAGTCGCGCAGCACCAGCGGAGGCTCGTCCAACACCGACATCGGCCTGGACCTGCACGCCCGAAACATCCTGCACATCCTGCAATCGTGGGACGAGGGCCGCGACGCCGAAACGTCGGGCGCCGAGGCCCGCAAGGCGGTGGCGATCATCCTGGCGATGTATGAATCCGCGCGCAAGGGTGGGGCGGCCGTGCAGGTTGATTAGCAAGCCGAGTGGTCGAAGCAGCCAGTCATCACAATTCGCGCGGGTGACGCGCTAACACATATCCACGCGACGACGGCGACTCCGTAGTTTTTCGGAGATCGATACCCGTAGTTTTTCGCTGACGTCCAGGAGCGTCCATCTATTAACGTCTTGCGGTCCGCCAGCCGGGGCCGCGCCCCATCGGAACGAAGCGATGGACCAGAGGATCGGATTTCCAGCGTTGGTTTGCCTGGCACTGATTGCGACCACGGGTTGCTCGTCAAACCCCAAGGGCCCCGAGCGCAGCGCCGCGGCGGTGGAGTCGTTGCGCGACACCAAGGACCAGTTGTCCAAGGCCGACGCGCAGGTGGGTGAGACGATCACCTCGCTGAACACGCTGATGGGTCAGAACTCGGGGGACTTGCGCCCGACGTTCAACAAGTTCTCGGACGAGATCCGCCAGACCCGGGAGATGGCCGAGGCGGCTTCAAATCGGGCGGCGGCGATGCGCGAGCGGACCAACGAGTACGTCACGCAGTGGCAGGCCGAGCAGAAGGCGATCACCGATCCGGAGCTGCAGCGGATGAGCCAGGAGCGGGCGTCGCGCGCGACCGCCCAGTTCGACCGCGTGCGGTCGGTGGCTCAGGAGACCCGGGCGGCGTACCAGCCGTGGATGCAGTCGCTCACCGACGTGCAGACGTTCCTCGCCAACGACCTGACGAGCGCGGGGGTGACGGCCGCCAAGCCCAAGGCCATGCGGGCGGTCGACCAGGGGAACGCCCTGCGGGCGAAGATCGGCCAGCTCGAGGCGGAGATCGACCGGGTGGCGGCCACGTGGTCGAGCGCCGCGGGGCGGTGAACGGGGCGGCGGCGGCCGCGAGTCCCTCGCACAGGCCACGCGCTGGCGGTCGGGACGGGGCGTGAGTTCGTTTCCGCTACGCCCTGGGTGTGAACTGCGCCAGGTCGTAAAGCCCCAGCGTCTTCTCGATCCCGGCCACTTTGTCCACCATCCGCTCGAACCCCTCCTCCCCGAAGAGCTGGTTCTCCTTTTTCTCGAAATCCTCCCCCAGCGCGTCGTACTCATTCCCGCTGACGATCGAGCGGAAGGCGGGGAAGAGGACCGTGTCCTCGCGCGCCTCGTGCGGGGCGTACATGCGGTTGAACTCGCGGATGGCCGTCACCACTTTCGTCCGCTCGGATGCGTCCTTCAGCGACGACGCGTTGGCGCGCTGGAGGACCACGTCCGTCACGCGTCGGCCGGCCTGGTGCTGCTGGCGCAGGACCGCGACCAGGTCCGTCAGCTTGTGGGCCTTCTCAAAGCGCGGGAAGAGGTACTGCTCCTCGAGCTGTTCGTGATAATCCTCGACGAAGCTGCGGATGATCTGCGCGGACTGCGCCAGCGCCTCGGGCGGGAAGTCCTTGGCGCCCTCGATCCGCCGCACGATCTCGTCGTAGACGAGCATCACGCGCTTGAGCACGCCGTGCTCGCGCATGAGGTCTTCCGCGGGCGAAACGTCTTCCTCGCCGCCGGCCTTTTCTTTGTCCTTGTCCTTCTCCTCCCCGGCGGCATGGTCGTGGGCGCAGCCGGCGAGCAGCAGGCCGGTGCCGGTGACGGCGGTGATGCGGAGCAGGTCGCGACGCGAGGTGGGGTCGTCGGCGGGAGGCATGATGCGCAGGGCTCCTTTCCGAAGGGCGGTTGCGCCGTTGTAGCGCCGCGGCCGCAGACGCGTCAATCCGCAATTCCCCCACGGCGCGTGCGCCGTCGGATTGCCGGTCGCTCTCAGAGTGCGCGCGCGCCGTCATCCTGAGGGAGTTTCAACGACCGAAGGATCTTGCCGGAATACGAGGCGATCATCCCCTCGCGGTTAGATCCTCCGCTGCGCTCAGGATGACGGCTTGGCGCCGTCGGGCAAGCAGATCGGGCAACATCCACACCGCCCCTGTGCGAAGCCCACCCTACGAAGACCCCGCCCGCCACACCCCGTCCGTTCCCAGCACCTCGTGCGGGCCGAAGCTCGCCTTGTATTCCATCGCCCCGCACCCCGCGACCCAGTAGCCCAGGTAGTAATACGGGATCCCGCGCGAGCGCGCGAACTCGATCTCCCACAGCGCCGAAAACGTCCCCGGCCGCCGCCGCGCCTCCGCCGGATCAAAATAAAAATACACGCTGCTCA
>DATBFY010000281.1:0-7107 GCA_036558265.1 Tepidisphaeraceae bacterium | reverse complement strand
ACCGTCCCGCAAGAGGAGGAGACCCAAGGTGGCCAAAAGGCATCGTCCGCGCACGCGATCAACCCTGCTCGAACCCTTGGAATCCCGCCGCCTGCTCACGGCAACGTGGGTGGGCGACCTCGACAGCAACTGGGGCACCCTCAAGCTCCAGGGCTTCCCCCCCACTACTAACACCAACTGGTCCGGCAACGTCCTCCCCTCTCCCACCGACATCCTGGTCTTCCCCGCCGGCGCCCTCCGCCTGAGCAACAACGACATCGCCGGCGCCTCCTTCGCCGCCATCCGCATCGACGGCACCGGCGCCGTCAACCGTGCCTACCGCATCACCGGCCTTCCCGTCATCCTCACGGGCGCGACCGGCGTCTTCTTCAATACCGGGCCCGACGACCTCGGCCAGGGCCCAACCCTCGACCTGCCCGTGATCCTCGGCGCGCCGATCTCCATCACCAACAACGGCGCAGCCCCCGCCGTCCTAAGCCAGATCGACCTCAACGGATACGGCCTCACCTTCAACCCCGGCGGCAACATCGTGGAAGTCACCGGCGCCATCTCCGGCGCCGGCGCCATCACCAAGACCGGGCCCCAGCAACTCCTCTTCGACTCCGCCAACAGCTACGCCGGCACGACCCAGATCAACCAAGGCGTCCTCCGCCTGCTCGGCACCGGCACCCTCGGCGCCATCGGCTCAGCCAACGGCACCGTCATTGCCAAGGGCGCTACCCTCTCCATCGAGGGCGCCCCCACCTCCGCCGAGACGTTCACGATCTCGGGAAGCGGATTCGGCGACGGCGCAATTGTCGCCACCCACGGAACCGCCAACGGCCCGAAACTCACCGGGCCCGTGATCCTCGCCGCCGATGCAACCATCGGCGTGACCTCCGCCACCGGCGAGGCGAACGCGCTCGAAATCTCCGGCGCCATCTCCGGCAATTTCGCCCTTCACAAAACAGGCGGCGGCACGCTCCTCCTCTCCAATCCCAACAACTCGTTCGGCGGTGGGTTGACGATCGAAGGGGGCATTTTGCGCCTGGGCGCGGCCAACGTTATCCCGGACAAGGACGTGCTGGCGATCAGCCCGGGCGCCGTCTTCGACCTGAACAACTTCGACGAACGGCTGGGGGGCCTCAGCGCGGGCGCGGGCACCATCAACCTCGGCTCGGGAACCCTCACCGTCGGTGGCGGCGCACTCGGCTTCGGCGGAACGTTCGACGGTTCCATCACCGGCACGGGCGGCCTCGCCATCGACATCGCCGCGTCGCAAGCGTTCGCCGGCGCGCTCCCCAACACCTACACCGGCCCCACCTCCGTCAATATCGGCTCGCTCTTCCTCGACAAGGACCCGGGCGTCACCGCCATCCCCGGCGACCTCTTCATCGGCAACCAGAGCGGGAGCAGCAGCGGCGTCGTCGGCGCCGGCAACGACGACCAGTTCAGCCCAACCTCCAACGTCACCATCGGCCCGTCGGCCACGCTCGATCTCGGCACGTCCAACCAGACCATCGCCTCCCTCGCCGGACAACGGGGCGCGGAGCTGCGCCTCGGAGGCGGCACGCTGACCATCGCCGGCGACAAGTCCACCGCCTACGACAGCTCCATCGACGGCACCGGCTCGATCATCAAAAAAGGAAGCGGCACGCTCACCCTGGGCGCGCCAGGCACGCTCAGTGGCAACTTCGGCGGCACGATGTCCGTCGTCTCCGGCACACTGGTTCTTAACGAGGGCCGGCCGGGCACCGCCGCGCAATTATTCGGCGGCACGCTCGCCGGTTCCGGCCCAATCGGCACGCTCAACGTCCCCGGCGCAGGCACCATCGCCCCCGGCGCGACAACAACCCAGGGCACACCCGCCATCTTCTATACCGGCGACGCAACCCTCAACGACCGCACGACCCTGTCGCTCGACCTGACAGGCCTTAACCCCGGCACCGAGAACGACCAGCTCGGCGTCAAGGGCACCGTGACGCTGGGCAACGCCACCCTGGACCTCAAGCTCGCGCCCGGCTTCGCCCCGGCGGCCGGGCAGTCGTTCGTCCTCGTGAACAACGACGGCACGGACGCGGTGAGCGGTACGTTCAGCGGCCTGCCCGAAGGGGCCTACTTCGTCCTGAACGGCCAGACGTTCCGCATCACCTATGCCGGCGGCACGGGCAATGACGTGGTGCTGATCCGCGAGAACGGCCCGGCCGTGCTTTCGTCGGCGTACGACTTCGCGACCGCGCCGCGGCTGGTGTTCAAGTTCACGCAGGACGTGCGGGCGAGCTTGGGGAGCGATGACCTGTTGGTTCGGAATCTGGATACGGGCGCGGCAATCGATGCGGCGACATTCGGAGTCGGTTATGACGCCGCGACCGATACGGCCACGTTTACACACGTCGGCCCCCTGCCGGATGGCAACTACCGCGCGTTCCTCAACGGCGCGGGGGTGAGCAATTCAAGCGCGGTGGCGATCGGCGCCGTCACGACGGTGGACTTCTTCGCATTCGCTGGAGATGCGAATCGGGATCGGTCGGTGGATTTCAATGATCTGGTCGTGCTCGCACAGAACTACAACACGGCCGGCAAGCAGTTCGCCCAGGGCGATTTCAGTTACGACGGCAACGTCGATTTCAACGACCTGGTGCTGTTGGCGCAGCGGTACAACACGCAGTTGCCGCCGCCGGCCATTTCGGGCGGGATGGGAGCGCCCGTCGCGGCGACGGCGCCGGTTGGCGCGGCGTCATTGACCGACCTGAAAAGCCAGCCGCGCGTCGATCACTCGCCCAAGTCGGTCTTTTCGACCGCCCCCGTCCGCCGGCCCGCTCCCGCTCGAAGCCGCGGCCGCGGGCGCGGCATTGAACGGCCGCGTGCGTGGCACTGATCTTCGGAGTTGACGGTTTGGCGTGTTCTGAATTGAAGACACGCTGAAGCGTGAACTCCGAACCGGCTTGTCGTAGCGTGGCGGCTGGTATAATGCTTGCGCGCGCGAGGATCAGTCGGCCTGCGCCAACGGGGTATGCCATGCAACATCGCTGGACAGATCTGGGGTTCGTCCATCGCTCGTGTGCCGTGAAACGGGCAATCGTTCTGCTGCCGATCCTGCTCGCGTGCTGGACGCTCCGCGCTGGCGCCGCCGAGACGGCGCAGGAGGAGGCGGAGCTGGCGGTCGGGCACGATGTGTATTGCCTGTTGGACCCGCACGTCAGCTCGGTGCACAAGCTCGACGCCTGCAATGACCTGGCGCGGCGCGGGCCTGATGCGCGGGTGGCGATGGCCGCGCTGATCCGTCAATCGCGGTACGATCAGCTCGAGGTGCGGGAGGCCGCCGCGCGGGCGCTGTCGCGCCTGCTGTACCCGTGGGAGTGGGAGATCCTGGTCGGGCATCGCCAGGGCGATCCAGGCTCGCTGGTCGCGTTCGCGGACGACTTTCGAAGGGGCGTCACGACATGGGAGGCGGCGCCGGCGGTGGAGGTGCTGCTCCACAGTCCGAGTCCCGAGCTGCGCCGGATCGGGTTGGCGGGGTTGATCAACCTTTCATTGACTGACGACGCGATGGCGAAAGTCAGCCCGTCGATGCGGCGGGATCTGGCGGGGGCGCTGCTTCAGATCGATTCGGCGCGGGAGGACGCCGGCACGCGCCGGCGGATCCGGCTGATCGCGGATCGACTCGGACCGATCGACCCGACGGAGGTTTATCGCCCGCCGGCGCTGGCGGCGCTGCTGGACTCGCCTGCTCTGGCGGCGCCGGGTGCGCCGTTGGCGAGGGTCGATCCGCGGCAATTGCAGGCGGCGACGCGCGCCGTCATGCGGGCAACGTGCGCCTACGTGCCGGCGATCCGGCCGATCGTCGAGCGGTTGTGCCGCAACCCCGATCCCGATATTCGTCGGACCGCCGCCGACGCGCTGGGGACCCAGGAGGCCCGGGCGCTGGCGGCGGTGGCGAACGTCCTGGCCGACCTGCGCTCCAACGACCCGCTGACGCGCTCGGCGGCCGCGCGGCGGCTCGAATCGCTCGGCGTCGAGCCCCCCGAGCTGACCGCGGCGCTGGTCCGCGCGGTCGATGCGCGGGATTTGGCGAGCCGCGAGGGGCTGATCCTGGCCCTCGAACGATCCTACTTCGACGCGGGCGACGCCGACGCGGGCGACGCCGTCGCCACCCTGCGGACGCTCGCCGCCACCGACGCCGACCCCACCCAACGGGCCTATGCCCGCGCGGCGTTGCGGCAACTCGGTCAACCTCGGTGAAGGCGAATTTCCCTTGCAGGCAAGTAAGCATTCGTTAACATTTCCCGCATGACACCCGGCACTCGATCGATCGTGCTGGTCCTGCTGGCGTTGGGCCTGGTTGCGCCGGCCGCCCTCGCCCGTCCGCCCAAGGGCCCTTACGAATCCTTCCGGATCAAGACCGACAACGTCCCCCAGGCCGAGATCGCCGGGTGGGTCTTGCCCGCCCAGGGACATGCCCGGGGCACGATGTTCCTCCTGCACGGCTGGAACAACAACAAGGAACTGGTCGTCGGCTGGGAATGGGTGCGCGACCGCGAGAACTGGAACGTCGTCATGTTCGACTTCCGCGAGCACGGGGAGTCGAGCCGGTCGGCCCACCTCTCGTCGCTTGGGTATTACGAGATCTGGGACGTCAAGGCGGTGGTGGATTACGCGGAAAAGAAAAGTCTGGCCCGGCCGTACGTGATCTACGGCCGCAGCCTGGGGGCATCGACGGGCCTGCGCTGGGCGTCCATGGACCGGCGGATCGACGGCGTCTTTGCCGTCAGCCCCTTCAAGAACGCGTACCTCGCCAGCCAGCAGTTGCCGGCTGCCAAGCTTCACATCGGCTCGCTGCCATCGCCGTTCGCGCTGCACAACGGGTTCAAGCGGATGCTGGAGGAGGTGGACATCCCAAAAGCCGTCGCGGCGCGCGACGACCTGCGGATCTGGATCCTGGTGGGCGAGAACGACTGCTTCCCGGTCGAGGACCAGCGGGCGATCCTCGCCGCCAGCCCCTCGCCACCCGGCATCAAGCGCCTGGTGGTCGCCGCGGGGTGCAACCATCACAATGTGTGGACGTGGAAGGGCAGCGCGAACGGTCCCGGGCACGATGATTACCTGAGACAGTTTCTGTCGGTCAGCCGTCGCGACCGGGCGGCGTGGGCGGGGAAGTGGGTCGCCGTCGTGGGGTGCGCTTTTGCCGTGGGGGTGATCGCACTGCTCGCCCTGGTCCGCCGGACCTGGCCGCGGCGTCCGCCAAGCCCCGGAGAGCTGCTGCAAGATCCCATCCCCACTTGACTTATCGCGCGTTCGGGAAATCCTGCAATACACTATTGCATTCGACTCCCCCGCGCCGACAATATGCGGTTCACCCTCTCGCATGGAGAGCGGTGGATTACACAACACAGTCGGATCGGCCTCGAGTGACGGGTGTCCCGTCGCGCCCGGTCCGGCGAAGAGTCGCTTATCCAGCGGACTAACGGACGTCTCCTGCGGCCCAACTAGCCGTAAGCCACGTTCCTGATCACCCGGGCCCTTTGTCCCCCGGGAGGTCACCGCTGCCCGAGGACCGACTGATCATGCCTATCGACCCGCGTTTTTTGGCCGCATCCGGCCGCGAAGTATTTACCGGCAATGAACTTCTGGTAAAGGGAGCGCTGGAGTGCGACGGGGGCGTACACCTGTTGACCGGCTATCCGGGCTCACCCGTGGCCGGCTTCTTCGACGTCTGCTCCGACATCGCGTCGCTCCTGAAGGAGCACGGGATCCGCGCTTTCCAGGCCAACAATGAGGCCCTGGGTGTCGCGGCCCTCAACGGGTCGCAGATGGTCCCCTGCCGGGGCATCGCGGCGATGAAGAGCGTCGGCGTCCACGTCGCCTCTGACGCGCTCGCGCTGGGGAACCTCGCCGGCGCCAATCCGCAGGGCGGGGCGATCCTGATCGCAGGTGACGACCCGTGGTGCGACTCCACCCAGGTGCCCGCCGACAGCCGGTTCCTGTTCGAGCACCTGCGGATGGCCATCGTCGAGCCGGGGACGCCGCAGGAGGTGAAGGATTGGATTGACCTGTCGTTCAAGCTCTCGCAAGTCGCGGGGGTATACGTTGGCTACCTGGTGACGACCGCGCAGGCGGATGGTGGAGGCACGGTGGAGTGCCGTCCGAACCAGTGGCCGACGGTCAGCACCAGGGAGCGGCTGGCGCTGGAGACGGCCCAGATCGACCTGAACAAGGTGCTGCTGCCGCCGCGGACGTGGCAGCAGGAAATTGCGATGACGGATCGGCATGCCCGAACCGTTGAGGCGGCGCGGCGGCTGGGGATGAATCGGATCATCGAGGCGCGCAGCGAGGGCGTGTCGCCGCTGGGGTTTATCGTCACGGGGATGGCGGGGCCGTATCTGCAGCATGTTCTTGCGGATCTGGGGTTGTCGGGGGTGTTCCCGATCCTGCAGATGGGGATGCCGTATCCGACGGACGTCGGATTGGTCGCGGAATTCGCAAAGCTGTGCAAGAACATGATCGTGATCGAGGAGCGTCGGTCGTTCCTGGAAAAGAACATTCGGGATCGCTTGTTTCATGCCTTGCCGCACGAAAAGGCGGCGTCTCTCTCGGCCCGCCTCTTCGGCAAGGCTTTTCCGGGTAAGAAAGCGGGCATCCCGGACGTGCGGGGACTCAACCCGTCGGTGCTGGCGCAGATTCTCATTCCGTTGATTAAGGAGACGGAAGAACTGCCCGCGGAGATGCGAAACGGGCGATTGAGCGCCGAGCTGGAGTTGATCCGGCGGGCGTCCAAGCCGAAGCTGGCGGTGATTTCGGAGCAAGAGATCGTGGCGCGCACGCCCACGTTCTGCCCCGGCTGCCCGCACCGCGATTCGTCGGCGGCGCTCCTGGAGATCCGGCAGAACTTCGCGGACCCCGCCTACATGCTCCGCGAGCACGGCATGGGGCCGGTGGACATGGTCGCCCACGGCGACACCGGCTGCTACACGATGCTCATGTTCGCCCCGACCGAGCAGCTCATGCACAACTACAGCGGCATGGGCCTGGGCGCGGGCACGGGCAGCGGCATCGACCCGTTCATCACCAACAAGCAGATCGTGTTCATGGGGGACGGCACGTTCTTCCACTCGGGCGCGATTGCCATCT
>DATBFY010000280.1:0-4412 GCA_036558265.1 Tepidisphaeraceae bacterium | reverse complement strand
TGGGTGCAACACGGTCGTGGCGCGGCACCTGGGTACGCGCAGGGCGGTCGCGGATCAGAATTTACGGAAGGTCGCCTATTTCGCTCACTTTGAAGGCGTGAAGCGGCTCGAAGGGGTCGAGAGCGGGCACCCCGGGATCATCATGGCCCGGGAGGGCTGGTTCTGGCTGATCCACCTCGACGAGCGGCGGACGAGCGTCGGGTTTGTGGCCCACCCGGATTTTGCAAGGCAGGTGGGCGTGCCGGCGAACCGGATGCTCAAGTGGGCGATGGCACGCTGCCCCGTGGTGCGCGAGCGGATGCGGCACGCGACCACCAGCGAGATGACCAACCAGGTGCTGGCGGACTTCAGTTACACCTGCCGGCCTTACGCGGGCGAGGGGTACTTTCTGATCGGGGACGCGGCGGCGTTCCTGGACCCGATTTTCTCAACCGGTGTGACGCTGGCGATGATGTCCGGGGTGGAGGCGGCGCGTCACGTGACCGCGGTGGTGCGCGGGGCGACGTCGCCGGCGCGGGCGCGGCGCGAATACGTGCGGTTCATCGAGGGTGGGTCGCGGCCTCTTTGGCGGTTGGTCCGGCGGTATTACGAGCACTCGTTCCGAGAACTGTTTCTCAACGGCACCGGGCCGATGCAGGTCCACAAGGCGGTGATCTCAGTGCTTGCCGGGCAGGTGTTCCCAAGGCCGCGCTGGTGCCTCCGCTGGCGGCTGAGACTCTTCGAAGCTTACGTCTGGCTGAACAAGTGGTTACCGCTGGTGCCGCGACGGCGCCAGTTCTCGCTGGTGGAGACGGCGCCGCTCGAGTGGCCCAGTAGCGACGGGGCGGCGGTGGTGGGGGCGTAGCGATTCGAATGGCGATGGAACTGCTAGAGCGTCTGGATCGGCACGCGGCGAGCGCGGGGGGACAGGTCGCCTATGGCGAGGTCGGCGGGGCGGGGCGTCAGTTGAGCTATGCGGAATTGGCAGGTCTGTCGCGGGGGATGGCGGCGCATTTGCACGCCGGTGACGTGGTGATGGTGTGCCTGCCGAACCGGATCGAGTACCCGGTTGCGTTCCTCGGGGCGCTTCGCGCGGGATGCGCAGTCTTTCCGGTCTCGGCGGATACGACCGACGCGGAACTGGTCACCCTGGCGCGCCAGGCGAACGCGAGCGCAATCATCGGCACGCAGCGCGCCTGCGCGGCGCTGGCCGGCGTCGTTTCCGTCGCGATCACGCCCGAAGAGGTGCTGTCCCATCCGGACCATGCCGTGGAGAGTGCCGGCGGCGACCTGCTCCTGTGCAGTTCGGGCACGACCGGTCGGCCCAAGATCGTCGTACGGGATGCTCGCTCGCTCGACGCGGTGTCGGCGAACATGGTCAAGGGCGTCGGGTTCGGCCCGGACGATCGGGTGCTCGCGGTCGTGCCACTTTGTCACTCGTATGGGCTGGAGCATGGGTTGCTCGCGCCAGTGTGGGCGGGCAGCGGCGTGCGACTTTGCGCGGGGCTGGACATGAACGGGGTAATGGCGGAGTTGACCGGCGGAGGGGTGACGATGTTCCCGGCGGTGCCGTCGGTCTACGAGATGATGTGCCAGCAGGGGGGCGATCGGCGGCCGACGAGTCTTCGCAAGACCTATGCGGCGGGCGCGCCGTTGCCCGCCAGCGTGTACGAGGCGTTCGAGGCGAAATTCGGGGTGCGCATCGGGCAGTTGTACGGGGCGACCGAGGTCGGCTCGGTCGCCTTCGCCGACCCGGATTCGGCCCATTTTGACGCGCGGAGCGTGGGACGGGCCTTTGACGGCGTTGTCTTGAAGGTCGTCGATCCGACCAATCGGCAGGAAGTGCCGACGGGAAGCGAAGGGGAGGTGCTGATCGCGGCGCCCTCGATGTTCCGCGGTTATTTGAACCAGGCCGAGCCGGCCACGTCGGACGGTTTTTTCGCGACTGGCGACTTGGGGCGGGTGGACGAATTCGGCAACCTGCGCATTACAGGGCGGCTCAAGCTGTTGGTAGACGTGGGGGGGCTGAAGGTGAACGTGCTGGAGGTCGAAGAGTTGCTCTCGCGGCATCCGTCCGTGGCGGAGGCGGCGGTAATCGGGATGCCGGTCACCCAGACGGTCTCACGGTTGAAGGCCGTGGTGACGGCGCGCGATCCGGCGCGGCCGCCGGTGGTCGAGGAACTGCGTCATTTCCTGAGGGAGCGGTTAACGGGTTACAAGGTGCCGCGGGTGATCGAGGTAGTGCCATCCCTGCCGCGGTCGGCGTCGGGCAAGGTTCTGCGGCGATTGCTGGAGACGCCATGAAGTGCTGGGGCATGCTGATCGGCGTCGTCCTGGCGCTTTGCGCCGCGGGAGGGTGCGGGAACCGGCCGGTGGCCGAGTCGATCCCGACGTATCCGATGATGGATGCGAAATCGACGCTCCACGCGCTGGCGGAACGTGCCGGGCAGGTGAAGTCGTTGTCGGGCGAAGGCCTCATCACGCTGACGCGAAAGGATGGCGAGAGCGTGCGACTCGACGGGGCGGTGGCGATGCGGCCGCCGGAGCGGGCGCGGATCCGGGCTTGGAAGTTCGGGCGCGGCGTGTTCGACCTGACGGTGACGCCCGAGGGGGTGTGGATGGAGACGCCGGACGATCCGAAGCGCAAGGAGCGATTGATGTCGGCGGGGCTGAGCGCGGCAAAGCTGGCCCGGACGTGGTCGGTGCTGTCGGGGGGGTTCTTCGACTCTCCCGGGCTGACGACGCAGATCCAGGGTGAGCGCATGATCGCGCGGCGGGATATACCGGGGGAGCCCGCCGTCGTCTGCGAAGTCGATCGTCGGACGCTGACGCCCCGACGGTATTCGATGCGGGATGACAAAGGTGTCGAGCGATTCTCGCTGACGCTGGGGCAGTACCGGGAGTTCGGCGAGGCGGTCTGGCCGACGAAGCTGGAGGCGGTGAGCGAGGGGGGAACGGTGGAGATTGAGTTGCGGGACGTGGAGGTCAATCCCGACCTGCCGGCGACGGCATTCCTGCCCCCGCGGCGCGCGGAGAAGCTGCCATGAGCGCGGCGGGACGGCGGCACTGGGCGGCGTGGCCGGCGCGGCGACCGTGGGCGGCGCTGGCGATCGCGGGCGGGATGATCGTGCTGTCGGCGATGGCCATCCTGCGCCTGCGGCCGGACCCGTCGCTGGAAAGCATGATGTCGAAGGACGACCCGGCGGTGAAGGCCGCGGTGCGGGTGCTGAACGAGTTCCCGGCCGCGGAGGAACTGCTCGTCCTGGCGAGCCTGCGGGAGGATGTGGCGGCAAACCCGTCAAAGTTGCTGGCGTTCGCCCAGCGCCTGGAGCAGGGGGTCAAGGCATCGCGGGCGGCCTCGGCACTGTGCGCAAAAGTGAGCTATCGGGCCGATCCGGAGATCCTCGAATTTTTCAAAGACGTACTGGCGCCCAACGGCCTGTATTACCTGGATCGCGAATCGTTCAACGCCGCGCGAGAGCGGTTGACGCGGGAGCGGATGCTCGAGCAGTTCCGGCGCGACGAGGCGATGGTGTCGGCGCCGGGACCGGTGGCGGGGGCGATGGCGAAGCAGTTCCTGAAGGACCCGCTTCGCCTGATCGAGTTCGTGATGGATCGGCTGGTCGGGAGCCGGCCGTTCAAGACGTATCAGAATACCGACGCGTTCATCTCGGCGGACGGGCGGAGCATCCTGATCCGGATCGCGGGACGTCGGCCGCCCAGCGACCTGGAGGCGGCCAAGGCGATGACGTCGGCCGTGACGGAGATCGCCAATCGCGCCAATGTCGATGGGCTGCGGATCGACGTGTCGGGCGCCTACGCGATCGCGGCGGCGAGCGAGCGGGCGATCCGGCACGACATGATCCTGAGCGTCTTCTCGTCGATCGCGTTTCTGGCGGGGTTGTTCGTGCTGGCGTACCGAAGGCCTGGGCGGCTGGTGGTGATCGGCTTCGTGCCGGTGGCGGTGGGGGTGGTCTACGGGTTCGGCGCATACGGGATGTTTTCGACGTCGCTGACGCCGCTGACCGCAGTGATCGGCGGGATCCTGGCGGGGATGGGGATCGACTACACGATCCAGTACGTCTCGCATTATCAGGCCAGCCGCTCGCTGGGCCGGGGACCGGTAGAGGCGGCGGAGCACACGGCGCGCTCGATCGGCGCGGCGATCGTCGCGGCCTGGGCGACGTCGATCGTGGGGTTCGTGGCGATCGGCTGGTCGCGGGTGCAGGCGCTGCGGGATTTTTCGCTGCTGGGGTCATTGGGATTGACCGGGGCGTTCGTCGGGAGCGTGTTCGTGTTGCCGGCGCTTCTGGCGATCGTGGATCGACGGGCGGGCTCGTCGACAAAGGCCCCGCGGCCACGGTTGGACGTGGCGCCGGCACTGAGGTGGATTCAATCGCGCCGGATGGCGTGTGTGCTGGCGTGCATTCTGG
>DATBFY010000279.1:0-3576 GCA_036558265.1 Tepidisphaeraceae bacterium | reverse complement strand
GGAGGCCGATGTCCGACACCAACAGATCGAACGTCTCGCGGTCCGACAGATCCATCGCCTCGCGGACGCTGCCGGCGGTGATGACCTCGCAGCCGAAGCTGCGCAGCAGTCGCCGCAGCACCTCGCGCGTGTCCACGTGGTCCTCGACCAGGAGGATGCGGTAGTTGGCGGCCTCCTGTTGAGCGGTCGTCGTCCGGGACGTCGCGGTCAGGGACGGCATGGACGGCACCGCCGACGGCGCGGGCGGCGGGGGGACCGTCGCCAGCTCGACGACGAAGCTCGCGCCGGTCCCGACGCCGGCACTGTGCCCGGTCAACCGGCCGTTGTGCAGGTCGATCATGGCCTTGGCGATCGAGAGCCCCAGCCCCAATCCGCCGTAGCGGCGCGCCACCGTCCGGTCGGCTTGTTCGAATGCGTTGAAGAGCCTGGGGATCTCCGCCGGGTCGATTCCCACGCCGGTATCGGTCACCTCGATCCGCAGGCCGCTCCCCGACTCGTTCGAGGTCCGCACGGTGATCGACCCGTCCTGGGGCGTGAATTTCACCGCGTTGGACAGGAGGTTGAGGAACACCTGCTGGAAGCGCCCGGCGTCCGCCCAGACGTGGCGATCCCTGGCGCGCAGGGCGACGGTGACCGACAGGCCCTTGGCGTCGATGTCGGCCTGGAACATCGCCACCGCGGTGCGCAGCGCCACGTGGGCGTCGAGCACCTCGAACTGCAACTGCACCTTGCCCCGCGCGACGCGCGTGAGGTCCAACAGGTCGTCCACCAGGCGCGCCTCGGTCTCGATGTTCCGGCGGATCATGCCCATGTGCTCGTGCAGTTCGGCGATCGACATCGCGGGGTTCCGCTCGACGACGCTCACGGCCGCCAGCACGGGCGTCAGGGGCGTGCGCAGCTCGTGCGAGAGGACGCTGAGGAAGTGGTCCTTGGCGCGGTTGGCGGCCTCGGCCGACTCCTTGGCGGCCTGGAGCTCGCGCTGGGCCTGCTTGGTCTCCGTGACGTCGCGCGCGATCTTGGACACGCCGACGATCCGCCCGTCCGCATCCCGCATCGGCGAGATCGTCACCGACACGTCGATCAACCGCCCGTCCTTGCGCTGGCGCACCGTCTCGTAATGATCGATCCGATGCCCCGCGCGGATCCGCGCCAGGATCTGCGGCTCCTCGTACAGGCGGTCCTCGGGGATGATCAGGGTGATCGAGCGCCCGACGGCCTCATCCGACGTGTATCCGAAGATCCGCTCCGCGCCCTTGTTCCAGGTGCTGATGATCCCTTCCAGAGTCTTGCTGACGATCGCGTCGTCAGACGACTCGACGATCGCCGCCAGACGCGCCTGCACCGCCAGGCGCACCTGCTCGGGGCCGCCGTCATCGTTGTCGCTCGCCTGGTTCTCCATGCCGGAATCTCCGTTGCGCGACGTGTTGTGTTCCCCCGCCGATCATAAAAAGTCGTGATGCATCGGTGGCGGAAGCATCACGGTCGGGCCTCGGCCTTCGCCCCGTAACCCTTGTCCGGACCACAATTAAGATACGGCGGCGCCACGTTCAATCCACCCGAACCCTGTCATTGTACGGCCAACTCGCGCCCAACGCATCGGCCAAACGGCGCGCCGGCGCCCGCGCGCTCAATCCACCGTCGTCCCCACCGGCTGACGCTTGCCGATCGGGTTGCCCGTCCCCTTGATCGCCAGCATCCGCTCCAGCGCCACCGTCGCCCACCGCCGGGTGTGCGCGTCCACCCTGATCTCGTTGACCACCCGCCCTTCCACCAGGTTCTCCAGCACCCAGCACAGGTGCGGCAGGTCGATCCGGTACATGGTCGTGCACAGGCACTGGCAGTCCGACAGCACGATGATCTTCTGCTCCGGATGCGCCCTGGCCAGCCGGTTGATCAGGTGAACTTCCGTCCCGATCGCCCACTGCGTCCCCGGCGGCGCGGCCTCCACCTGCTTGACGATGTACGCCGTGCTCCCGGCCATGTCCGCCTTCTGCACGGCCTCGAACTTGCACTCGGGGTGCACCATCACCTTCATGTCGGGGTAGTTTCGCCGAACCTCATCGACGTGCTCGGGCCGAAAGAGCGCATGCACCGAGCAGTGCCCCTTCCACAGGACGAAATCCGCCTCGCGCAACCGCCCCGGATCGTTCCCCCCCAGGTCCTGCCGCGGGTCCCAGACCACCATTCGCTCCAGCGGATACCCCATCGCGTACGCCGTGTTCCGCCCCAGGTGCTGGTCGGGGAAGAAGAGGATCTTCACCTTCGTGCCTCCGTGCCTCCGTGCCTCCGTGCCTCCTCCCTTCAATGCCCACTCCAGCACGTTCCGGCAGTTGCTGCTCGTGCAGACCGCTCCCCCGTGCTCGCCCACGAACGCCTTGATCGCCGCCGAGCTGTTCATGTAGGTGATCGGAACGATGAGCTGGTCCGGGCAGGTCTCCTCGAGCTGCTGCCACGCCTCGATCGTCTGGTCGAGGTTGGCCATGTCCGCCATCGAGCAGCCGGCGCCCAGGTCCGGCAGGATGACGCGGACGCGCTCGTCGGTGAGGATGTCGGCCGATTCGGCCATGAAGTGCACGCCGCAGAACACGACGTACTCGATGCCCCGCTGCTCGGCGGCCTTGCGCGACAGCTCGAAGCTGTCCCCCGTGAAATCGGCGAAGTCGATCACCGCGTCCTGCTGATAGTGGTGCCCCAGGATCACCAGGCGGTTGCCCAGGCGCTGTTTGGCGGACTCGATCCGTACCCGAAGTTCGGCGTCGGAGAGCTCTCGATAGATCGCGGGAAGGGGTTGTTGCCAGACTTTGCTCATGTGGATCGGCCATTCTACGACGGCTACCCCTCGGCCCGAAGAGCGCGTCAATCGCGCTTCGTGTAAGTATAACACTATCGCTTAACACGATCTATACGAACGCAACCCTTTCCAAGTTCAAGTCTTAAACAAGAGCCCGCTGGGCGATTTCTGCATCGTCCGCACCATTTGCGCGGAATCTGCCGATTTTGCGATCTTTTTAAACATTTTCGACCCGCCCGGACGATGAATGCTCACCAGATAGGCACCGGGGCACCAACCGACCCGCGCAAATCGGGTGCCCCAATGTCGATTTCCCCACCGGGGAGCCGCCAACCACCACCAACCTCTGCGGTTGGCATGCACTTTGACCTGTGGCGCGGCGGAACGCAATTTAACCGAGCCTCGAGCGGCTCGATCGTCTCTTGGAAGGAGCTACTCTCATGTCCCATCGGAAAGGCGCCGCCGCGTTGGCGGCCAGTGTCCTGCTGACTTGTGCCGGACTCACCGTTCACGCGGCCGAGCCTGGGCCCGCCGCCACGAGCGGCCTCTCCCTTGATGCCCCCCGCTACCTCGCCGACACCGGCCCTGCCGACTCCAGCCTGATGGGCATGGCCGACAAGATCGGCGTCGGCAAGCCCCTGAACGATTACGGCCTGACCATCGGCGGCTGGGTCGAGGGGTCCTGGACCTACAACTTCCGCAACGTCAAGATCAACGAGGGACGAAGCTTCGACTTCGAGAACGAGGATCCCACCCTCAACCAGCTCGTCGTTTACATTGATAAG
>DATBFY010000278.1:0-9070 GCA_036558265.1 Tepidisphaeraceae bacterium | reverse complement strand
TACACTGGCACCCCGATAAGGCGGCGCCACCCGAGGTTCAGGACAGCCAAAATCTGACGGACGAGGAGATTGAGCAGACCGAGAGCTGGATTGACGAGGTGGTGCGACGCTTCAGCGATCTCAAAGGCGTGCGCGCCGAGTATGAGACGGCAATCAACGGGGAGCCGGACTAATGAAACTCCACCGATTTAACGAGTCTGGTATCAGCAGATTTCGCGGCTACTTGGCTGACCTTCGCCAAAAGCCGTCCCTGCCGCCGCCGTGGGAAATGCTTGAGGACGCTGCGCTGACTAACGTCGTTCCTGAGGCAATCGCGCTCGAACGGCCGGGCTTCGCCTTGAAGCGGGACGCTGCTGTTTACCTCCATGCAAAACTCAAGCCCTTGATGGGGCAGAACCTCTTCAAGGATTCCGGCCTTTGGACATGGCTTTCCTTGTATTATTTCGATGATGTCTGCCCCGCGGTTGGCGCTGTCCGTGCGCCTGCGAACGACGCGCATTATGTGCTTGAGGCCGACGAGGCATGGCGCTATTACAAGCATCTCCTCGCAACGCCCGTCCGCATTCTCGACATCTCGCCCGTTCACCACAAAGTGATGTTGCTTTCTCCCTTGCCCGTGCTCGGCCAGGTCATGGAACGCATGGCGGCTCGGCTCTACCTGCTTCGAATCCCGTGCGTCCCGGAGGTGATGGATCGGCTCTACTTCGACGAGGAGAAGGGGAAGCCGAAACGCGGAATCGCGGGGAACAACAAGCGCCCACGCGCCGGCGACCTAGCCAACCGGTTCCCGGTCCGCATGAAACAGCTTCAACTGACCTACGACGCTCACGCCCTGTCGTCAGATCAACTGCTGGCCCTGCTCGGCCGCGAGTTCGAATCATGGCTGGGCGAAGCACGCCTCCCATTCACTTCGGCAAATCCTACCGGTACGGCCGCAGCAGCGTCGCGATGAGTTTGCGGATTTCCGGCGGCAGGTTCGTTGCCGGGCTCCCCGACCTCGCCTTGGCAGGTCCGGCGGCGCTCTGGGCGGGGGCGCCAGGTACGCCGGATTCTGCGCCGCCCTTCCCGTCTTTTGGCGGTTTTCCGCTGGTTTTTGCCCCCTGTTCGACTCCCCTTGGGGGTACTGAAAACCCGCCGAAAGGCGGGTTCCTTTTTGTCCATACGTCAGCGCGCCAAAGCTCCTTTGTTACCGGCCAGACGCGGACGCCCACCCTCCCATCGGCACCGACGAGTGGACGCGGTGCAACCAGGCACGCATGCTCATACGGATCGCAGGAGATTCCCCGCGCGCGTCGGACCGCATGAGCCGACGTGTTTGCCCGTGGTCTTCAGGCGCGGCGGCGGCACGCGGATCAATGGAAAACCGTCAGGCGGCCCGCGCATCAGCCGGACGAGCCGCGCCGGGGGCGGCGTGGGTGGCGCTCCTGTTCTCCCCGGGCAGCAGTTCCGCTTCGCGCTCGAGCCGCGCGTCCACCCCGTCGGGAAAGTTCAGTCGCGCGTGTTCGCCGAAGAGGTCGCGCGCGGCTTCGTCGTACGCCTCGGCCGCGGCCAACTCGTCGTCGAAGTTGCCCAGTCTTCGCGTCACCCCTTCCTTCGAGATCCGCGCGCACCACTTCCCCCTCTTCTCGAGCCAGGACACCCCCTTGAACCGCGACGTGCACGGGCGCCCGGCGACGGTCTTGCGCTTCCGTGAGTGCGCCAACTGCTCGGTAACGTTCCGCACGATGAGGTTCGCCCGTCGGCAGTCGAGCGGATCACCGTTCCGGTGGCTGATTCGCCACAGCGGCCCCCTCAAGCCCAGGATGATCCGCCGCAGCGGGGTCTGGCCGCCCGCCGGTGCCGACAGGACCACGACCGCGCCGTCCTCGTCGCTGCGCGGCATCCAGTTCCAGCGCTTGCCCTCGATCAGCGGCAGGTCCCCGGAGTCGATGATCGCCTCAAACCTCGTCTTGCTCCAACTCATGATCGGCACGCGCACGATCCCGGGATCGTCGGCGTCGGGATATGGCCGGCCGACCTTGTCGAACTCCCCGACGAGCCGGCACAGCTCCTCGACCGGATACACCCGCCGACCGCCCGACTCGCCCACCGGCATCCGGGCCCAACGGCCGCACGTGATCCGGCCCTCGGTCTGCCACGAGACCATCGTTCGCTCCGCGACGCCGAACATCCGCGCCGCTCCGCCCCGGTCCACATAACCCGCGGGCGGACGCCAGCCCCCCTGCCCGTCCGGCTCCATGAAAAACGAGTGATCCCTTCCGAGTTCCTCGACGACGCGACCCACCTCCTCGACGTCGAACAGTTTGCACCGCCCGCCCGTCGGTTTGGTGACCCATCTTCCGCCGGTGACCCGGCCAGCCTGACACCACCGCTTCCATACACCGGCGGAAACTTGCGCCCGGCGCGCGGCTTCCTTCAGGTCGATCCATCCCGCGGGTGGGAACTTCGCCGCCGCGATGCGAATCTCCTCGCGCAGCCGCCGCAACTCCTCGCCGCGGTAGACCTTGGTGCGCGCGGACGTGCCGGGGATCGGAACCACGCGACCCTTGGTCAGCCGCCCCTGGCATTCCCATTGGCGCAAGGTGCCGGGGTGTACGCCGAGCACCCGGGCCGCCTCGTGCAGTTCCACGTATCCCTCCGGCGCCGTCGGCCGACTCGCCGCCGCCCTCATCTGCTTCCGCGCGCACTCCAACTCCGCGACGGCGAACACCTTTCGCCGCTTCCCGCCGCCGGCCACATCCATCCACGTCCCGCGCCCCAGACCCCCCTCCCTCTGCCATTTGGTCACCGTGACCGGATGCACGCCGAAGAACCGCGCCGCGCCGTCATGATCGACAAACCCCTCCGGCGGCGTCCGCCGCGCCGCGTCCGCGGCCGTCATCGCCTGCCGCGCCCGCGCCAGCTCCTCTATGGCGTAAACCCTGCACTGCACGCCGTTGGGGCCCATGGCCAACGTTCCCGCGTAGCCCAGTCGCCCCTCTCTTATCCAGACGTTCAATGTGGACATTCCGATCCCGAGCAGCGCCGCCGCCCCGCCCCGGTCCACGAACCCCGGCGGAGGGAAGGGCGCGTGACGGTTCGCTTCCCGCTCGGCCGCCATCGCCGCACGCTCCGCGCGGATCCGCTCGATCTCCTCCACCGGATAGATGTTGGACCGCCGACCGTCCGGACGCCGGATGCAACGGGCACTGCGCAGCCGCGTTCGCCACCGCCACTTGCCGGTCCTGAACGTCTCGATGCTCACCCCGAGCATCCGAGCCGCGTCGTCGCCGGTCACCCAGCCTTCAGGCGGCCAGGCCGCCGACATTCCCGACCCGGGCCCGTCCAATCCCACATTCGTCTTCTCGATCTCAGCCATGGCGTGCGCGCGGCTGCCGTGCAGGCCGCGATACAGTCCTCATCGACCACCCGGCTACCGGGCCTCGAATCCGACGGATAAGAATCCTGATTCGCCACCGGCGGTTGCCCGATCTCGTTGCGCTTCAAAGCCGACGCCCCGTCGACGAGTTCACAATTCGCCCCGAGTGAGTCCGACGGGAAACGAGCACTCGATCGCCGTCAGCTCAGCATGAACGTGCCTCGGGCAAAGCGCCAGTGGGAGGACGTCCCACGCTCACCCGCCCTTCGCCCCCGTCGCCGGCCGCGTCGTCGCCCCCGCCGTCGCCCGCCAACCCGCCCCACCGCGCGGCGCGCCCGGCTTGCCCGGCGCGACCTCTTTCCGGATTCCCGCCTCCAGTTCCCCCTTCGTCAGCGTCCCGCTTTCATTCGCATCCCAGGTCGCGAACCACCGCTGGAATCCCGTCACGAACTGTTCGCGCGTGATCCGACCGGGTTCGGGGGGTTTCAAACCCGCCAGGAACGACGGCGCCAGGGTTTGCCCCGGTCCGCCCGTGTCGCGACCCGCCCAAGACCCGCCCATCCCCTTCGCGGGCATGCCCTGGCTCTTGCCGGCGAGCTGATCGACCACGGACGGCGTGCGCGCGTCCACGAACCGCTTGATCGACCGCACCGGCTTGGGCGCGAAGAAGCTGAACGCCGGCCGGCTGGTCGCGCCCTTCGCCGGCTCCGCGACCGACTTGTCGAACGCCGCGGCCATCTCCTTCGATTCGGCCTCCACCGCCGGACGGATCGCGCGCGTCAGCGCGTCCACCTCGGCGTGGAAACGCTCGGGCTTGAAGATCGTCCGCGCGAACTGGTCCATCCGCCCCAGGTACGCCCGCTCGAAAGCCTCGACCTTGAAGAGCCGCTCGAGGAACCGGTTGCGGCCGACCCACGGCCGGCGGATGCTCAGCCGCGCCAGGTCGCCCGGCTCGCCGAAGATCCCGCCGAACGCGTGGTCCAGATCCCACGGGATGATCGCAAACCGCTCGGACGTCGGGTCGAGGTACAGGTAAAAATTCTGCCCCGTGTAGAAAATGCTGTCCAGCGACGACAGATACGTCGTCACCGCCATGTAGCGGGCGAACTCATCGACATCGATAAATTGGCCGATCTCCGCCGCGAACCTCGCGTCGCTCGCGTAGGTCACCAGTTGTGACAGGTCGATCACGCGCCGCGCCTGCGCCGCGGTCAGCTCCGTCTTCGCATCGTAGGTCTGCTTGTAGTCGGCCCAGTCCGCCCCGAGGTCCGCGAACAGGCCGAACGTCGCCGGCTTGAAGATCGCGCCCCGCTTCGTGCCGAACCGGTCCTGCGCGAACCGTCCATCGACGTTCTCGACTACCCCGTAAAGCCCGAAGTACTGCTTGTCGTGTAATCCGGGCACCGTGACGATGACCCGCGCGTACGTCGTCCGCGGCGCGGGCACGCCGGCATCGCGATACAGGTGATACGCGACCGACTCCATCATCCCGCTCGGGTCGGTCACGTTGTTGTGAAAATTCAGCTTGGCGACGCCGGCCAGCGCCTGCCCCTTCGTGAACTGGTTGAGATCCACCTTCAGCGACCGCTTGACCGACTTTTGCGCCTCCATGTACGTGCCGTTCCCCTTGTACCGCAGCCCCACCTTCCCGTATTCGACCCCCGCGAACGTCAGCGACGCCGGCACTTCCTTGAACTCCCAACCCAGGAGCGACGCCAGCCCGTTCCGCTTGCCCTCCGCCGCGCGCAGCGAGAACGGGATCCCCGCCCCCCGCGTCAGCCACTCCGGGTCCAAAAGCGCGTTGAGCCCCGCCGCCACCTGCCCGCCATCCAGCGTTCCCGCCGTCCCGCCGGCGGCCGCAGCCCACCGGTCGAACAACCCCCCCGCCAGCGCGCCCATCTCCGCCGCATCCAGCACACCATCCTTATTCGCATCCCCCCGCTTCATGATCGCACCGGCCAGCGCCCCGCCCGGATCCGTCTCCGCCGCAATGTGCCGCCCCCCACCGAAGAACAAGAGCCCCAACCCCCCGCCACCCCCCACCGGCTCCATCGACTGCCACGCCGGCGCGCCAGCCATCAGGTGGGCGCTCCAGACCCGATCCTGCACGAACAACTCCGCCGCCTTCACCGGGGCCGGCGCGTCCGCGGCGACGGCTCGACAGGCCCACAACACGTCCAAGGCCACGATGAACAGTATCAGAACCCTCTCCCGACACCCCGGGAGGGTGAGGCCCCGCCCGAGCCTCATCCGGGTGGCATGGGCAACGGTACTCCGTTGCCCGTGGCCTTCCCGCGAACACCACGGGAGGACAAGCCGCCCGAGCCGTTCCCCCTCTCCCGGTACTCCGGGAAAAGCGAGCGGAATCGCCGACTGCCCACGAGCGGGCCGGGGTGAGGATCTTCCGCAGATGCTGAAACCGCTTCTGAAGGCAAGGCGAGCGATCATGACTCCTCTTGCTTCCCTGACATGATGCCCCGCGCCCAGCCCAGCGCCGGCGACGGACATCCCGCCAGTCTAACGACCGAATGCCCGAATCGTTTCACAAAGCCGCGTCACCCAGGATGTGCCCCTGAGCAAACTGCGAACAAATTCCTTGTCCCGATTCACCCGTTTTGCTGCACTGATAAGCATCTAACAGCTCTCTGGTGATTCGCCATTTAACGCTCGCGGACGGCGTAGGCACGCACCAACGAGCACTGAAGTTCGTCGATTTGCAATGGTGGGTCGCGTCGGTGCAGCATTGCGTGGCAGTTTGGACAGACGGGTCGCAGGTCCTTGATGGGATCCACCACGTATTCGCAGCCGACCTCCGAGAGCGGCTTGACATGATGGACGTGGATAAAGCCCTCGCCGATCGCGCCGTACCGTTCCAAAAAATCGAAGCCGCAGACGGCGCACTTGGGACCGTAGTGGGCGACACAGGCCGCGCGGGCGGCAGGATTGCGCTCGTAAGCGTTCACCGTGATTGCCCGTGTCGCGCCCTCAACGTACTTGGTTGCCTCAGCCACCTCTTCAGGTTGCACCGGCAGAAGCGCGATCACTCCACCGCTGCCGGCGAGCCGTTGCTTCGCTCGGGAGACGACCTTCTCCTCGAACTCGTCGGGGTGACGGAGGACGACCGCCTCAAAGGTCAGTGCATGCATTCCCTCCGCGGCCAAAGCATCAAACCCGGACGCGCCGTAGGGGGAAATCACTCGCCGCGCGACCGCTTGCTGGATGCCGAGCTTGCCAAGCTCGATCCAAGTCCGATTTGCCAAGTACGTCTTCTTGCCCTTCTGTTTGGCGCGGACCCGCTCGTAGGCGAACACCACGGCAATCGCGTCGCGCTCCATCTCCGTCTTCGCGCCCCGTACCAATGCGAGCCGCCTTGCCGCGCCAACACTGCCTTTGGTCACCTTCATCCTGTGGACCTCCGCTCCGATGCGCGTGCCGTCAGGTCCTGACCGCCGTCCGCTTCGCCTTGCGCGCCGCGGCCAGAACTTCGGCGTCGTAGTCGTCAATGCACCCGTACTCCTTGTCGCCGAAGCTCGACCAGTTGAACTTGTAGTTTAGGGGCGGAAGCTCGCAGTGGTTCCGTAGATACGTGAGCAGGGCTTCTCCCTCGATGGCGTGGGCGGCCTGCTTGGTCTCGGCCTCAATCCACCGGACTTGAAGCTTGGCTCGCGTAAACACGCGGTCAAGGCAGAAAAAACAGAATCGCCACCCGGCTATGTGCCCCATCTGGAACTTCTCGCCCGAGCATCGGATGAACTTCCGGAACCTGTCACGGAGCGCGCCCGTCTCGCCGATGTCAAGGATGCCAAACTCGTCTTCACCGACTGCGCGCATCAATGGATGCCCTGTCGCAATGACGTACGCGCCGGGTCCGGTGGTCACCGACTTGAGGTCGAGGGCTAAAAGGTTCTGCCACTCCGGCGTCCATTGGGTCCAGTCGTAGTGCGCTTTCTTCCTGCTCATCTCGAAGCCCTCGCGTTGTAAAGATCGCCTCCGCCGATTCCTGTGTGTCATCTGCCTAGGGCAACAATCGCGCTCATCTCGTACCGGGGCGTGGTCGATCCAGCGCCTCGAAGGGATTTCCTAGCGCGGCTCCTCTGGCACACAAGCCTTCATGAAGGCGCGCCCGAACGCAGTGAAGGTGATTTGACCTGGCGACCAGCCTTCCTCCGGGACGAGTATCTGTCCTAGCCCGAGTGTCCAAAGGCGCTCGACATGCTCGTTGATCTCCTCCAGGGTCAGATGTGGGAAAGCGTCCAACAGCGGGTAGGGTTCCTCATGGCGCTGGCGATGGTTGTTCACGTAGTCGCCGACTTTGTTGACCCTCATTAGGAAGTCCGCTTCCCTCGGTGATAGCTGCTCGATGATCTTGACGAAGCCGGGGTGGGCTTCCTTCTGCCTCTCGCTGTCAATGGCGCGCGTCAAAAGGTTCAAATAGAGTGACTTGAGGATATTGTCGTCCCCGATAAAGCAGCACGGGCCCGGCTACCTCTGCCGGTGCCTGAACCTGTCGCTCGGGAGGCACCTGGCTTCGCACGGTGTCGAGGATCCTTGCGAGCCGATTTTGGTACGCAGCCGCCAGTTGGAAGGGGGCAAGGAAGAGGTGGAGCGCCTTGATCAGAGTTGATCCGATTTTCCCCACCTCTTGCGATGCGGGGTGAATCGCGTCCACGTAGACGTTTTCCACTGCCTTTGAGTCCAGAATCTTGGCGAGGTCACCGAGGTCAGGTAGGTTGGGCACGTCACTCATGGTGAGAATTATATGGATGCGTCAATCGTAGCCTGGTTGAAAAGCACGAGAAGTTTGTAACAGGCTGGCGCTCGCGTAGCGTGTGCGCGACGACGGCCCATCCGCGTTCACGCTCTGGAAGTCGCCTCGACGACATCCACCGGTTTCCCTTCGATTGGTTGCGCTGCCTTTATCGAGCGCGACGGTCACCTCAACCTCCGATCAAACCGAAACCCCTCCGCCCTCCCAATCACCACCCTCCCAAAATCCCCATGCCCCGGGTTGATCAGGTAATTGCTCTCCCCCGGCACCACCACGCTCGGCACCCGCAACACCACCGACCCGCCCGATGCCACACACGCATCGCCGATCGCCCGCACGCCCGCGAGCTTTGGTCAGCGCTTCCAGTTCGCCGGCAGGCTCTTCACATCCACCACCGTCACCATCGCGTCATCAAACATTACGGGAATCAGCCGATAGTGCTCCCGCTCAGCATCGCTATCCGTCCTTGGCTACTTGGCGGCTTGCCGCAATCGACAGCCATCGACCTTAACATTTTACAAACAATTCCGTTGAAATCCACCTCGCGCCCCTACCATCGAGGAGCCTCAGCTCTTTGACAACCCACGCTCACCCCCGTTCCCGCACATGGACCATCAGGCCGTCGGCCTCCCACTAACCCCCCGCAGCGCTTTGGGGAGAAACGGGCGGCGCTTCGGCGGCGCTTTGGCGGCATCCGGGCGGCGCTTCGGCGGCGATAAGGCGGCGCTTGGGGGGCCTTTGGCGGCGCTTTTTTTTCCCACCCCACCGCCCCCATCACCACCGCAACTCCAAACCCGTCAAGCAGTTAAACTTCCCCACCCGCCCCTGCAGCCCAGCGATTAACATCCCTTTTCTCAAAAGCGCCCCCCCGCCCCGAATCACGCGAACCTCAGCCACTGCAAATTCCCCACCCCATTCCCCCCCCCGCACCGTCACGTACAGGT
>DATBFY010000277.1:0-2934 GCA_036558265.1 Tepidisphaeraceae bacterium | reverse complement strand
AGGTAGGTCCAGACTTCGGTGCCGGACCGCGGCGTCACCGGTTGCCAGCGGCCGAAGACCGGAGCCGCCCGGTGACCGACCGGCAGGTCGACGATGGCCATTCCCGGATCGTCGAAGGACGAGGCGGGCGGTTCGCCGGCGGGATCGGCGCCGACCAGGTCGGGATAATCGACGGCGACGTCGGCGCCGGTCAGGAGCAGGGCGCCGCCCCCCTCGACGTAGCCGCGCAGGGCGGCGAGCAGCCTGTCGCTGGGTCGCCGGCGCTCCGGGATGACGAGCAACGAATAGTCGAGCATGCGCGCGAGGGCGGCTTCCTCGGGCAGGACGTCGGTCGAGCGGTGGGTTTCGAGCAGGGCGTGGAGGGCACCCTCGACGGCTTCGGCCGCCTCGCCGTTGTTGTAGAGCGGCAGGTTGTGGGCGTAGAGGTGCTGGGAGAGGTGGAGGACGGCGGCCTGGGGGACGGTCTGCGTTTTGAAGCAGAGTCCTTTGCGGCTGCGGCAGAAGTCCGCCACCTGGCCGAGGAGGTCCTGATGCCAATCGGTCAGCCAACCGGTGCGCTGCGGGGTGTTGTAGATCATCACCGCGCCGCCGAGGGCGACGACCTCCGAGACCTCCTGGCAGAGGTGGGTGGGGGTCTTCATCACCCAGGGGATCGGTCCGAAGAAGGGGCCGGTCTTGGCGAAGGCCCAGGCCATCAGATCCCAGCTCAGATCGCGGGAGCGGGAGTCGAGCAGCCGCCCCTCGACGGCGGCGCGATCGGCCCCCCAGGCATGGTCGAAGTCGCCGCTGAGGTAGTCGACCGGCGCCTGGATCGGGTCGGGCTGGCGCATGGTGTACATCCAGTTGGAGCAGACCAGGCAGCCCGGTTTGCGGGCGTGGACGGCGTCGGCGACGGCGGTGACGTGCTCCACGAAGAGACCGCGGTGGAAGGCGAGCCAGTCGTCCCAGTGGGGATCACCGGAGCCACGGGGGATGGCGGCGATTCCGGTGCGGCGGGTGAACTCGGCGGTGCAGCGTTCGCACCAGCAAGGTTTCGAGGCCCAGTTCTCCCCGTCGACCCAGAAGCCGTCGACGTCGTATTCGTCGATCAGCTCGAGCATCTGGGGAATCATCAACTCCCGGTCGTAGGGGCCGAGGCGGCAGGTCATGTCCGCCCGTCCCGGCACGCTGGCGCCGGTCTGCGGGCGGTTGGGACCGTCCGCGATGCCGTCGGCATCGACGCGCGCCCACTCCGGGTGCAGCTCCAGGGCACGGGTGTCCCAGACCCCCGAATAGTGCATACCGAGCGGGATGCCGAGCCTACGGGTTGCCTCGCGGTGCATCCGCAACCCGTCCTGCACCACGCCGGGCGAGGTGGAGCCGACCTTGGTCGGCCAACTGGTGTAGCCGGGGTGGCCCTTGCAATCGCATTGAATCCAATCCGGCTTCACCCGCTCCAATCGCTCGACGAGATGCTCGACCGAGAGCTCCTTGCCGAGCACGGTGTCGTCGGCGCCGGCGTGGAGGTCGTAGTGAATCCCGAAGAAAGCATCCTCGTGCCAATTCGGCGTCGTGCGATTCGTCGCCATGCGTTCCCGTTGTCCTCCTTGACTTTGCCCCATCGTCTGGTCCGAGGATCATGAAAGTCCGGCCAGCTCGTGCGGCGTGAGCGTTGCCCCCGAAAGGGCCGTCGCACACCCGCGGGCGAACCTCCGCCCGGCCCAATGGGGCTATGCGTTCATGCCGTGCCGGGTCTTGTGCGAAAACCGAAGTCGGCGATCCAACTCCCACAGTGCGTTCTTGTTGCTGTCCCAGCGCAGGACGGCGTGGGCTTCCGGGTACGGCAACCACGCATACTCCGCGTGCTCGCGCGAGAGGGGCAAGTCGCCCTCGACGACCTCAACCGCGAAGCTGAACTCGGGGATGACGAACAGGTCCTCCCGGTCCCGGAAGTCAGCGAATTCGGCCACGGGAACAGTGGCGCGCGATTCCAGCTCCACGTATGCGTTGTCGACAGCGATGCCCGCCTCCTCCCACGCTTCCCGCCTGGCCGCCTCCAGCGGTGTCTCGTCGCCCTCGCCGCCCCCCGCGATTGCCTGCCAGGGCATCCCCTCGTCGCGGCGCCGGAACACCGCGTAGGCGACCTCACCGTTTTCCACGATGCGGTAGGGAAACACCAACACCTGGAAGGGCGCCCTGGCCACGGCATTTCTCCTCCCCATGCCTCGTGAACGCGCGGGCTGACCTGCCACCGACTGCTGGTGCAACGATTACGTGCGCCGGCCTGCGTGCTGGTCGATCGGTTTCGTCTCGGTCGCGGCGGAGGCGCCCGCCGGTGGCCGGGGCGTCGGCCCGGAAGTCCCGCCCCCATTGTTCGTTGGGATGCGACGGCGATGCCGGGCGGCCGCACCCCTCTCGGGCGCCGCGCTTTTCTCCGTCCGCCATGCCCGTCCCTTATTATCACCCGTCACCCATCACCCCACTCACGCCTTCACCGCTCCGGACGTCACGCCCTGGATGAAGTACTTCATGCCGAGGGCGAAGACGATCAATTGCGGCACGGTGGCAAAGACGTAGCCGGCGGTCTGCATGCCGATGTCTTGCCGGGTGCCGAACTCGCTGACCTGGGGGTTGTAGCGCTCCAGGGCCAGAATCAGCGTCTGCTTGCTTTCGTTGACCATCAGGCTCGGCCAGATAAAATCGCTGTAGATCGAGAGAAAGTTGAAAATGGCGACGGTGACGAGGATGGGGAAGGCGAGCGGGACGGCGATCCGCCAGAGCGCCTGCAACTCGGTGGCGCCGTCGACGCGGGCGGCTTCGAAGATCTCGGCCGGTTGGCTGCGGAAAAAGGTGGTGATCAGGAAGACCCCAAAGGGGAGCCCGCCGGCGATGTAGAAGACGATCAAACCCCAGAGCGAACCGCGCAGACCGTACTTGCTGGCGATGATGAAGTTC
>DATBFY010000276.1:0-14216 GCA_036558265.1 Tepidisphaeraceae bacterium | reverse complement strand
CTCCCTCTCCCGGTACTCCGGGAGAGGGCTGGGGTGAGGGTTCTTCTGCGAGACACAATTCCCGATAGATCGTGCGAGCAACGGCATGGGGATCCTTGAGCACATCGCAATCCCAAAAGCGCAGTACCTTAATCTTATTGGCATTCAGGGCGCGGGTTCGCTCCTGGTCGTATTCTCGTTGAGCGGGATCGGAATGCTGACCACCATCGAGTTCCACGACCAGGCGACATGCGATGCAATAGAAGTCGACGATGTAACCCTGTACGGGTGTTTGCCGTCGGAATCTGTAACCGCCGAGCCGACCGTTCCGGAGCAGTGACCAGAGCTTACGCTCGGCGTCTGTGGACTCGCGGCGCATGCGGCGGGCGAAGGTCTTGAGGCGCGGGTTAGGATCGCGTCCGCTATGCACGCGGGGGATGATCTGATCGCGCGGATTGGGTTGTCAAGTAGTCGAAAATCGGACGGCGAAACCCTCACCCCGGCCCTCTCCCGGAGTACCGGGAGAGGGAGTGAGCGCGACGCCGGATCAGAAGCGCCATCGTCAAGCCGAGTCCGACTAGAACACCGGGCTCCGGCACCAGCGTACCATCCGGCAGTGAGCCGAACGGCACCGTTTGGCCGAACGCCAGCTCCAGGATCTGATAATCGCGGAAATCAACGATCTGGTCGTCGTTGAAGTCGCCTTGACGCCAGGTCTTGCCGGCCGCGGCCGGGTCGTAATTCCTGTAAAACGTGCTGAAGTCGGTGATGTCAACAATCCGGTCCAGGTTCGCGTCGCCGGGAGCAGGGGGGATCAGGCGATAAAGCTCGCCGCTCGTGTCGTTCGTGCCCAGCTCGACGACGTAAAGCCGCCCCAGCGCATCCTCGCCGAAGGAGGAAACGTTGTCGATCCGGCCAATGTTGCTGACCGTGGGAAGATAAAGCGGCGTGGACGCCTGCGGATTCTGGATCAGGCGGACCGTGGCGTTGCCCGTGCCCGAATACTTCGTCATCCAGATCTTGGCGTTGCCATAGTCGGCAAAAAAATACGTCCCCTCAAGGGCCGGATTCTCCGAACCCCGGTAAACGTATCCGCCCGAAACCGCAATGCCCCCGTTGGCGTTGGTGTGATCGTAATCGAAGATCGGATCGGTCGGATTGAACCCGGCCGGCGGCGTCGCCGTGATGCCGGGCGTCGCGATCTTCCCCTCGCGGAAGTGCCAGCCGAAGTTCGTCCCGCCAGCGCTGTTAGCAGGTGAGAAATCCACCTCCTCGCGCGCCCCCTGGCCGACGTCCCCGATATAGAGATCCCCCGTCTTGCGGTCGAACGAGTCGCGCCACGGATTTCGCAGCCCATAGTGCCAGATCTCCGGCGCGGCGGTTGGGTTGGCGGGATCGTTGTAGAACGGGTTCTTCGGCGGCTGGCCCGGCCCGCCCTTGGGGATCGCGTAGTTCTTGTTCGGATCGCTCGGATAATCGTCGGCGGAGACGTCCACGCGCAGCATCTTGCCCAGCAGCTTGGTCAGGTCCTGGGCGTTGCCGATGTTCGCCGTATGACCCGTCCCCTGGTCGTTCGAATTCCCGCCATCACCCGTCGCGATGTACAGATAGCCGTCCTTGCCAAAACCCAGCCACCCCGCGTTGTGGTTCGTCTGCGGCTGATCGAACTGCATGACCAGTTGTGCCGTCGAAGTACTGGCCGTGTTGCCCGACGCAGTGTATCGGACGACCCTGGTGATGCCGTTGCCGAAACTCCCGCCCGTCGCCGTGTAATTCACGTAAAAGTAACCATTGGTGGCAAAATTCGGATCGAACGCCAGCCCCAACAGACCCTGCTCGCTCCCCACGCTCCCCGTCGCCAGTCCCGAGATCGTGATGAACGGGTTCGGGTTGAACGTGTTGGTCGCCAGGTTCAACACCCGGATGCGCGCGCTGCCGCCCGTGCCCTGTTCCACCACAAAGAGTCGATTGGTGTCACCCTCAGGCGAGCCGACGAAGATCGGCTTCGCCAGCCCTGACTGCAGCCGCAGCGCGGTCATCGGTATGTCCGCCCGCGCCCCCAGCGCCCCCATGCCTGCGCTAACCCCGATCACGCCCAGGTTGAGCACGCGTCGGCTATGAATCATGGACCTCTCCTCCTCCGCGGCAGCGGTGGCCGGTCAACTTCCCCCTGCCGCGCGTGTACTATACGCGGATTCCCCCGGCGCGAGGATGACGGTTTTCAAGAAACGAGGTTTGGGTGATGTTGCGGACGGTCCTGCTGTCGCTGACGGTCTTAGGGGCCCAGATTACCTGGGCGGCGGGCTCCGCCGCGCCGCCACAGCAATCAAAGCTGGAGCGGGGAGACTTCCTTGCCGTCTGCGGCGACTCCATCACCGAACAGAAGCTGTACTGCCGCTTTATCGAAGAGTATCTCCTGATGTGCCGCCCGCAGCCCGACCTGCGGATCATGCAACTGGGTTGGAACGGCGAGACCTCCTGGGGCTTCCTCTCCAAGATGCCCAACGAGGCCCTCCGCTTCAATCCCTCCGCCGTCACCATCTGCTTCGGCATGAACGACGGCGGTTACGCCCAGGTCGTCCCCAACTACGAGCGCTACCGCAAGAGCCTCCACGGCATCGTCCAGTCCTTCAAGAAGGACAACGTGAAGTTCATCGTCCTGGCGTCGCCCGGCGTCGTGGACACCCAGACCTTCTGGGGCGGCCCCGACCAGGCTGCCAAGTACAACCCCATCCTCGCCAATTTGCGCGACGTCGCCCGACAGGTCGCCACCGAGGAGGGCGTCGTCTTCGCCGACATCCACGACGCCATGAAAGACGTCATGACCCGCGCCAAGGCCAAATTCGGCAAGCAATATGCCCTGGCCGGCGCCGACGACGGCGTCCACCCCGACGAGAACGGCCACCTCGTCATGGCCTACGTGATGCTCAAGGCCCTGGGCTGCGACGGAAACATCGGCACGATCACCCTCGACCTCGCGCACGACCAGGCCCAGGCCACCGACGGCCATCGCGTCCTCTCCTGCCGCAACGGCGAGGTCCGCATCGAGAGCACCCGCTATCCCTTCTGCTTCTACGGCCAGGCGTCCTCACCCCACTCGCCCAAGGGCATCCTCGAATTCCTCCCCTTCAACCAGGACCTCAACCGCTTCAGGCTCGTCGTGAACGGCACCGCCGGCCACACCGTCCGCGTCACCTGGGGCAACGTCTCCAAGGAGTTCAGCGGCGCCCTCGCCGAACGCGGCATCAACCTCGCCGCAGAGTTCATCGACCAGAACCCCTTCTCCGCGGCGTTCCTCCGCGTCGAGCAGGCCGTCAAGGCGCAGCAGGACTACGAGACCCCGCTGGTCAAGCGGCTCATGCACGAGATGTACGAGTTCGAATCCTTCCTCCCCGAAGAGAAGGCCGAAATGGAACAGATCAAGACCGCCGGCATGCGCAAGGCAAAAGACCTCTTCGACCGCGCCGCCCGGGAAGTCCAGCCCGTCCGCCACACCATCCGCGTGGAGATCGTGAAGTAGGAATGTGAAACGCAAAGACGCGATGGCCGTCATCCTGAGGGAGTCTAAGACGACCGAAGAGCCTGCCCTGAGCTTGTCGAAGGGATCTTGTCGCGAATTGACGGTCGCGTTCATTCGCGGCAAGATCCTTCGTCGGTAGAACCTCCTCAGGATGACGTCGCCTCGACGAGACGAGGGTTTCTGCCGAGCAACCCTCATCAGGGAAGGAGAACCCTCAATGAAGCGCTTCGCCACCGTGTTCCTGACCCTGCTCGCCTGCGCCCTCGCCACCCGCGCGCAGAACCACCTGCAGAAGGGCGATTTCGTCGCCGTCTGCGGCGACTCGATCACCGAGCAGAAGCTCTACTCCGTCTACATCGAGGACTACCTCCTCATGTGCAAGCCCCAGCCCGACCTGCGCGTCATGCAGTTCGGCTGGAGTGGCGAGACCTCCTGGGGCTTCCTCTCCAAGATGCCCAACGAGGCGCTGCGCTTCGACATGACCGTCGCGACGACGTGCTACGGCATGAACGACGGCCAGTACTCCCCGATGAACGAGCAAAAGGCGCAGAAGTACCGCGACGCCATGCAGGGGATCGTCAGCGCCTTCAAGCAGAAGGGCGTCCGCTTCATCGTCGTCGGCTCGCCCGGGGCGGTGGACACCGACACCTTCAAGCAGCCCGACCCCAACGACCCGGAAAAGGACCCGCGCAAGAAGAAGCGCATCCCCCGCGCCGACATGTACAACCCGACCCTCGCCGCCCTCCGCGACATCGCCAAAGACGTCGCCCAGAAGAACGGCTGCGCCTTCGCAAACGTCCATGACACCATGATCGACGCGATGGCCAAGGCCAAGGCCAAATACGGCCCGCAGTACCACGTCGCCGGCGGCGACGGCGTCCACCCCCAGCCCAACGGTCAGCTCTGCATGGCCTACGCCTTCCTCAAGGGCCTGGGCGTGGACGGCAACATCGGCACGATCACCGTGGACCTATCCGCCAACAAGGCCCAGGCTACCGACGGGCACAAGGTGCTGGGCATGAAGGACGGTGAGGTCGAGATCGAGAGCACCCGCTACCCCTTCTGCTTCTACGGGGACCCCAAGAGCCCCGGCGCCACCAGCGGCATCATCGAGTTCCTCCCCTTCAACCAGGACCTCAACCGCTACACGCTGGTGGTCAAGGGCGCGACTGGAAAAGTGAAGGTCACCTGGGGCAAGGACAGCAAGGAGTTCGCCGCCGCCGACGCCGAGAAGGGCATCAACCTCCCCGCCGAGTTCCCCACCGACAACCCCTTCAGCGAACCCTTCAAGCGCGTCGAGGACGTGATCAAGAAGCAACAGAACTTCGAGACGCCCCTGGTCAAGAAAACGCTCCACGACCTCCCCAAGGCCAAGGACAAGGAACAGGCCGAGCGCACCGCCCAGGACGAGATCAAGCGCGCCAAGGAACTCTTCGACGACTCGCAAAGAGCCGCCGCAGCGCCGGTGAAGCACACGATCAAGATCGAAATCGTGAAGTAGGAAAGAGGCGATAAATCCAGAACGCCCGGGTGGCATGGGCAAACTTGTTTGCCCGTGGTCTTCTTGTCTCAGCGCAACCTTCGCCGCTTGCGGTTTCGCACCGCTGATCCAGCGCGGGGCACGCCTCTCCCTCACACCGCCGCCCCCGCCGCGCGCTCCAACCGGCTCACGATCGACTGCTTCGCCTGCAACCCCACGATCCGATCCACCAGTTGCCCGTGGTTGAAGATCAGCATCGTCGGGATCGCGTCGATGCGGAACTGCGCCGCCGTCCGCGGGTTCTCGTCCGTGTTCAGCTTCGCCACCACGAACCGCCCGCCCGACTCCGCCGCGATCTGATCGATGATCGGCGCCACCATCCGGCACGGCCCGCACCAGGGCGCCCAGCAGTCGAGCAACACCGGCCGGTCCGCCTGCAGCACCATCGTCGCGAACGTCGCGTCCGTCACCATCTCCGGTTCGTCCCCGAATCCGCCGCCGCCGCCGCCGCCGCCGCCCCCCGTCGCCGCCGCGGGCAACTCGGTCCCGCACTTGCCGCACCTGGGCTGCTGCGTCTGCGTCCGACGCTCGTCGATCCGATTCCTCGTGCCGCAGTTCGGACAGGTGACGATGAACATCCGTCTGCCTCCTGAAAGACGCGCCATCATTAAAGGCGATCGCACCACCCTGGGGGAACTGCAAAACTCGCACTGTGCCGCACCCGCCCCTCACCTCCTCATCCCCCGGCTCACCCCCCCAGGTACGCCTTCTGCACCTCCGGATTCGCCAAGAGCGCCTGCGCCGAATCCGTCATCACGATCCGCCCGGTCTGCAGCACGTACGCCCGGTGCGCGATTTTCAGCGCCAGGTGCGCGTTCTGCTCCACCAGGAAGATCGTCGTCCCTTCCGCCGCGTTGATCTCGCGGATGATCTCGAAGATCTTCCGCACGATCAGCGGCGCCAGGCCGAGCGACGGCTCGTCCAGCAGCAGCAGCCTCGGCCGGCTCATCAGCGCCCGCGCGATCGCCAGCATCTGCTGCTCGCCCCCCGACAGCGTGCCGGCCTTCTGGTGCTGGCGTTCCTTCAGAATCGGGAAGAGCTTGTGACAGTTATCGATGTCCCTCGACAGGTCATCGCGACGCTGGTACGCCCCCAGCAGCAGGTTCTCGTGAACCGTCAGGTTCGGGAAGATCTGCCGTCCCTCCGGCACGTGCGAGATGCCCAGCCGCACGATCTGGTGCGGCTTGAGCCGCTGCAGCCCGGGCAGCGCAACGGGTGGCGCGGCGCGATATTCGATCCCGCCACGATCCCGCACCGGCACCGGGTCCGCCGATGACGCGTCCGCCCCGAACGCAATCGACCCATTCGTCGGCCTCAGCAACCCCGAGATCGTCCGCAGCAGCGTCGTCTTCCCCGCCCCGTTCGACCCGATCAGCGTCACGATCTCCCGGTCGAAGATGTCCAGCGACACCCCCTGAAGCGCCCGGATCCCCCCGTAGCGCACCTCCAGGTCCCGCACCGCCAGCAGCGGCCCGGGCGCGGCCGTCGCGTACGGCGGATTGATCGGCGCGACCTGCTGGCTCATACCGGTTCTCCCAGGTAGGCCTCGATCACCTCCGGGTTGTTCTGAACCTCCTCCGGCGTGCCGACCGCGATGGTCTCGCCGTGATCCAGCACCGTGATCCGCTCGCAGATGCTCATGACCAGCTTCATGTCGTGCTCGATCAGCCAGATGCCGACGTGGAACTGGTCGCGGATGAACCGGATCAGCTTCATCAGCTCGACCTTCTCCTGCGGGTTCATGCCCGCCGCCGGCTCGTCCAGCAGCAGGATCTTGGGCCCGGTCGCCAAGGCGCGCGCGATCTCCAGTCGCCGCTGGTCGCCGTACGGCAGGTTCCGCGCCACCATGCCCGCCGAGTCCGCCAGTCCCAGCGTCTCCAGCAGCGCCATCCCGCGCGCGGTCGTCTTATCGTGCTCGCGGTAGAAGCGCGGGGCGCGCAGCAGCGTCTTGGTCAGGCCCAACTCGCCCGAGCGCGAGAAGCCCACCGTCACGTTATCCAGCACGCTCAGGCTGCCAAAGAGGCGAATGTTCTGAAACGTCCGCGCGATCCCGCCGCGGTTGATCCATTCGACCGACTGCCCGTCGATCCGCCGCCCGTCCAGGAAGATCTGCCCCGCCGACGGCGGATACACCCCGGTGATCACGTTGAACGCCGTCGTCTTCCCCGCCCCGTTAGGGCCGATCAATCCCACCAACTCGCCCATCCCGACCTTTAGCGAAAAGTCCGACAGCGCGCTCAGCCCTCCAAACCGGCGCGAGACGTGCATCGCCACCAGTCCGCCCATTGAGGGATGAGGCGCCTGGGGTTGGTAGCTCAGGACACTTGATGTCACGCCGTCACCCCTTTCCGTGACCCCCACCATCGGCCAAACAGCGCCTTGGGCGACGGCAACTCCCGCGTCCCCATCAATCCCTGCGGCCGCGCCAGCATGATCACGATCAACAGCGACGAGTAGATGATCATCCGGTACTCCGCCACGCTGCGCAGCGCCTCGGGCAGGATCGTCAGCACGATCGCCGCCAGCACCGCCCCGGTGATCGAGCCCAGCCCGCCCAGCGTCACCATCACCACCACCTCGATCGACCGATCGAGCGTGAACCGCGTCGGCGTGATCGAGTATTCGTTGAGCGCGAACAGCGCCCCCGCAACCCCCGCGAAGAACGCCCCGAACACGAACGCCGTCACCTTCTGACGCGTCGTGTTGATCCCCACCGCGCTGGCTGCGATCTCGTCCTCCCGCACCGCCATGATCACCCGACCCCGTGCCGAGTACGTCACCCGCCACACGAACAGCACCGTCAGCACCACGCAGCCATAAAGCCAGACCAGGTTCGTGTAACGCGGAATGCCCGTCAGCCCCAGCGCCCCGCCCAGCGGCCGCGAGTTCATGATCGAAATCCGGATGATCTCCGCCATTCCCAGCGTCGCGATCGCCAGGTAGTCGCCCCGCAACCGCAGCGCCGGCAGGCCGACCACAAATCCCGCCCCCGCCGCGCAGCACCCGGCTCCGATCAGCAGCACGATGAAGCAGACCGGCCCCGCGATCGCCGCCGGCAGATGCCCGGAGATCGCCGCCGCCGCCGACGCGCCGTGTGCCTGGATCGCGTCGAACAGATCCTGCAACCCTCCCATCCCATGCGACCAGACGCACCATTTGGGAACCGCAAGTCCCGCATCCGTGGCACTCGCCGCCCTCGAGATGTCCACCGCGAACCAGATGATCAATACCAGCAACGCCACGCCCGGCAGCGAGCGGTGGACGCGCTTGAACAGGCCGGCCAGGCGCAGCAACCCGTACAGCACCGCCCCCATGATCCCCACCACGACACCCAGCGCGAGGTAAAACAGCAGCACCGCCGCCGGATCGGCAAAGTTGTTCGCGTACGTCTTGGCCGGGTACGCCGCCAGGTACGCCCCCACCGCCATGAACCCGACGTGCCCCAGCGAGAACTGCCCCGACACGCCGTTGATCAACTGCAGACTGACCGCCAGGATCACGTTGTAACCGATCAGCGTCACGATCCGCGCGTTGTACCGCCCGACGACGTCGCTCTCCACGAACGCCGCCAGCGGCACCAGCAGCACGATCGCCAGCGGCACCCAGGCGTTGGCCTTCAACGACGACAACCCCGGCCAGCGCGACGGCGCGGGGTCGTGGTGCTCGGGCGCGCGAGCGTCCGTCCGCCCCGCCGCGCCAGCGGATGGGGAACTGCTTTGCGCCGGCGGCGGAAGTTGGTCAGACCTTTTCGGTGACATTTTTGCCCAACAGACCCGACGGCTTGACCAGCAAAATCGCGATCAGGATCACGAACGCGATCCCGTCCCGATACTGCGAACCGTTCGGCAGGTATCCGACCGCCAGTACCTCCACCAGCCCCAGGATTAGCCCGCCCAGCACCGCCCCGGTGATGTTCCCGATCCCCCCGAACACCGCCGCCACGAACGCCTTGATCCCCGGCAACAATCCCATCAGCGGATCCACCTTCGGATACTTGATCGCGAAGAGGATCCCCGCCACCCCCGCCAGCGTCGATCCCAGTACGAACGTGAACGAGATGATCCGGTCGATGTTCACCCCCATCAGCGCCGCGACGTCAAACCGGTGCGATACCGCCCGCAGCCCCAGCCCCGTGCGCGTCCGCATCACCACGTAGGAGAGGCCCAGCATCAGCACGAGCGTAATCGCAAGGATCATCCCATCGATCCGCGTGATCACCACCCCCCCGATGCTGAACAGCCTGCCCCCCACCCCCGGGAGCATGTCGATCGGAAAGGGACGCGGCGTGGGTCCGAACACCTTCGGATGCTGCCCCCCGTACTCCAGCAGCAATGAAACGCCGATCGCCGTGATCAACGAATTCAGTCGAGGCCGGTTCCGCAGCGGCCGATACGCGAAACGCTCGATCACGAACCCCAACAACCCGCACCCCGCCACCGAAAGCGCCGCGCACACCCCGAACGCCGCCCACGAGTGCGTCACGTGGTCGTCCCCGACCCATCCGACCCCCCGCGCGATCAATAGCACCAGCACCGCCCCCACCATGAACACGTCCCCGTGCGCAAAATTGATCAACTGCAGCACCCCGTACACCATCGTGTACCCCACCGCGATCAGCGCGTAAATCGCCCCGAGCGACAAGCCGTTAATCAACTGCTGGACAAATTCCTGCATTTAACTGTTGAGCCGCGACCCAAGGGAGCGCTTCACGGCTTGATCGTGGCCACGTACGTGAATTTGCCGTCCTGGATCTTCAAGATCACGATGTTCTTCTTCGCATTGCGATTCTGATCGATCGTGATCGGCCCGCACGCGCCCGGGTAGTCCTTGGTCTGCGCCAGGGCGTCGCGGATCTTCGTCCCGTCCGTCGATCCGGCGCGCTTGATCGCGTCGCACAGCACCTTGAGCGCGTCGTAACCGAGGATCGCCATGGCATCCGGAACCTTCCCCTTGTATTTCGCCTTGTACGCCTTCACGAAGTCCTGCACCTCCGGCCTCTGCTCATCGGGCGAGTAGTGGTTGCTGAAATAGCAGCCGTCCGCCGACTTGCCGCCGATCTTCACGGTCTGGTCCGAATCCCACCCGTCCCCACCCAGGAGCGGACAGGTCAAACCCAGCTCGCGCGCCTGGCGGGCGATCAGGCCGGCCTCGGTGTAGTAACCGGGCACGTAAATCGCGTCGGGATTCGCGTTCTTGATCTTGGTCAACTGGCTCTTGAAGTCGGTGTCCGACTTCTCGGTATACGAGACGTCCACGACGATCTGTCCACCCGCTTTCTTGACGGCCTCCTCGAAGAAGTCGCGCAGCCCAACGCCGTAGTCGCTGTTAACCGGGTAAAGCACCGCAAGTTTCTTGGCCTTGAGGTTATTCATGGCGAAGTTCGCCATGGCGGTACCCTGGAAGGGATCGATGAAGCACACCCGGAAGATGTAGTCCCCCATCTCCGTGACCTTCGGGTTGGTCGAGCCGGGGGAAACCATGGGGATGTGCGCCTCCTGGGCGACCGGGGCGGCGGCGATCGACTTGCTCGACGAGATCTCGCCCAGCAATGCCACCACGTGATCGTGATTGATCAGTTTTGCCGCGGCCGTCTTGGCCTCGTCCGCCTGCGAGCGGTCATCTTCCGTCAGCACGTTAACCGGCTTGCCTAACACGCCCCCCTTGGCGTTGACCTCGTCCAGCGCCAGGCGGATGCCCTCATCGGCGCTGGTGCCGAATGTGGCCGTGTCGCCCGTCATGGACGCGAAGTGGCCGATGACGATGGTGTTCCCCGACCCCCCACCGGTTGTGCCCTTCTTGCATCCATTGCCAACGGCAAGTCCGACCACCGCGGCCAGCATCAGCCAGGTAAATGACAGGGGTTTCATGGTCATATCCTCTTTATCGGAGCGTTGACCCCTCAGGTCCGGCGAAATTTAGCAGTCACCGCAAAGGGCCGCAAGACAGCCAACGGGGCCCCGCTTTGACCTCTTTGCCGGCTTTGGTTTACATTCCCCACCCAACCTCGAAGGAGCATGACGATGCGAGCAGGGCTGGTGGCCGCGGGGATTGCGATGGCGGTGGCGGGACTGGCGCGGGCGGCGGGCGCGGAAGAATCCGCGCAAAAGGAACCCTTTCCACCGCCCGTCTCCCTCTCGCTCCTTCCGGATGAGCAGAGCGTCTATGCCCCGCCGGCCCCGCCCCGCGAGGATGAGGGGCTCAACGCGGGGGGGGTCAACTTCGACCTGACGTTCCGATACGTGACCGATAATATTTATCGGGGCGTCAGCCGCACCCCGATCACCGATCATCCACATTCGCCCAACTATCAGTTCGACGGCCGGATGACGTTCAACCTCGGAAAGTTCCCCCACCCCTTCATCGGGACCTTCGTCAACGTCCACTCCTCGGACCCGGTCTCGCGGTTCCAGGAGGTCCGGCCATACTACGGGCTGGAGTGGAACTTGCGGCCGTTCATCGTCGAGGGGGGCGGCATCACGTACATCTTCCCCGAGCGCGACGGGCTGAACACCGGGGAAGTCTACGCCAAGATCACCTTCGACGATTCGTGGCTCTTCAACACCGACACGCCGATCGTCTCGCCGTACGTCTTCGCGGCGTACGATTACGACAAGTACCAGGGGTATTACTTCGAGGCGGGGATCAAGCACGATTTCGTGTTCGAGGGGACCGGCTTCACGCTGACGGCGCAGGCGAGCATCGCCTACGTGCTGGACAACCCCTATTACGCAACCACCCTGCACGGGCGCGATACGGGCCTGCAGCACTACGAGCTGGGATTGATCGGGAGCTATTCGCTCAATCACTTCTTCCACTTCTCGCCCCGCTACGGGACCTTCACGCTGAACGGGTACCTGTACTACGACGATCGGACCACCAGCGACTTGCGCAGCGACATCGAGATCTGGGGCGGGGCGGGGATCGGCTTTCGGTATTGAGCCGGGGTTTGGTGGAACCCGGTGGAACCCCAATCGACCGGGATTCCATCTTTTCTCCGCCGCATGGAAGCCCAGGCGAGCGCCGAGGCGCGTCGGTCACGCCGATGGCTCGGGGGCCACGGCCCCGCATTCCGGACACCGCGCCGGCGTCGCGCGAAGGTCGTACCCGCACTGGACGCAGAAGCCCTCGTCCCTCCGGCGGCGAATACGAATGCGACCGACAGGCAGTATGGCCGTAACCAACACCACGGCCCAGACTGGAACGAGAACGAAACGGCAGTCGCTCGACGCGTACGGCGGCAAGCCGGGGTAAGCCCAGGGACACAACGCCCGCCCGGCATCGAAGCACCCATACCCCCAACCGACGTCCGTGACTCGCCCCTCCTTAAAACGGAATGGCCAGCCGCCATGCATTTTCCAAATGCGCGGGCCGCTCGCCTCCCAAGTCCCGACCGGCGGAGGTGGCGCGCCATTTTTAAAGAGGATGGGATCGATCAGCTCGACCAGGATGCTCTGTCCATCAAAATGGAAACAGAGCAGGCGGGCTCCTTCGCAGACCCGATAGGCGTTCACCCAATTCCCTGAAAGCAAACCCCAGGCCCAGCAGGCCAGCGTCGCGATGCACAGCAGCATCGACAGCGCGGTCAGGCCGTTCAGCAAGGTGCGGAGCAGTCGTCGCATGCCACGCCTGATTTTACCGCCCCGTGCTTCTTGCGGCTCTGTCTGGATCATTCGAGTTTAGAATTCGATCCCTCGTTTGAGACTTGATGCTTGGACCTTGGAGCTTTCCCGCCGTAGGTTTGACCCTCCCCGACCCTCCCATATAATCGGCCCCTCACACGCGCTTTACGCTCGCGCGCCCGGCGACCCCCAACACCCCATGGCCCAGGTCCAACTCGACAAACTCACCAAGGTCTTCCCCGGCGACGTCCGCGCCGTCGATGCCATCGACCTGGCCATCCGCGACAAGGAATTCGTCGTCCTCGTCGGCCCCTCCGGCTGCGGCAAGAGCACCACCCTCCGCATGGTCGCCGGCCTCGAAGACATTACCGCCGGCACGATCCGCATCGGCGAGCGCGTCGTCAATCACGTCCCCCCCAAGGACCGCGACATCGCGATGGTCTTCCAGAACTACGCGCTCTACCCGCACATGACGGTCTACAAGAACATGGCCTTCGGCCTCAAGCTCCGCCGCATGCCCAGGGCGCAGATCGATCAGCGCGTGCGCGACGCCGCCAGGATCCTCGACATCACCCACCTCCTGGACCGCAAGCCCCGGCAGCTCTCCGGCGGGCAGCGCCAGCGCGTGGCCGTCGGCCGGGCGATCGTCCGCGAACCCGCCGCCTTCCTCTTCGATGAACCCCTCTCCAACCTCGACGCCAAGCTCCGCGTCACCACCCGCGCCGAGCTCAAGCGCCTGCACCAGCGCCTCAAGACCACCACCATCTACGTCACCCACGACCAGGAAGAGGCCATGACACTGGGCGACCGCATCGTGGTCATGAAGGATGGCAAGATTCAGCAGGCCGACGCGCCCTTGAAGACCTACAGCCAGCCGACGAACCGTTTTGTCGCGGGGTTCATCGGCATGCCCCCGATGAATTTTTTCGACGGCGCCCTGAAAAGGGTTGACGGCCAGCTCGTTTTCGAGGAAGGAAGACTTCTAAATGCCCGGTCCGACAGGGTTTCGCCCCCTTCTGACGCCGATGGCGACCAACCGGCAGTCCCTCACGGCGAACTGACGCTTCCGGGGCACGGTTTTCGCCTGCCGGTGCCGGGACATTTGAAGGATCGACTCGCCGGTTTGACCGGTCGCCACGTGGTGCTGGGGATCCGTCCCGAGCATTTTCACGTGAATCCGGTGGCTGGTGAGGGAGATTGCTGTCCGATTATGCTAAGATTGAACGTCGTGGAACCGTTGGGCAATGACATGGACGTGTACATGCAGACCAGCTTGAACGATCACGTGGTCGCACGGCTGGAAGCCCAGAGCGGACTGCTTTTGAAGACGGACGCGCAAATGCCGTTGTACGCGGATCTGCGCAAAGTCCACTTTTTCGAACCCGGAGAGACCGGGATGAACCTGAGCCTTACCACAGAGCCAACCCATGCGCTTGCATAAGCAAAAGCATGGGATTAGCCTTGAGGCCTGCGCCGCCCTTCAGGAGGGTTTTCTGATGGGCGGGTGAGCGTTCATCCGCCGAATTTCGGGTCGGGAGAGTGGCCGCCAGATTTGGTG
>DATBFY010000275.1:0-3295 GCA_036558265.1 Tepidisphaeraceae bacterium | reverse complement strand
TTCGTCGGCAAAGCCTCCTCAGGATGACGGGGGACGCCGATGTCGGATTCACCTCGAGAACCATTGCCCGTCTCTCCCACATGATCCTTGCTGACGCTTCCCTTCACGGATCGATCTCCCAGCGCCTGCAATGCCTGCTGGGCCTGCTTGTCTTCATGATCGCGGCATTCGCGATCGGCCGGCTGCGCGGGGAGCGGACGGCGGTCCCCTGGCGGACGCTCGTCTGGGGCGTCGCCCTCCAGTTCGTCTTCGCGCTGATCGTCCTCAAGACGCCGCGCTTCCTCGAGGTGATCAATGCCGCCATCGACGCGCTCCTGGGCTACACGCGCGACGGCGCCCATGTGGTCTTCGGCAACCTGGTCGATAATGCCGTCCCCGTCACGTCCACCACCCGGCCGGCGACGCAGATCGGCGTCGCCCAGACCGGATCGCTCTTCGCCTTTTTCGTCCTCCCCACGATCATCTTCTTCAGCGCCCTGACGGCGATCCTCTATCACGCCGGCATCATGCAGTACGTCGTGCAGGGCCTGGCCTGGGTCATGAGCAAGTCGATGAAGACCAGCGGCGCCGAGACGCTGTCGGCCGCCGCCAACATCTTCGTCGGGCAGACCGAAGCGCCGCTGATGGTCAAGCCCTTCCTTGCGGCGGCGACCCATTCCGAGCTGATGTGCGTGATGGTCGGCGGCTTTGCCAACATTGCGTCGGGCGTGCTGGGCGTCTACACGCAGTGGCTCGGCCCGTTCATCAGGGACGCCGGCGGACACCTGGCGGCGGCGTGCTTCATCTCGGCGCCGGCATCGTTGCTGGTCTCGAAGCTGATGGTGCCCGAGACGCAGGCCGCGGTGACGGCCGGCGGGGTCGAGTTCCGCGTGCAGCGGATCGACGCCAACCTGCTCGACGCGACCACGCGCGGCACGTTCGAGGGCCTGACGCTCGCGCTCAACGTCGGCGCCATGCTCATCGCCTTTACCGCGATCGTCGCGCTCTTCAACGGGTTGCTCGGCTGGGTTGGAGTACAGACGCACCTGACCGCGCCCGATGCGCCGCGGCTGACGCTGCAGCAGTTGCTCGGATACCCGCTGGCGCCGGTGGCGTGGCTGACCGGCGTCGCGCCGCCCGATTGCCGCGCCGTCGGGTCACTCCTGGGCATCAAGACCGTGCTCAACGAACTGCTGGCGTACCAGCAGATGCAGGTCAACTTCCAAGCCAACCCCTTCTTCATCAACCCGCGCGACGCCGTGCTGGCGACCTATGCCCTGTGCGGCTTCGCCAACTTCGCGAGCGTGGGCATCCAGATCGGCGGCATCTCGTCGATGGCCCCCGACCGCCGGCACGACCTGTCGCGCCTGGCGCTGCTGGCGATGCTGGGTGGGGCGCTGGCATCGCACATGACGGCGTGCGTGGTGGGGGTGCTGCTTTAGGCGGTGGGCGGTCGATGCGCAGGGGAAAAGTGAACCTAGGAGGGGGTAGAATCGCCTAAGCCTTGCCGTAGAAGTAGGTTATGGGATTTTGGGCTCGTGAAAAGCGCCGCCTTTTCACCGCCAAAGCGCCCCCAAAGCGCCTCCCGCGCGCCGCCAAAGCGCCGCCCTGGCGCCGCCAAAGCGCCGCCCAGATCTCCCCATTGCGCCGCCGGGGTCATGGCGCGCCGTTGAACTCAAGGTTGCGGGGTTATTCGATTGTCAAAGAACCAGCGATTGTGTAGCACGGGGTGGGGTGGAGGGCAAGTAGAAAGTTTGGATTTTGTTCGGATCTGGGTGTGATCATGGATTGGGGCAGAGGCGGAGGGCGCTCGAGCGGATTGGGGGATGTGCTGACGCTCCTGCGACGGGCGGCGTTTGCGCATTTTGCCGGGAGGCGGGTTGATGCGCCTCGTTCCCGGTCTGGCAAAATGCTCCAACGCCGTGGGTCACGAGGGCGCCATGGCTGGGGGTGGGACACGGGACGTGCTCGCGGGTCGGGTCCGATGTTGTGAAGGGAGTCTGGACGGATCGAACAGACGAGGCGGACCGATTTCACGGCTGTCGCCGTGCCTACACCGTCCGAAAGGCCCGCAACCGGGCCACCCCCGCCCGTCGGGAGGAGGGGGATGTGGAGGGGGGAAGGCGATCCGCGCTCCCGGCGGAGCAAGCACCAAGATCCAAGCATCAAATCTCAAACGAACGATCAAAATTTCAATGAACGAATGACCCAAACAGGGTCGGTCCGGCGCGCGCGTGCCGCTTGTCCGCGCCCGCCCGCATCATTGATGAGTGGGCGCGTACGACGGCACTTCCCCATGCCCACGACGAACGCGGTGGCACTGACGATGGCGATCTTCTATATTCCGAGCAGATGATTTGCGCGTTCCTTCGAGCGGTGGGGCTCTTTCTGCTTATCGGCGGGCTGGGTGCGCTCGTGATTTCCATCGGGGCGATGGCATATGGCCGTGTCCCCGACGGGGAGCACTCGTTCGTGAAGATGATGGTCGGCGGTGCTGCCGCGGTACTCATCGGGATCGCGCTGGGGCGTTACGCAGAACGGATCTGGGTCGACGTGAGCCCAGGCGGCTTTGAGGTTGGCCCGGCGAAACGTGAGACGTCCGAACCATCCGGCGATTTACCCACGCAAGGCTGATCCTTTGCGACCGTGCCCAGACCGCTTGGGCCTCCATCCGGCTGAGCCCGATCCGCGCCCCGAGCGCCCGGCCGCAGGATCCGCGCCGGACGTCACGGCGGCGCGCCGGCGTCACCGGCCGATCGCGGTGCAGGACTGCGGGCAGCGCTCGCGTCCCCGCCCCCCGCGGAGGGTGGACGGCTGCGCGGTTGCCGGGACGGTGTAGGCGGGGTTTGGGGCAGCGCCCCAATGGGCCGGAATTCCAACTTGTCTCCGCCGGATGGAGGGCCAAGCTCTCGCGGGCGGATAAGATGCCGGGCATGCGCCGGTTCTATGCCATCGTGGCGTCCCACTGCCTCGCCACGTACGTGATGCTCGCCGCGACGTTCCTGTTGGAACCGAAGATGAACGGCTCCATTCGCCTCATGGACGGCCAGGACGTCATCGTTCTCGTCCTGATGCCACTGCTCAGTTGGTACATGTTGCTCGAGCCCCTCATGCGCCCGTCCTACATGTCCTGGCATGCCGCGATCATATTCGGCAGTTACCTCCCGGCATTCATCGCGACGTACGGTCTCCTCCGCCGTTGGTGGCCGTCTCGACCGACCAACCGTCATTCGTGCCACAATTGCGGGTACGACCTCCGCGCGACGCCCGACCGCTGCCCGGAATGCGGCGCCGTTCCCCCCCCACCGCCGTCCCC
>DATBFY010000274.1:0-4084 GCA_036558265.1 Tepidisphaeraceae bacterium | reverse complement strand
GGGCGGGCCAGGGGACGATCAGCGGCGTGGTGACGAACGGCTCGGGCACGCAGTCGCTGGAGAAGCGCAATGCGACGGGCACCTGGACGATCTCGGGCAACGCCAACACCTACACCGGCTCGACGGTGGTCACGGCGGGCACGCTGCGCGTGACCGGCTCGATCGCCACCTCGTCAGGCGTGACGGTGAACAGCGGCGGCACGTTCGACGCCGCCGCCTCGCAGCTCGTCAAGACGCTCACGGTTGGGGCGGGCGGAACGGCCGTGGTTTCGTCGGGGGCGACCCCGCGCGTCCTGACCGTCGGCGACAACGTGAACGCGGCGCCGCTCAACGTCGGCACGGGTACGAGCACCGGACGCGTGGACCTCTCGTCCAACGCGCTGATCGTGGACGTGCCGGACGGCAGTCAGGCGGCGACGCTGACGACGGTTCGCTCGGCGATCGTGTCGGCGTACAACGCCGGGGCGTGGGACGGCAACGGCATCACGTCGTCGAGCATCGCGACCAACTCGAGCCTGGCGGTCGGGTATGCCCTTTCGACCGACGTGCCGTCGGCGTCGGGTGGGACGTACCTGGGGAGCAACGTGGACACGTCGGCGGTCATCGCCCGCACCACGCTCTCCGGCGACGCGGACCTTTCCGACAACGTCGATTTCAACGACCTGGTGAAGCTGGCGCAGAACTACAACACGACCGACGGCGCCCGCAACTGGATCGACGGCGACTTCACCTACGACGGCAACGTCGATTTCAACGACCTGGTGAAGCTGGCGCAGAACTACAACACCGCCCTGCCCGCCCCGGGCAGCATCCCCGGCGCCAGCGCGGCATTTGAGACCGATCTGGCACGGGCGTTCGCGGCGGTGCCGGAGCCCGGCACGCTCGGATTGTTCGGCGTGGTCGGCCTGGCGGTGCTGGGTCGGCGGCGGCGTCGGGATGCGGTAGCCGGAGATTCCACGCTCTAGAATCCAATCCCGATCGTCCGATAATGGACCCGGGGCGGTGACGAACCGTCCCGGGTTTTCGTTTGATGGGATGAAATCACGGGCGGGCCGCCCGTGCCACGTGACTCGATGTCCAACGTCCTCGAACAATCCGAAGTAGACGCCCTGCTTGCGGCGGTAGACACCGGACAGGTTGCGCCCGGGGGCGGTCCCGCGTCCGCCGGGGTCGGCGGGCACCCGCAGGTCTTCTCGCGCAGCGGCAAGCCGGCGAGCCTGGACGTCAACGTCTACGACTTCAAGCGCCCCGAGCGCGTCTCCAAGGACCAGATGCGGGCCCTGGAGGCGTTGCACGAGGGCTTTGGCCGAAATCTCGGTGCGGCGCTGTCGGGCTACCTGCGGACGATCATCGAGGTGAACGTCGCCAACATCGAGCAGCTCACCTACTCGGAGTTCATCCACTCGCTGCCCAACCCGACGTGCTTCAACCTGCTCAAGGCGGACCAGCTCGACGGGCAGTTGTGTCTGGAGATCTCGCCGCTGATCATCTATCCGATCATCGACCGGTTGCTGGGCGGGTCGAACGCGGACCTCTTCATCCCCCAGCGGCCGCTGACGCAGATCGAGCAGCGCCTCGTGCAGCGGATCACGGATCGTGCGACGCAGCATTTGTCGGAAGCCTGGAGCAATCTCACCCCCGTCACGTTCAAGGTCGAGGACTTCGAGTCCAACCCGCAGCTCGTGCAGATCGTGCCGCCCAACGAGACGGTGGTGGTGATCGGCTTCGAGCTGAAGATGGGCAACCGCGCCGGCACGATGAGCCTGTGCATCCCGTACAACGTGATCGAGCCGATCATGGGCATCCTGGCGGCGCAGAACTGGTTCAGCTACGCCCGCAAGGCCGGGCAGCAGGACCACCTGCGCAAGCTCACCAGCAGCCTGAACACGGCGCCCGTGGAGATGCGGGCGTTCCTGGCGCAGACGAGCATCAGCATCAACGACCTCTTGAGCCTTCAGCCGGGGGATATCCTGACGACGGACAAGGACCAGACCGGGGACGTGCTGATCCAGGTGGAAGGCAAGAACAAGTTCCTGGGGCAGCTCGGGCAATTCAAGGGCGGCCGGGCGGTGCGGATCACGCGGCTATGCCAGCAGCAGGCGGCGGACGCCGCGGGGACGGAGAAGCAGAAGGCGTAGGAGTTTCGGCGGCGCGGCGCGGAGTTCTTCTCCCTCAGCTCAGGGGCGGCAGTGTCCCGCGCCGGTCACGATCCACTTATACGTGGTCAGGTCCGTCGCCCCCATCGGCCCGCGGGCGTGGAGCTTGTCGGTGCTGATGCCGATCTCCGCGCCCAAACCGTACTCGCCGCCGTCGGCAAAGCGCGTGCTGGCGTTCACGATCACGCTGGCGCTGTCCACGCCGGTGGTGAAGCGCTGGATGACGAAGGTGTCGCCCGACAGGATCGCGTCGGTGTGGTGGGAGCCGTGCTCGTTGATGTGTTCGATCGCCTGGTCGATCGAGTCGACGACCTTCACGCCGACGATGTAGGCGAGGTACTCGGTGTCCCAGTCCTGGTCGGTGGCGGGCTTGGCAGGGGGGTAGAACTGGCGCGCATCCTCGTCGCCGCGGATCTCGACGCCCTTGGCCGCCAGCGCTTCGCAGACGCCTTTGAGAAGCCGCGGGGCGGCGTCCTTGTGGAAGAGCAGGTGCTCGACCGCGTTGCAGACCGCGCCGCCGGGGTAGCTGGTCTTGGCGTTCACGCAGACGTCGGTCACGAGTTGTTCCATCCCGCCGGTCGCGGCGTCCACGTAAATGTGGCAGTTGCCCGTGAAGTGCTTGAGCACGGGGATGGTGGACTCGGCCACGACCGCGCGGATCAGCGACTCCCCGCCGCGCGGGATGACCAGGTCGATGTGCCTGTCGAGCTTGAGGATGAGGGGGACGAGGGCGCGGTCGGCGGATTCGATGAATTGCACCGCATTTTCGAGTCCCGAGTTTCGTAGTGCGCCTTGGATGATCTCGACGATGGCCTTGTTGCTGTGGAAGGCTTCCTTGCCGCCGCGGAGGATGATGGCGTTGCCGGACTTGATGCACAGCGCCGCGGCGTCGCTGGTGACGTTCGGGCGCGACTCGTAGAAGAAGAGGACCACCCCCAGCGGCGAGCGCACCTTCTGGATGCGCAGGCCGTTCGGGCGGGTGTACCCTTCGATCACCTGCCCGACCGGGTCGGTCTGGCCGGCGATCTGCTCGACGCCCTGGGCCATCGCGTGGATCTTTCGCTCGCTGAGCTCGAGGCGTTTGATCAGCGCGGGGGCCAGGCCCGCGGCATGGGCGGCACCGATATCCTTCTGGTTGGCCGCGAGCAGGGGGGCGGTATTGTCGCGCAGGGAGGCGGCGATCGCGCGGAGGATGGCGACCTTGGCCTGGCCGTCGAGCGTGGCAAGAAGGCGCGACGCGCGACGCGCGCGGGCGCCCAATTGCTGGACATAGGACTGCGGATCGTTCATCGCTGGCGATTTTAGGGCGGAAGCGGAAGGGACTCAATCCTGTCGAGCCTGCCCGTGACCACCCCTGGCGTTCCGAATCCGCAAGCGGCGATTATCGCTCGCGCTCGATCAGGCGATACTCCCACTTCACGCGGTCGCTTCCGGGCGCCAGCGAGACGCCCTGAGGAAGCTCGTACTTCAAATCCGTCGAGTTCGGCCTGTCCCCCGTGGACGAGTTCAGCCCTGAGATTACCATGACCGCTTTGACCTTAAACGTGCCATTCCGGATCTGTTCGATCTGCTCGGCCGGGCCGGTGACCTTCACGTTGGTAATCGATGCCGTGTAGTCAACCTTGAACCGCTCCTCCAGGCCCGCGGGCGTTTCCTTGAAGATCGGCACCGACGCGATCTCGTAGGTGACGTCCCGCGCCCGGATGTCGAGGTTGGCCGTCACCGAATTGACCGACATCGACACGTTCTCGCGCTTGACCCAATAGAGCGGGACGTTCTCCAGCTTCTGCGTGCCGGTGCGGGTCTTGAACTCCTCGCGCTTGGTGATGTCGGCGTAGACGGCCAACGGCTGCTTCTTTTCCGCGTCGTCGATCACCTGCGACGGCGCGCGCAGCTTGACCGTGCTGGGGACGAAATAGGTCTGGTCG
>DATBFY010000273.1:0-3727 GCA_036558265.1 Tepidisphaeraceae bacterium | reverse complement strand
CACCCAGCTTCCCAAGATCTGCCTTGCCGCGGGACGCGGCGAGCGCGGGCTGATCGGGCACACGCAGCCGCGGCGCATCGCCGCGCGCGCCGTCGCAGCGCGCATCGCGCAGGAGCTCGGCACCGAGGTCGGCGAGGCGGTCGGCTACAAGGTGCGCTTCACCGACCACACGCGGCCCGATGCCTACGTCAAGCTGATGACGGATGGCATTCTCCTGGCTGAAACCCAGGGCGACCCCTGGCTCGAACAGTACGACACGATCATCATCGACGAGGCCCACGAGCGCAGCCTCAATATCGACTTCCTCCTGGGCTACCTCAGGCAGCTCCTGCCCAAGCGCCCGGACTTAAAGCTCATCATCACCAGCGCCACGATCGACCCACAGCGGTTCAGCAGGCACTTCAATGATGCGCCGATCCTCACCGTCTCGGGCCGCACTTACCCCGTCGAGGTCCGCTACCGCCCCCTGCAATCCGACGACCCCGAGGAGGAAGACCTGCAGATGGAGGAGGCCATCCTCCGGGCCGTGGACGAGGTCTGCCGTGAAGGGCCGGGGGACGTGCTGGTTTTCCTCACCGGCGAGCGGGAGATCCGCGAGACCGCCGAATCCTTGCGCAAGCACCACCCGCCCGAGACCGAGATCCTCCCGCTCTACGCCCGCCTGTCGGCCGACGAGCAGATGAAGGTCTTCAAGCCGCACGGCCGCCGCCGCATCGTCCTGGCGACCAACGTCGCCGAGACCTCGCTGACCGTCCCGGGCATCCGCTACGTGGTCGATCCCGGCTATGCCCGCATCTCCCGCTACAGCGCCCGCAACAAGGTGCAGCGGCTGCCGATCGAGGCGATCAGCCGCGCGAGCGGCGACCAGCGCAAGGGCCGCGGCGGCCGCATCGGCCCGGGCATCTGCGTCCGCCTCTACAGCGAGGAGGACTTCACGCTGCGCGAAGAGTTCACGGTGCCCGAGATCCTCCGCACGAACCTGGCGAGCGTCATCCTCCAGATGAAATCCCTGCGCCTGGGCGAGGTGCAGGACTTCCCCTTCATCGAGCCGCCGGATTACCGCCAGATCCGCGACGGCTACCAGACCCTCCACGAGCTGGGCGCGATCGACGAGGACAACCAGCTCACGCCCATCGGCGGCCAGCTCGCGCGGTTGCCGATCGACCCGCGCATCGGCCGGATGATCCTCGCCGCCCGCGAGGAGGGCGTGCTCGACGACGTCCTGGTCATCGCCTCGGCCCTCACGGTGCAGGACCCCCGCGAGCGCCCGCTCGACATGCAGCAGGCCGCCGACGAGGCCCACTCCAAGTGGCGGGACGAGAACTCCGATTTCGTCAGCTACCTGCACCTGTGGCGCTGGTTCCGGGAGAAGCGCGACCATCTCTCCACCAGCCAGCTCCGCAAGGCCTGCCGCACCAGCTTCCTCTCCTTCGTCCGCATGCGCGAGTGGCGGGATGTCCACCACCAGCTCAAGGAGCTCTTAGGCGAGCTCCCACCGATCAACCCGCGCCGTCCCGATCAAGTTCCCCGCGGCGGCACCGAAGTCAAACGACACAAGCGCACCGGTGGCACGGGCGTCCCGCCCGTGAAGTCGCCAAATGAACACTGGCAAGCCTGAGAGCTTGCCAGTGCCGCCCAATATCCTGTTAACCGAGATCAGACAAACTTCGTCTGCCCCGGCACCGCCACCGGCGCAACCGCCATGGGCTTCGACAGGTCCAGTTCCTTGGGGAAGGTGTCTTCCTGCGACTTGATCGCCTGGTCCCAGGTGATGATCGAGCCGGTGTAGCCGGCCATGCGGCCCAGGATGGCCATCATCGCGCTGTTGGGGACGCGCTGGCCGGCGTTGATCGGCTTGCCGGCGCGGATGCTGGCGAAGAGCTCATTGTGCTCGACCTGGTAGGCGTTGGCGAACGTCTTGGGGATGTTGGAGAGGCGCCAGCCCGGGCCGTTTTCGCCGTGCTGGCGGATGACGTAATTGCGGCCGCCGTTCTTGGGCGAGAAGTCGGACGTGATGTCGCAGACGCCCTTGGTGCCGACGAAGTGGTCGCTCACCCCGGTGGCGACGCCGTCCTGCTGGCGGCAGTAGACGTGGGCGCGGGCGCCGTCGGCCCACTCGTAGACCACCGCGAAGTGGTCCCAGATGTGCCCGTACGCCGGATCCACCCGCTGCTGGCGACCGCCGGTCGCCCAGGCGCGGGCGGGCATCTGGTCCTTCATCGCCCACGCCACCTTGTCGATCGTGTGCACGCACTGCTCGACGATGTGGTCGCCGGAAAGCCACGTGAAGTAAAGCCAGTTCCGCAACTGCCACTCGGTGTCGCTCCACTGCGGCTGGCGGGGCTTCATCCAGAGCTGGGATGCGTTGTAATGCGAGTAGATCGACAGGATATCGCCAATCGCGCCGTCGTGGACGCGGGGGAACGTCTCGCGCTCGCCGACGCTGTATCGCCAGCAGAACCCGTCCACGAACGCCAGGTTCTTCCGCCGCGACTCCTCGATGCTCTGGCTGATCTTGCGATAACCGGCCGCGTCCACGCACAGGGGCTTTTCGGCGAAGATGTGCTTGCCCTTCTCCACCGCGTACTGGAAGTGCAGCCACCGGAACGCGGGCGGCGTCGTCAGCAGCACCACGTCCACGCCGCTGTCGATCACCTTCTTGTAGGCGTCCAGGCCGGTGAATCGGGTGTCGGGGGTGACCTTGACCTGGTCGGGATGCGACTTGGTGTAGCTGGTGATCGCGTGGTCGATCGGCTCGGGGAAGAGGTCCCCGATCGCCGTCAGGTGGTTCGCCGGGTGGGCCGACAGTGCCTGCCCCCCCGCGCCGGTGCCCCGGCCGCCGCAGCCGATCAGCCCGAACTTGACCACGTCGCTGCCGGCCGCCCGCACGCCCTGCGGGACGACCAGTTGCCCGGCCACCGCCCCGGCGATCGCGGCCGTCGCCGTCCCCTTCAAAAACGCCCGGCGGGAAGGAGGATTGCTGGTGCCCGTCGTTGTCGGCTGACCGTTGGAATTCATCACGCGTCTCCTCGTCGTATGGGTCTGAATTGATGACTGCCCGGGGGATAATACCCGAATCGTCCGCGAATGTTACCCGCAGTCAGTGCATCAACCAGTCGGCGGTAAACCGCGCCAGGACGATCTTGTCATAGGGCGATTTCTCCCCCATCTCGTAGAGGCAGAGGATGGTTCCATCGGGCAGGACCGCCAGATCTGAATACGCCGCCGGACCCGCCTGCAGCATCTTTTCGTAAGCCCAGGTCTTCGCGTCGTCGATGCTCAGGCGGACGGTCATCTTCTCTCGCTTGGAGCTTGCAGGATTGGAAAACAGGAAGGTCGGTTTGCCCTCCACATCGGGCCCGCGGACGAGGCTGCCCTGGCACATGGGCTCGATCAGCGCCGGATCGTGCGCCAGGGCGGACCACGTCAGCCCACCATCGCTGCTGGTGGCGACCGCGCGTCCCTTGGCGGCCGCCGACTTGTCGCGGTAGTTTCGCATGTTCAGCATGAGCCGCCCATCGGTAAGCTCGATCACGCGCGACTCGTTGGCGCCCGGACCGACCAACCCGCCGATCGACCAGGTCTTCCCATGGTCGTCGCTGTAGATGACATGCGAGTATCCCTGCCCATCGGCGAGCTTGTAATCGCACGGGATGACCAGCCGCCCACTGCGCATCTGGATCCCCGCGCCCGGGCCCGTGGCGTACCACGTCCACTCCGGCTTCTT
>DATBFY010000272.1:0-10681 GCA_036558265.1 Tepidisphaeraceae bacterium | reverse complement strand
ACATGATCCTGGCGGCCCAGTTCGAGTCCTTCGTCCACCCGATCACGATCCTGCTCGCCGTCCCCCTGACCATCCCCTTCGCCATCCTCTCCCTGATCTTCACCGGACAGGCGCTGACCATCTACAGCATCCTGGGCGTCTTCCTCCTCTTCGGCATCGTCAAAAAGAACGGCATCCTCCAGGTCGATTACACCAACGTCCTCCGCCGTCGCGCCAAGGACGATCCCACCGAAGTCCCACCCTTGTACCGACAAGATGAGGAGATAAGGGGATGGGGAGATGAGGGGAAAACGCTCACGACTCACCTCACCTCCTCATCCTCTCACCCCCTCACCCGGACTTCCGCCTGGACCCGTTTCCTTCGCAGGCTCTCTCCCGAGAAGCGCACCCGCACCTGGGCCATCATGGAAGCCAACCGCACCCGCCTGCGCCCCATCCTCATGACCACCCTCATGCTGATCGCGGGCATGATCCCCATCGCCCTGGGCGTCGGCCCCGGCTCCGCCTCGCGGGCGTCCATGGCCAAGGTTATCGTCGGCGGTCAGGCCATGTCCCTGCTCCTCTCCCTCCTGGTCACCCCCGTCGCATACAGCCTCTTCGACGACCTGGGAATGTGGCGCCGGCGGCGCAAGGCCGCCACACCAACCGCCGAGTCAGCCGTTCAGCCCCAATCCCTGGTGCCCGAACCGGCCGCCCCATGACCGCCGACCACCCCACCTCGGATGCGTGGACAATTTCGGCGGCACGCCTCCGCCAGCCATTTGGTGGGGCAGCCCGCACCGGCTGGCCCCGACTGAAAAACCCCGCCCCCCGCTCCGTCGTTATAATGACACCGTGTCCCCATCCGATCCCGGCATCATCCGTTTCCCCTGCCACTGCGGCCACCTCTTCGAGCTTACGCGCGACCACGCGGCCAGCGCCATCCAATGCCCGAAATGCGGCCGCCTGAACGACGTCCCCGCGCTGTCCGACATGGGCAACCTCGACGACGACGGCACGCTCCGCCTCAAGGATGACGACGCCCCGGCAACCCGGCGTCCCACCAACGCCCCGCAGGTCTTCACCTCCTTTCGCCGGGGACACATCGATCGCGACGCGGGCGACATCGACCTGCGTCCCACCCACGAGGACCTGGCGAACGTCGGCGCGGACCGCGCCCCGGACGAGATCCCCCTCCTCGACGACGACGCCAACGTCGCCCCGAAAAAACCCAAGTACGACCCGGTGACCGGCGAGCTCATCCGTCCAGTCGGCCTGGCGAAGACCCCCGACATGGTCCCCGCCGCCCAGATCCCGGTCGCCCGGGTCGCCGTCCCGCTGACCTACGCCGCCGGCGACCTGCGCGGCGTGATGAAGCTCAGCAAGGTCCTGGTCGAGCTGTTCATGCCCGTCAACTTCATCGTCACGCTCTTCATCTTCGTCTTTTACGTCTTCTTCCAGATCCTCGACGTGGTGATCATGGTGCTGCTCGCGGCGGCGGGCGTACTGCCCGTCCTGGCGCACTTCCCCCTGGTCTTCGTGCTCATGGGGCACTACGCCCGAACCCTGGTCCACAACGGCCCCGACGCAATGGACGAACTGCCCCGCCCCCTGGGCAGCCTGAACTGGACCGACGACTTCTGGCGGCCCTTCGTCCAGATGTTCACCTCTCTGGTCGTCTGCTTCATCCCCACGATCGTCTGCCTGATGTACGTGCCGGCGAAGTTCGCCGCCGCCGCGATCCTCCCGCTGGGGCTGGGCCTGTTCTTCTTCCCCGCCGTCTTCCTCACCGTCGCGACCAGCGGCGCCGCGGCCAACCTCCGCCCGGACCGTCTCACCGCCGTCATCCGCATCGCGGGCGGACAGTACATGACCGCCTTTCTCATCTGGCTCGCCGCCGTCCCGATGTTCGTCTTCAGCATCGTGAGTGTCGCGATCATTCCCGGCGACGTGCTCGCCAAGCACCCGGGGCTTTACAAGCTCAACCATCCGCTGGTCGTCTACCCCGAGATCCTCCTGACCATCCTGGTGATGCACCTGGGCGCCTGGCACCTGGGACTGATCTATCGCCGATTCCACCACGACTTCCCCTGGGTGCTCCAGCACCACGTCTCGTCCCGCCGACTGGACGAACGTCAGCGCGCCGCCCAGATCCGCGCCCAGCGCCGAAAGCCCCGCTACGTGCAGTAGGGCTTGTCATCCGAAGACGAGGATGGAGGATGGAAGATAGAGGATGGAAGAAGATTCCCTCCATCTTCCATCCTCCATCTTCCATCTTCGCCTTCCGCGCCATCCTCCACCTTCGCTTTCCCCCCGCCCCATCCTAAAATCCTCCGCATGCGCATCGCCCTCGCCCAGATCAATCCCACCGTCGGCGACATCGAGAACAACGCGAACAAGCACCTCGACTTCATCTCCCGCGCCAGGTCGCAGGGCGCACGCCTGGTCGTCTTTCCCGAGTTGTCCCTCATCGGCTATCCGCCCAAGGATCTGCTCCTCAAGTCCCGGTTCATCAGCGACAGCCTGGCGGCGCTGGCCGACATCGCCCGACAGGTCCGCGGCATCGACGTCATCATCGGCTACGCCGACCGCAATCCCGCGCCCATCGGCCGGCCGCTTCACAACGCCGTCGCCCTCCTCCGCGACGGACAGGTCCACTCCCGGCACTTCAAGACCCTCCTCCCCACCTACGACGTCTTCGACGAATCCCGCTATTTCGAGCCCGGCCCGATCAACGAGACCGAGAACCTCGTCACCATCGGCTCCGACGCCGCATCGCCGTCGATCGTCGCCGGCCTCTCGGTCTGCGAGGACCTCTGGAACGACGAGAAGCTCATCGCACGCCGGCTCTACCACCAGAACCCCATCGCCGATCTGAACGCCGCGGGCGCACAGCTCCTGATCAACGCCTCCGCCAGCCCCTTCGTCCTGGGCAAGCACGACTTCCGCCTCCAGCTCTTCGGCGAGCAGGTCCGACGCTTCAACAAGCCCCTGGTCTACGTCAACCAGGTCGGCGGCAACGACGAGTTGATCTTCGACGGCAACTCCCACGTCCTCGACCACCAGGGCAACCTGATCGCGCAGGCAAAAGATTTCGAGGAAGACCTGCTCGTGGTCGATCTCGATGCGTCGGTAGGTTCGGCTGTGCCGAACTCGGTGGGGCAGACATTCTCGTCTGCCCGGACACAACCTTCCGCGAACCAAGGGACGGCCCCTCGCCATGATCCGCAAACCCTGAACCCTGAACCCCGATCCCCGAACCCTGTCCACCCCCACTCCACGGGGTTGGAATCGCTGTACAAGGCGCTTCTTCTGGGCCTTCGCGACTACGTCCGCAAGTGCGGCTTCAAGACCGTCGTCCTGGGCCTCTCCGGCGGCATCGACTCCGCCCTGACCGCCGCGATCGCCGCCCACGCGCTGGGGCCCCTGCAGGTCACCGGCGTCGCCATGCCATCCCGCTTCTCCAGCACCCACTCGCTCGAAGACGCCGCCGCCCTGGCGCGCAACCTGGGCATCCACTACCACACCGTCCCGATCGACCCGATGCACAGCGCCAACGAGCGCGCGCTCTACCCGCTATTCGACCAGATCCTCGGAACCCGCAACTCGCAACTCCCCGATCCCGCCGCCGACCTCACCGACCAGAACCTCCAGGCCCGCATCCGCGGCGCCACCCTCATGGCGTTTTCGAACCGTTTCAATCACCTCCTGCTCACCACCGGCAACAAGTCCGAGATCGCCACCGGCTATTGCACCCTCTACGGCGACATGTGCGGCGGGCTGGCGGTCATCTCCGACGTCCCCAAGACCACCGTCTGGGCCCTCTCCCGCTGGATCAACGAGCATTTCGGCAAGGAGGTCATCCCCTGGCGCAGCATCGAGAAGGTCCCCAGCGCCGAGCTCAAGCCCGACCAGACCGACCAGGACAGCCTGCCCCCCTACGACCTCCTGGACGCGATCCTCCACCGCTACATCGAGGAGGAAAAGGGCGCCGCCGACATCATCGCCGAAGGCTTCGACCTCGCCACCGTCACCCGCGTGATCAAGCTGATCGACCGCAGCGAATACAAGCGCCGCCAGGCCGCCCCCGGCCTCAAGGTCACCAGCCGAGCCTTCGGCTTCGGCCGCCGAATGCCCATCGCCCAGAACTACGCTCAGAAAATCCCCTGACCCGTGCTGCTTCGGGTGGCATGGGCAAACTTGTTTGCCCGTGGTCTTCGCGCGCCCAGTGACGCGCGAATCAAATGGAAGTCGTATAAATCCGCTACCGCACACGCCGCCGCGCGAGCGCCCGCTTCAGACGATCAACCCGCCTGGCGTTCTCCGGCACCGTCGCCGGCCCAAACCGCCAGCACACCTCAAACGTCTCCGCAAACCGACGACTCGTCATCGCGGCCTCGCGCACGCGCGGAAAGATCAATTCGAAATGATGTTCGAGCAGATGCTCCAGCAAACACGTCGCCACCGCCATGCGCAAATCAAGCTGCGCATGCTTGCCCCACCGCAGCGCAAATCGCCACACCGCCTCCGGCCGCTCCTCGATAAACCGACCCACGCCAATGATCGCCTGCCACCGCGGATCGCGCTTCCCGTCTGGCGCAGGCTTGCCCGGAAGGATCGCCTCCGCATGGGCGATGGCAGATTGAACGGCGGCATCGGACGTCATACAAGCACCCTTCGCTGGCCGGGATCGCGTCCGTTTCACGATTCGCCCTTCCCGCTCATCGACACGCCACGAATAGCACTGACATCAACCATCCGATCGCCGACGTCCAGATCGCGCACCGAGAGACCAGGTCACCAATTCCCGAAGAGGGGGCGCAGCACCAGCCCACAACGGGCACGATAAGGCTGAATGGCATCGTGTAGTAAAGTCGCTCCTCCGCGTCGTGGCGCCCCGTCCCGCACAAGGTCGGGATGATCAGCGCCATCTGCGCCGCAGCGGCCAGACGAGTACACCAGAAGACAATAATGATGGCGGAACACGCCGCGATCGCCGGCGCGACGAAACCGACCCACGGCTTTGACGCGCGGCGTGTAAATGGTGACGCATAATCCAATTCAATAGCCATGACAAAATCGGCAGTCAAAGCCCCGCGCCGCCACCATCATACACGGCGCGCCGGTACGCCACACGCTCGAGCGAATTGCCAACCGACCGCAGAGCAACATCCCGCGATTTTGGTGCGCGCCCGTAGCGCTCTTCGCGCAACCCCCTCCCACCAAAGAATAAAAAAAAAATTGTATGAAAACCCCAGCAAAATCCCACTTCCCACAACCCTGATCGCGCCCCGCGCGTCACCGGCGCGCATCCCCGCCCCCTTAGGTGGAGGATGCGCGCGCCATGACCCGCCAAACGCTCCGCGGATACCCGGTTCGGAGTTCACGCTTCAGCGTGTCTTCAGTTCAAAACACGCCAAAGCGTGACCTTCGAACCGCCACTCCCCAAATCTCCCCAAAACTCCCCATCCCAGAAAAAACTCGCGATCAAACCGCCCATCTTCGCATTCTGGCGCGCCCTGGCGGTTCATCCTCCGTGCTCCCCCGACAGTCTGCTACAAAACGCTACAATTTGCTACAACTTCTTCAATTGCACTACCCCCTACTCGAACAACCGAAGTTGCCGCGCATCCTCCACCCGCGATTCGATCTGCCCGTTCGCCAGCCGCGTCACCAGCAGGTCGCCCGGCTTGACCTCCGAGGGGTCCCGGATGACCTGGCCGCTCTTCTTGCTCGTCGTCAGGCTGTACCCGCGCTTGAGCACCTCCGCCGGGTTGATCGCGTGAAGGCGCGCCCCCAGGAGGTCGATCCGCCGGCACTGGACCGCCACCGCCTGGGCGGCAGCGCGCGTCAGCCGATCGGCCAGCCCCGCCACGCGTTGCTGCTCCAGCATCAACCGGTGCCGCGGGTGCCGCTCGCGCAATCGCACGTCCATTCCGGCGACCCGATCCCCGGCCCGCCGCAATCGCTCCGCCGTGACCTGGGTCAGCAACCGCTCCCGCTCATCCAGCACCTGCCGAAGCTGGTTGACCCGATCCAGCGGCCGGCGAAAAACCTCGTGTCGCTCGATCTCCCCCAGCCGCTGCCGCGCGTGGCGCAGGATCGTCCGCAGCTCGCGCGCCAGGCGCGTCGCCGACGAATCAATCAGCTCCCGGGCGCCGCGCCAGTGCGCCGTCGCGACCTGTGCCGCCTCGGTCGGCGTGTGCGCGTGATGATCCGCCACCAGGTCCGCGATCGACACGTCGATCTCATGCCCGATCCCCGTGATCACTGGCACGCGGCTGGCGGCGATCGCGCGCGCGACGACCTCCTCGTTGAATTCCCACAGGTCCTCCAGCGATCCGCCCCCCCTGCCCAGGAGCACCAGGTCGATTGGATCCTTCACCCGGCGCAGGTGCGCCAGCGCCTCGGCGATCCGCTCGGCGCTGCCGTCCCCCTGCACCGGCACGTGGTAAACCCGCACGTGCAGGAACGGGAACCGCCGCAGCACCTTGAGCATGTCCGCCACCGCCGCCGTCTGGCTGCTGGTCACCAGGACGATATGCCGCGGGTAGCGGGGAAGCGGTTTCTTTCGATCGGCGTCGAAGAGTCCCTCGGCCGCCAGCTTCGCCTGGATCTGTTGCCGCGCCAGTTCCAGCGCCCCCTGTCCCAGCGGCGCCAGCGTCGAGACGTAAAGCTGATACCTGCCCTTCTGCGCGAAGACCCGAACGCCGCCCGTGGCGATCAGTTCCAGCCCGTCGGTCGGCTCAAACCGCAGCCCCGCCGCGTCGTCCCGCCACATCACGCAGTCGATGCACGCCCCCGGATCTTTCAGCGTGAAATAGGCGTGGCCCGACGACCCGTGCAGCTTGAAGTTGCTGACCTCCCCGCGGACGCAGACCTTCGCCGGCACGCCGCCGCGGATCGCCTTGTCGATCCGCTGGGTCAGTTGGGAGACGGTCAGGGGCTTGTCCGACCTCCCGGCATGCGGTCTGACCGGCGCACCGGACTCGCCCGTCCGGCGACCCTTCGCCATGTTCTGCTGGAAATCCCAGAAGCTGCCCGCCATGCCGGCCAGTGTAATCCACCCCCTCAGGGAATCGAGGGCTGCCGCATTTCCCTATGGCCGGTCCTGCCGCCCCGTCGTACGATATCCAACCAATTCCCGCGGTGCGCGCCCCATGCAGCGATACTCGCGACGACGACGACCCCGTTCAGCCTTCACGCTCGTGGAACTGTTGGTGGTCCTGGGCATCATCGCCCTGATGCTGGCGTTCCTCCTGCCGGCCATGGTGCGGGCGCGCGAGGCAGCTCGGCGGGCCAGGTGTCTGGCCAACGTCCACCAGCTCGGGCGGGCGCTCTGGCTGTACGCCGCCGCCAACCGCGACCGGCCACCCCTCCAGTACGCCTTCGTCGAGGACTTCCTCAACCCCGACATCGCCGCGATCCAGCCCACGGTCCTCGGGCTGCTTTACCCCTATGTCGGCAACGCCCGGGATGCCCTGATCTGTCCCAGCGCCGCCGACCTCCCCTGGAAGCCCGAGCAGGCCCCCGACGAGTTCGGCGCGACCAACTACCTCGCGAACGGACTGGTCTTCTACCCCCTGCGGCGGATCGCCCAGATTCCCAGGATTTCCGAGGTGGTCGCTTTCCAGGAGGACCGGTTCCTCTGGCGGACCGCCTGGCTGCGCCCCGTCGCCCCCGGCACGCTGGCGGTTTACCTCTGGTGGCACTCGAACCGGGACGGGCGCGAGGACTTCAATACCGTTCACTCGTCCGGGGGGAACCTGCTCTTCGTGGACGGCCACGCCGAGTGGCGCGACTACCGGACCCTTCGTGCCCGGGATTTCGGCCTGGGCGGGGGAGTGGACGTCGATGGCGACGCCGCCGACGACTGGACCGCCTCCAGCACGCGCACTTACCGGTTCATCCCGCGATAGCCCGCGCGTGTCATTCGGCGGGGACCACATCCCCCGCGGCGTCGTCCAGCGCCGCCCACCGCGCCTGCATCTCCTCGAATCGAGGCTGGGGCCGGGCCCAGAACCGGATGTGGTCCACCTGCTCATCCTCCTCGGCCGACCAGGCGACCGCCCAGACCGTCCCCACCACGAAGAGGATCACCCCGTAAATCTTGAACTCGCGAAGAATCGATCGAATGTGCTCCACGCGCCGCGGTCGTCCCTCCGCCTTTGATATCGACGCGTGATATGCCTAACGTAATCCACACTGATGAGCCCCAACGAATTCGAGACCTGGCTTGGAAACCCGGCGCGGCCGCCGCTGGTGATGGGCGTGCTGAACGTCACACCCGACAGCTTTTCGGACGGCGGCCGGTACGCGCAGGCGGACGCCGCCGTCGCCCACGCCCAGGCGATGCTCGCTGCCGGCGCCGATTTACTGGACGTGGGGGGTGAGTCCACCCGCCCCGGTTCGGCCCGCACCGCCGAGGACGAACAGGTCCGTCGTGTCCGCCCGGTCATCGAGCGTTTGCACGCCGAGCTGGGCGAGCGTTGCCTGATGTCGATCGACACGACCCGAGCGGCGGTCGCGCAGGCCGCCCTCGATGCCGGGGCGACGCTCATCAACGACATCTCCGGCGGCACGGAGGACCCGGCGATGCTTCCGCTGGCGGCGGCCCGGGAGGCGCCGATCGTCCTGATGCACATGAAAGGGCAACCGGCGACGATGCAGCAGGATCCCAGTTATCGGAACGTGGTGGGGGAGGTCGCCGACTATCTAAACGAGCGAGCCGCCGCCGCCCACGCCGCCGGTGTCGCCCGTCACCGGATCCTGCTCGACCCGGGCATCGGCTTTGGCAAAGATGTGAACCACAACCTGGAATTGCTCCGGCGACTGGGAGAACTGACCGGTTCAGGGCATCCGCTGGTGCTGGGGACCAGCCGCAAGGGCTTCCTGGGTCGAATCGCCGGGGAAGGTGAGCCCCGCGATCGCCTGTTCGCCACCGCCGCCTCGGTCGCCTGGTGCGTCGCAAACCGGGCGGCCATCGTGCGTGTCCATGATGTTGAACCGATGAGCCGCGTCGTTCGGGTAATCCGGGCGATCCAGGTCGGCTGGTCGGGCTGACTGCGGCAGACGTGCCGGGCGCAGTGGGTGTTCACCGGCGTGCAGCTTGGGCCGCGAGGTGGTTCCGCCGACGCGCGGCGGGACGGATGGCGCGATTCGCAAACACTTCTTTGGGAACCGGGCAACCGATGGCCGATAGAAACGTAAAACAGCAATCCGCTGCATCCGACGGTTCATCGCGCTCGATCATTTGCTATATTTCACGCAGTCGGATGTCATCCCTTGGCTAGACCGTGAACGACCCGCTCTTCAATTTCGGCGACTTCTTCCGGGCCATCAGCAGCTACCCGTGGTGGCAGGTGCTGATCGAGCTGCTGATCATCGGCGCGGTCGTCTACTGGGTGATCAGCTTCCTGCAGGGAACCCGCGGGGCGCGGCTCTTGAAGGGGATCCTGCTCCTGTTGATCACGATCTACGTGGTCGTGCGCCTCCTGGCCGGGCGCGCCGGGCTGACCCGCATCGAATACCTTTACGGCAAGTTCCTCGTCGCCGCGGGGTTCGCGATCATCGTGGTCTTCCAGCCCGAGCTTCGCCGGGCGCTGATGCGATTGGGTGAGACGCGCCTCTTCCGCACGTTCGGCGCGCAGATGACCGATGACATCGACGCGCTGGTGAACGCCGCCACGTTCCTCTCCCGCCGAAAGATCGGGGCGCTGGTCGCGATCGAGCGCGACGTGGGTCTGGGCGGGATCGCCGAGAACGGCACGCGCCTGAACGCCGATTTATCGGCCGAGCTCCTCAACACGATCTTCTGGCCCAACTCCCCGCTGCACGACCTGGGCGTGGTGGTGTCCAACGGCCGGGTCGCCTACGCCGGCGTGCAGTTCCCGCTCGCCGAATCCGGAGAGCTGGAAAAAGAACTGGGCTCGCGCCACCGCGCGGCGGTGGGCATGAGCCAGGAATCCGACGCCGTGGTGCTGGTCGTGTCCGAGGAGACCGGCGACATCTCGATCGCCGAGCGCGGCCAGCTCATCCGAAAACTGACGCCCGAGACCCTGCGAGGCCTTCTGACCGAGCTGCTCGGGAGGGCCGATAACCGCACCTTTCGAAAGGCCGCCGCCTAAGATGGATGAGTGATTCGCCGCCCGCGACGCGCAGCCGCACAACAGACGTATGCCCGACCTGACCCCCCTCAAAGCCGCCGGCCCCACCGTTCCGCTCAAGCCGCTGGATTACGCCCAGCCGTTGTCCCTGTGGGACCGCCTCGCCCGGCGCCTTCCCTCGGGGGATCAGATCTCCCACTTCTTCAAGACCCTGGCCTGGGTTGCGCCGCTCACGTTGCTGATCTGGGTCTACGCCGAGCGTGAGCAATCGGTCACCGAGATGGGGATCAGCTTCCCGATCGACGTGCGGACGACGGATCACACGCGGCTGGTCACGCTGCGCGGGCCGGCGGACAAGAACGTCGTGGTCGAGCTCTCCGGGCCACGCGTGCGGGTGGACCACGTCCGCGAGCTGCTCCAGCCCAAGCCCGACGGCGCGGCCGTGCAGATTTACGTGGACCCGCAGTTGGCCCCCGGCGGGCAGGAACTGCTCACCGTCGCGCAGATCAACAACCTGCCCATCTTCAAGAACAACGGGATCACGGTCAAAAGCGCCCAGCCTCCTTACCTGGCCGTGGACATCGACACGTATAAAG
>DATBFY010000271.1:0-7383 GCA_036558265.1 Tepidisphaeraceae bacterium | reverse complement strand
GCCCGAACTGACGCCGCTCCCGCAGGCACGGCGCCAGGAGATCCTGGCGCGATGCGCGGACGACCCCACGATGCGTAGCATTGCGAGGCGGCACGTGATGCTGATGCGCGCCGGCTGGGCGATCCTGCCGGTCGGCCTGATCGCGTCGCTCGTGCTCTGGCGTGCGGGAGCCGACCCGCGGGTCATGATCGGCGTCCTCGTCGCCGCCCCGTGCACGGCGATCGCGTGGATTGCCGGGTCGGTGCTCCGGTATCACTGCCGCTCGTCGGCGCAGCTCCGATCGCTCGTGCGGGCGGCGGTCGCGCGACACGACGAGACGACGAGCTAAACGCGAGCTGATCGGTGGACGCCGGGATGGACAGAGGGAAGGACCTTGGCGTCGCTCGTGCCTGTTGGTAACCGCGAGCGGCGCGTCCGCCCTTCGCCAGCGATAGTTATATTCCTCGCCCATGCCGCCGCCCCGCCTGCGCGAGTACCCGCTGCTGCACGGCCCGTATAAAGTCCCCGTCGCCCGCGCCGGCCGGACCGCCACATGCCTCGTTTACGGCAAGGCGACGGTCTGCGGCTGGACCGAGGGCCGCATCCCCTGGCCGCTGCTGCGGGTCGGCCGCGGCGGCCGGGGCGCGGTGCTGATGTCCGACGAGCTGGCCCGCGCGATCCGCTGTGAATCCGCCGCCGCGATCCAGTACTGGTGGGGCGCGGGCGTGGCCACCGTGGTCAAGTGGCGGCGGGCGCTGGGGGTCGAGCAGTTCAACGAGGGCACGCGGTACCTCTGGTCCTTGTGGAAAGCGCCCAAGCTCCCCGACCGGGCGGTGGCGTTCTCACCGGCGTCCATGCGGCGCCGACGGCTGGCCTGCGGCCTGATCCAGCGTGAGATGGCCAAGCGGATGGGGTGGGATTCGGTCGGCACCTATGAGCAAATGGAGAGCGGGCGGCGACGCCGTGCGCTGCCGGAGACGCTGGAGCGGTTGGCCACAGTGTTCGACTGTCGGGTAGAGGACCTGACCGACGGAATGAACGAGCATGGGGTGGTTCGCCAGCGTGCGCCAAAACTCGCAATTTTGTTGCGCGCCGGTGACGCGCGGGTGACGCGCGCGGCGCCAGATCGATGCCCGGAGTGCGGTACAATCCCGACGTGACCAGGCCGCTCACCCCCGTCCTCACGAACATTTCAACCTCCGTGTCGGCCGCGTTGGTGTTTGCCGTGGTCCTGGCATTCGTCGGCTCGGACTCCCCCGGCGATCAGCCGTGGCGCGGGCACCGCCGACGCGCGTCGGACAACTATGCGGCGCGGTGACGGTCGCCAAAACTCAGGTTGAGGTTCAGCACTATCGGCCGCTCGGGCGAGGCGGAAATGAATTAAATGAATTGCGAAACTATTGCGGCGCGAACCGCGGGTTTAGTAACTTCCCTTATCTTTAAAGGTTTATTCACCCTTTTGACAGTTGCGGTAGACATCGAAGCGGCAGACACCCCCAGCGCCGGCGGTAACGAGGAGCCATATGCCTGGGCGATCATCACCAAATCCGCAAAGTCCGTCGTTCCATCGCCGTTAAGATCACCTTCATTCCAAGTTTTACCTTGCTGTCCGTAATTTTGAGCAACTATGACGAGGTCGGAAAAGTCAACTTGACGATCCCGATTGAGATCTCCGGACAACACGAAGAATTCCTGGACGATGGAATTCGACAACCGATTACCGGATGGATCGCTCACACCCTCTGGGATGAGAGTGCAGCGGTAATCTGCATCGGGCAGGATCCCGCCGGCGAATCCGGGGAACGTCAACGTGGCCTTGCGGGTGATCCGGTCGAATGCGAGGGCGAGCTTCGAAACGGGAACAGCCTCGCCGGTCGTGCGATTGAGAATCGAAAAGTCTTCTGTGCTCAGACTTGACGAGACGTCTTCGCTTAACTCAAAAACGAGCGCGTGGTACGCCGCGGCCGGATTGAAAGGTATTGCGACGCCAGATGGCGCGATGGCGTCGCACTCGAACGCGCCGATATCAATCCTTCCGCCGCTAACCCGCGCAAAGCCCGCGCCGCGCTGGTCTGTATCGGGCGGCGTCACAAACGCCGGATCGCCGGCGTCGACGCAAGGGCTGCCGGGGAGCAGGGCCATGGTTTGGGTGGGGCCGCCGTTGTCGGCGAGGGGACCCAGGAGCGGATCGCCTTGCGTGTCGCCGATGAAGCTGAATGTGGCTGTGTTTGTGGCTGCGCCGCCCGTGCCCAGGTCGCCGCCGGTGTTTTTGGCGACGATGGTGTTGCTGAGGATGAGATTTGCAACGTTGTTGAAGATGCCGCCGGTGTTGACGCCGCTGTTGCCGACGATGGTGCTGCGGCTGATTGCCAAGGTGGCACCGATGCCGCCGAACCAGATCCCGCCACCTTGACCGTCGGTGGAGTTCCCGGCGATGGTGCTGTTGCTGATGGTGGCGCTGCCGCTCCCGAGCGCGAGGTAGATGCCGCCGCCGGGACCGCCGGAGGAATTGCGGCTGATGGTGCAGGAGTCGATGCTGACACTGCCGCCGCTGCTGTAGATGCCGCCGCCGGGACCGCCGGAGGAATTGCGGCTGATGGTACTGCGGGTCAGGGTGAGCTGCGCTCCCTCATTGTCGAATCCCTTGGCGTTGCCGGTGATGACGCAATCGCTCACCCGCACGATCCGCGGGCCGACAATCTGGATACCGTACGACCCGGCATTCGTGACGGTCAGGCCGGAGATTTCGACGGGACCGACCGACGGGGCCACGGGTGACTGGGAAATGCTGAAGACCCCGTAACCGCTCTGGCCCGTGCCTCGAACCGTCAGGAGATCCGCGCCCGGCCCCTGAATCGTGATCCCGCTGGGAACGCGGAGTTCCCCCGACGCGAGTTGAATCACCTGTGGAGTTGAACCCAGGTTGAACGTGATCACGTCGGCTCCCGGGGTCGAGCTGGCGTACAGGATTGCCTCGCGGAAGCTCGTGCCGGCGCCGTAGGCCGGGTCGGCGCTGCCGTTGTCTTCATCGGCGGTGGTGGTGACGACGAGGGAATCGTTGAACGGCCCGGTGTATTCGTACGCGCCGATGTCATAGAAGCGGCTGCGCGGCGTGCCGCGCTGATCCAGGACGGTGGAGGAGCCGGGGGCGCCGGTGTTGATGCACGGGCTGTACGGGCGCAGCGCCATCGTGGGCGTGGAGCCGCCGTTGTCGGCCAGGGGCAGCAGCATCGGATCGCCGTCGCGCGTTCCGATGAAATCAAAGTAGGACAAGTCGGCCGTTCCAGCACCTGTGTTGACGACGTCGCCTGCCGGGTTGAGCGCGACAATGGAATGGCGCGCGGTGACGGTGCCGGCGTTGCGAACGCCTTCGCCGCTGTTGCCGCTGATTGTGACAAGGGTGATCGCCAGCGAGCCGCTGTCATTTCGGATGGCGGTGCTGTTTCGGCTCAACGTGCTGTCGTAAACGTACAGACTGCCGCCGAGATTGATGATCCCGCCCCCGGCATTGTCCATGAGCGTGCTGTACTTAATCGTGAACGGTCCGCTGGTCACGACGCCCGGCCCGGACGAGGCGGTGCCGCTCACGACGACGCGGCGGAGGCTGAGGCTGTTGCGGTTGTCGATCGCCGCGCCCTGGCCTCGGTTCTGAAGCGTCAGATCTTCGAGATACAGATTGACGCTGGAGTCGAGGACATCGGCCGAGCTGACGGGCCCGCGGATCGTGAGCAGCTTGGCGCCGGGGCCGCGAATGTCGAGTTCGCCGGAAACAGCCAGGCCGGCGGTGTCGATCGTCTGCGGAGTCGAGAAGACGTCGCTCGCGAAGCGGATGACGTCGATGTGCGGATCGGCATTGGCCATACCGACCGCCTCGCGAAGCGTCAGGTTGTGCGCCGAGTAATTGCCGTCGGATTGATCGCCGGTGTTGTCAACGGTCACGCTCTGCGCTTCGTACGCGCCGAGATCGACCTTGGGACCTGAGACGCGAGAGAAGCCTGCGCCGCGCTGCTCAGCGGTCGGCGCGTACGTGTTGTTGCCGACATCGATGCAGGGGCTTCCGGGCAGGAGAGCCATCGTCTGCGTGGGCCCGCCGTTATCCGCCAGCGGACCGAGCATCGGGTCCCCTCCCCGGTCGTCGAAGGAGCGAGCATCGCCGATGAAGTTGTCGCCCCAGACATTCGTGCTGGTGGCGCCGGTGCGGTAGAAGGTGCCTTGCAGGTTGCCCCCCGTGTTGGCGGCGACGATGTCGTTGTACATCCATATGGCATGGTCGACGTCGCCGCCCCCGTAAAGCGTGCCTCGATACATCGGGTTGTATCCATAGCTGGTATTCCCGGCGACCGTGCAATTGGTAAGGCTCGCGACGCCGCCGTTGTACATCGCGGCTGCGTCGGCCACGTTCGCGGTGAAGGTGCAGTTGCTCGCCGTCAGCGTCTGCCCAACGTTGTAAACCGCCCCGCCCATAGACGCGGTGTTGGCGGCGAATGTGCAACCGGCGATGGAGCAGGTGGTCCCGTAGTTGTACAAACCGCCGCCGTCACTTCCGCTGGCGGGTGAGGTGGCGTTGGAGCTGATGGTGCTGTCCGTGAGGGTCAGCGCCGCGCCGTAGTCGTTGAAGATCCCGCCGCCGTAGGTCGGGGCGGTGTTTCCGGAGATCGTGCTGTTGGTGAGGGTCAGTTGGGCACCGTTCAAATTGAAGATCCCGCCGCCGTAGGTCGGGGCGGTATTGCCGCTGAACGTGCACTCGGTAATGACCGCGGTCGCGAGGTTGTCGAGCCCTCCACCAGCGTTGCTGGAACTGTTCTGGCTGACCATGCAACGGTTGAGGGTCAGCGCGCCTTGGTTCATGATGCCGCCACCGTCCCCGGTGGAGGTGTTGTCGCGGATGGTGCAGCGGTTCATCGTGATGGTGCCAACGTTGAAGACGCCGCCACCGCCATAGCCGGCGACTTCGGAGTTTCCGGTGATGACGCAGTCGTTCAGGATGAGCGTGGTTTCGTTGTAAACCGCGCCACCGGCCCAGCCCAGTACATCGTTGACGCGCGCGTTGCTGATGGTCATTCCGGACAGAACGACATCGGAAGCGGTTCGGAAGATGCGATAGTTTGAACTGCCGCTGCGGCGGATCGTCAGCAGCGCCGCGCCCGGGCCGTTGATCTCGACGGGTCTTGTCAGCCGAGGCAGGGCCGAGCCGAGATTGATCGTTTGCGGCCCGCTGCCGAGGCTGAAGGTGATGACATCGGAAGCGGTGGTGGAGTTGGCGGTCGTGATCGCCTCGCGCAGAGTGGTGACGCCGTCGTTGGCGGTGGTATCGGCGGTGCTGTTGACGACGATGGAAGCCAGAAGCCTGCGAGGCTCGAGGGCTTCGATCGCGGCGGGCCGTACCGCGGATTGCGCGTGACGTGCGCGAGTTGCTCGCTCGAACGACGGGTCGTGGCGGGTTTTCATTGGCGTTGATCCTTTCGCTCAACAGCCAATGCGGATTCAGATGGGGCGGATTCTCAAACGCGGCCAATTTTTTCATTTTTCTTTCAGCAGCGCCGATGCCTCCTCCTTAAAGCGCATCACTTCTGCATCCTTGCTGTGGTTTTTCTCCATCCAGCCAGCGGCAAGGTCGAACGCTTCGCGAGCTCGCTGCTTGTCTCCCAGTTGCCAACGGGCCATGGCGAGGAAAAACCCATCCGCCGCCATCGCATCGCCCTTTCGCAGGCGGATCGCCTTCTCCAGGGATGCGACCGCCGCGGGATACTCCCCGACACGATATTGGGCAGTACCCAGGGTCTCGAGCAAATTGGGCTCCTCCGGCGCTGACTTTACCGCCTGTGCAACTAATTCCACAGCGCGTTTGGGGTCTCGCATCGCAGGGTCGGGGCAGGTGGCCAGAAGCCAGGCGAGATCATTTTTCACGTTGCGCGTCTGGGCGTCGTCCGCGCCGTCGTCCTTGCGGCTCAGCCGCAGCGCTTCCTCCAACAGCCTGAGAGCCCCTTCCCAACGACCAACTTGCGCATAGCAAACCGCCAAGTGGTTCATCACCGAGCCCCGATCGTGAGGGCTTGGTCCGATCCCCGTGCTACTAAGCGGCAACATTTCTTCAAGCAATCTGATCGCCTCGGCAGTGCGGCTCGAATCGGAGTAGCAAATTGCCAAGTTTCTCATCATCAGGAGCGTGTCGGGGTGTTCCCAGCCGTTAACCTTACGGCTCAGCGGCAGCGCCTCCTCCAACAGCTTGACCGCCTCATCGCGCCGACCGACGGCTCGGTAGGAAGTCGCCAGATTGCTCATTGTCATGAGCGTGTCGGGGCTCGCGTGGCCCTCGACCTTGCGGCTGAGCGGCAATAATTCCTCGAGCAGATTGATCGCCTCTTGCCAGCGGCGGGCCAGAATGAATCCGCCCGCTAGGTCGCTGGTCGATACGATCGTTTGTAAATCCTCTGGCCCGCTCACCTTGCGCTTCAGCGGCAACACGTCCTGAAGCATCTTGATCCCCTCGTCCGTGCGGCCCGTTTTCAGATAAGACTGCGCCAATTCACCGGTCGCCCACAATGTGAACTGGCATTCCGGGCCGCACACTTTGCAGTTCACTGCCAGCACTTCCGACTGAAGTGTGATCGCCTCGGGCAGTCGGCCGGCCTGGCCATACGACGCTGCGAGATGCAGCGTCGCGGCGCGCGTGCTGTGGTGCTCGAGACCCAGCGTCGCACGGAAGTAGTCGCGCGCCTGCTCGTGCAACGCGATCGCCTGACGCGGCAGGCCCATGGCGTTATAGGTGCGGCCGAGCGTGAGCTGCAGCGCCGCCCGTCGGGCGGGCTGACCGGCCAGCTCGGATTCTACCCGTCGCGCCGCGCTGTCGAGCAGTTCGACCACCCGAACACTCGGCCCGAGGCTAAACGGGCTGGGGCTTTCGAATATCTCAACCAGGACCGTGGAGATCGCCTCGGCCTCGTTCAGGGCGGCCTGCTTTGCATCCCGTTCAATGACAACTTGTGCCAGGCGGTTGTTGGCATCCCGCTTTGCCACCCCTTCCGCATATGCAAACCGGTTCGCCTTGATTAAGCCAAAGCTCGTGCCAGCGATCCCCGCCAGCAACGCGAACAGTACAAGGCTCGCGGCGATCACCTGACCCTTGTGCCGACGCACGGACTTCTTCAGCCGGTAGGCGGCGCTGGGCGGGTGGGCGGTCACCGGCTCGCCGCAGAGGTAGTGCTGCACGTCCGCCGACAGCTCGCTGGCCGTCTCGTAGCGGCGGACGCGATTCTTCTCCAGTGCCTTAAGCACGATCCAATCGAGTTCAGCCCGCAGCATCCTCGTCAGGCGCTTGGGTTCTATGCTGCGGTTGGCCGCCAGGGTCGGGAGCGCCGCCGCGGTCGAGAGTTTGGTGCTGGGCTTGGGCGGCTCTTCCTCGCG
>DATBFY010000270.1:0-11830 GCA_036558265.1 Tepidisphaeraceae bacterium | reverse complement strand
ACGAGCCGACGCCCAGGGCCTTTGAATCCTTCTTCTCCGCCGCCGCCCCCTTGAGCGGGTCGGTTGCGGCGAACTCGGTCAGGGCGTCGAGCAGCTCGTTCTGGGTGGCCCGCCTGAAGTCAAAGCTCTTCTTGTTCGAAGCCGCCCAGCGATCGAACGCGTCCATCACGTCCGTGTCCACGAACACCCGGTACTTGGTCATCGACCGCTCGTGCCGCGGGTAGAACGGCGGGAACGCCGCCAGCTCCAGCAGGTACGGCACCGGGTTGACGAGCGTCACACGGAACGTGCGGTCGTCGAGGGCCTGGATCCCGACGGTCTTGAAGTCGATCGGTTCGCCCCGGGCGTAGCTCTGGACGTAGGCCTTGGCGTTCCTGACGTAATCGTAGAGGTAGGTGTACTCGCCCGGCTCCTCGAGCATGCGGCGCCAGGAGAAGACGTAATCGCGCGCGGTGACCGGGTCGCCGTTGCTCCACTTGCACTCCTCGCGGAGGTGGAAGGTCCAGACGCGCTTGTCGTCGGAGAGGTCGTAACCGGTCGCTCCGGCGGGGATGGGCCGGAGCGTCACGGGGTCGGGACTGTACAGGCCCTCGCGGATGCCGTAGGTCATCCGGAAGTCCTGAAGGTAGGACATCTTGTTTAGGTCGAGGGTGTAGACGTCCCCGCGGTTGAGAAAGGCGAAGTCCGCCCGTTTTTCGACACCGCCGCCCGACCAGACCATCGCCGCGAGCAACAACCCCACCAGCGCCAGCGGAATGATCAGGATTCGTAGCATGTGACGCGGAGAGTGCTTCCTTCACTTCACAGTGGGGACGCGCACGCGCGCGAAGCCGCAAGCGGCGTCCTTAAGGCTGCGCCACCCCTTGCGGTCCCGCCGCCGGTCCGACCGCGGGGGGTTGCTGCACGCCCTTGAAGCCCGCCATGATCTGCTGGAGGATCGGGTCGACGACGGGCTTGATCTTGGTTCCGGGCGACATCGTCTTGATGTCCAATCGCTTGTTCAGGTCCGCCGCCGTCCGCAACGTCGGCTGGTTCTGGTGTCCGCCCACCACCCAGCACCCGTCCGCGCACTGCTTGGCCAGCGCCACGAGTTGGTCGTGCTTGTCGCCTGCCGGCGTCTGGTCGGCCCACTGTGCCGCGGCGGACAACTGATCCGCGATCATCTGCATCACCCGCGTCTGCGCCGCCGGGTTGTTGATCACGTTCTTCCACATGGCATCGGTCGTCAGCGTGAAGACCGGCTTGCCGTCGGCGGAGGGGTCCTGCGGGACCTCCTTCTGGTACTGCGTTAGACGGCTCTGCCAGAGCTTGGTCAGCTCGTCGAAGATGACTTTGTCGTTGCCGGTCAGGGCGGCGTAGCCCTCCTCGTAGATCGGCCCCGAGGGGTGGGCAAAGACGGCGGGGACGATTTCGGTGATGAGCGGGGGCACCTTGTTGCCGACACCGCGGATCTGGAGCAACTTGGGCACCTGCGGCTGCGCCGCCTTGAGGCCCCAGAGGACGATCGGCTCGGCGGGATCCTTCAGGAGCAGCACGGTGGCCTCCTGAAGCATGGGGTTCTTGGCGACGTAGGCAACCCTGGCGGCGACAATGGCGGCGTTCAACCGCTGACGCAGCGACGGCTTGTTCGCCGGGTTCAACCGCGGTTGCAGTGCGTCGTTCAGCGCACGGGCATATTCGTAAAGGAACTCGGGCGACGCCTCCACTCCGCCCGGCAGCGTCGCCGCCACCAGGTTCTCCCGCGACTTGCCCTGCGCCGCCGCGTCGGCGTCGTTCAGCAGGTTGTCCACGTTCGCCTTGACGAAGTCGACGATGAGCTTGCGGTTGTCCCCGGGCTTGGTGTAGGCGTCCTGCGGCACGGTGACCGGCGCCGCCGGGGCCGCCGGGTTGCTGGTCGTGGTCGGCGCCGCGGTACCCCCCGTTCCGGTCTTGCCTGGCGCCGCGGTTGCGGCTCCCGTGCCGCCCGTCGCGTTCCCCGCCGTGTTCCGATTACCCGCCGCCGTTCCGGCCGCCTGTCCGTGCGCGATCGCGGTCCATAATCCCATCCCGATGAGGAGCGCGGCGGTTACGGCACAGTGGTGGCGGTGTCGGCGGGGGCGGTTGATCACAGGTGAAACTCCAGATTCGATTGCAACCCCCCGCCTCTTCGTCTGGCCCGACTTGACGCGCGACGCGCGGGCCCTCCTCGTCGTTCACATCCCCGACCGCGCGACGTCCACGCTCGACCACTCGGCTCGTCAACGGTTCGCGGCAACGCGCCTCGCCGGCCCGGCTATTTCTGCTCTCAAACAATTGACCGACATCGCCTTGCGAGCAAGGGTCAAAACCGTAGCAAAGCCCCGAAACAGTGTCAAGAATTCCCCCCACTTCACACCCCGATCGTCGTGAACCGCATCACCGTGTCGCCAACCTTCAGCAGCACTGCCACTTAGGCCGACAATCGTTTATAGTACGCTCGCCGTCTCGGGCCGCCCTTGTGTTCCACACGCGGGGGATCTTCAGGACGAGCAAGCATTGTGACGTGCCGCACGCGCGTGCATCACTCGCCTCCGGCAAGCAAGGCGTATCATGGAGCAACGCCCCGAACTCATCCCCGATCCCGCCGTCAAACGACTTTCACTCTACCTCAGGCAGCTCGAATCCTTCAAACGCAAGGACCGCCGAACCATCTCCTCCAAGCAGTTGGGCGAATCCCTCAACCTCACCGACGCCCAGGTCCGCAAGGACCTGGCTTATTTCGGACAGTTCGGACACCCGGGCATCGGCTACCGCGTCGACGACCTGATCGCCCAGGTCAAGCGCATCCTTGGCACTGACAAGGTCTGGAGCGTCTTGCTGGTGGGCGCCGGAAACCTCGGCCGCGCTCTGATGGCCTACAAGGGCTTCAACGCCAAGGGCTTCCGCCTCACCAACGTTTTCGACGCCAGTCCCCAGCTCGTCGGCCGGAAAGTCGGCCCCTTCACCGTCCAGCCGATGACTGAGATCGAATCCACAATTGTGAAGAACCAGATCCGCCTGGCCATGATCGCCGTTCCCGCCGACAACGCCCAGGACGTGGTGGACCAGCTCGTGGCGGCCGGCATCCGCGGGATCCTCAACTTCGCGCCCACGAGCGTGAACGTGCCGGCGAGCATCGCGCTCAACGCCGTGGACCTGTCCGTCCAGCTCGAGCAACTCAGTTTCCAGGTCAGTTTCTCGGGTATGGCCCCGCACGCCCCCCTGGGCGAAACCGGGTCGTGAGGCGGCCGCACCGCCACGCACCCCGTCAACGCTCGATGTACCGCCGCACCCCCACGATATAAAGCACCGTGAAGAAGACGATCACCGCGATCACCGCCACGATCCCGCCGGTCGTCCCCGCCAGCCAGAACGACAGCACCATCACCGGACCCATGAATAAGACGCCCAGGCCGATCGTCGCCTTGAGCCACGCCGGAATCTTGTCGTAAGTCGCCATGCGTTTGCGATCTACCCGCCTCCAGTGCAAGGGTGATCGTCGTCGTAGTCGATCTCCGTGGCAAGTCCGCGCCGGCAGCCTTAGGATGAATGCTGATGGATCCTGCCGACCTGTTCGACCGAGACGCCACCTTCGATCCGGACGCGCCGTTGGAGGAACTTCTCAAGGCGGCCCCGGCAAAATGGGTCGTGTACCTGATGGCCGACGCCGCGGCTCAGCCCGTGCAGTTGCTCTGCGTGAAGAACCTGCGGGCGAGCCTCAAGCGCCGGCTGGGAGGAGACGAGGCGATCGGACCGTCGCGCCGGGTGAACTATCGCGACCTGGTGCGCCGCGTCTACTGGCGGCGGGTGGACAGCGCCTTCGAGGCGGACCTGGCTTACCTGGCGATCGCGCGCCAGGTGTTCCCGCAAAGCTACCGCGGGATGCTCGGGTTCGAGCCCGCGTGGTTCGTCCACGTGAACCCGGCCAACAATTTCCCGCGGTACGTCAAGACGATCGACCTGACCAGGCCCGGGGTTTACATCGGTCCGTTCGAGGACAAGCATGCCGCGGCGCGGTTCGTGCAACTCGTGGAGGACGCGTTCGACCTCTGCCGGTACTACAACATCCTGGTCGAGTCCCCCAACGCGCGGGCGTGCGCCTATAAGGAGATGGGCAAGTGCCCGGCGCCCTGCGACGGGACGATCTCGATCGAGCAGTACCGCGAACTGGTCAAGTGGAGCGCCGGCACGGCCGTCGCGCCCGAGCGGTTCGTTGAGGCACACACGCGGCGCATGGAGGCCGCGGCGCGGGAGCTGCGCTTTGAGTCGGCAGCCAGGATCAAGCAGTACATCGCGCAGGTCGCGCAGTTCGGCAAAGGGGCGTTTCGATTCGCCAGGAAGCTCGAAGACTTCCGCTACCTGTCGCTGCAGCTGGGGCCCCGGACCGGGACCGCCAAAGCATTCCTGATCGCGCCCGGCGTCGTGGAGGAGGTGGGCGGGATCATCGGCGACCCGGTGAACTCGGCGACCGACCTGGCGCGCCAGATCCTCCGCCTGGACGCCGACGCGCCCAACGACCTGGCCGAGCGCGGGGTTGAGCGCATCGGGGTGGTGGCGGATCACCTGTTCCGGGCGCGGCGGGTCAGCGGGGTCTTCCTGCCGATGGACCAGGTGAACGAGCAGTCGCTGGCAAAAGCCTACCGCGAACTGCAGAAGCAAAAGGGCCCCGATACGGCCGAGGACGAGGAGGGGGTGGTCAAGGAACTCCAGCAGATCTGAAACCGGCTGCCCGTTCCGTCTTGTGAGACCTCGCACGTTCCAAACCTGGAACACCGACCTCGGCACGTGATTATCGGGCCTTTTATTCACGACGATGAGGGTCGAGTACCGATGGTGTTGAACGGCCGACGATGTTTGGAGGCCGGATGTACAACACTATGCACGACGACCGCGGCCATCATTGTCCGTTCCTGAACCGCGCCGACGCCCGGTGCTCCAAGCACTTCAGCCTGGACGACCTGGGTCATGCCTTCGAGTACTGCTTCGGGTACTACGAGGGATGTGGGGTCTACCTGGAGTTGCTGGTCGAGCGTCGCGTGAGGCGGGCCCGGGGGAACGACGAGTTCGCGGTCGATGGAGCGGTCGATGGGCTCATCAGCGGCAGCAACGGCGGCACGCACCCCAGGTTCGTCCAGATCACAGTCGGGGGGCGTCAGGCGGAGGATCGGGTCGGCGGCCGCGGCGCGCACACGCTCGCCGGTGGAGTCGGTCACCGGGCCGCCCATCCTGCGGTCGTTTCTCATGCAACTGGCCTCTGAGCGGGGGCTGGCGGAAAACTCCCTTCACGCCTACCGGCGGGACCTTGAGAACGTCGAGACCTTCCTGATCGCTCGGGGGCGCACCCTGACGCACGCCCAAGGGGACGACCTTCGCGCCTATCTCCAGGGCCAGACGCGCCAGGGACGCAGCACCCGGACGGTGGCGCGACGCTACGCGGCGCTGCGCGTCTTCTACAAGTTTCTGCTCGCCGAGGGTCACGACGCCGCGGGGGCGCTGCTCCAGCAGATCGAGCGGCCCAAACCCGAGCGATCCCTTCCCAAGATCCTCAGCCGCGCACAGGTCAACCAGCTCATCGCCGCGCCCGATCCCAAATCGATGCTTTTCGCGCGCGACGTGGCGATCCTGGAACTGCTCTACGCCAGCGGATTGCGCGCGTCGGAACTGTGCGATCTGAAGGTGCGGGACGTGAACCTGCACGTGGGCGCGGTGCGCGTCCTGGGCAAGGGGATGAAGGAGCGCGTCGTGCCGCTGGGGCGGGCTGCGAAGGAAGCGGTGGAGCGATACCTGGCCGAATGCCGGCCAAAGCTCGAGCGCTCGCCGAACGAGCGATTGTTCCTCTCGCGCACCGGCCGGGCGATGGAGCGAGTCGGGCTGTGGATGCTCGTGGAGCGGTATGGCCGGAAGAGCGGGCTGCTCAAGTCGATCTCGCCGCACGTGCTGCGGCATTGTTTCGCCAGCCATCTGCTTGGTGGCGGGGCGGACCTTCGCGTCGTCCAGGAGCTGCTGGGGCACAGCGACATCGCCACGACGCAGATCTACACGCACGTGGATCAAGCGCGTTTGAAGGCGATCCACGAGCGGTATCATCCGCGACGGTAACCGCGCGGCTGGTAAGCAGGTGCGGCAGCCCGTACGCCCCAGCGCGCCTTTGCTTTTCCACTCGCGTTCTCGCACGATCCGCTCACACTCGATGGTCGAGTTGCAGGTCGAGTTCGATCCCCCGGCACGCCGTTGCATCGTCTGCAACGGGCAAATCGTCCCCTGGAAGACGAAGCACGCTCACGGCCTTGCATTCGGATACGACCGCTGCACGGCGTGTTCGTTCGTTTTCGTCAACCCTCGGCCCACGTTTCGGTCGCTCGGCCGATTCTACGCCGATTACGCGAGAACCTTCGGGCTTATACCGGCGGAGCCCGGCAGGATCGTCCCACCGGTTCCCGGGCAGGCGCAGCGGCAGTTGATTCGCATGATGCTCCGCGTTCGTCCCGGGCCGGGGACGTTCCTCGACGTCGGCAGCGGCGACGGTCAGGCCAGCGCCGCGGCGCGCGACGCCGGGCTCGACGTGACCGCGCTTGAGATCGAACCGCGGTTCGTCGCCTCGATGCGGCTGCTTCCCGGTCTCGTGGTCGTCCCGCAGCTCTACGAGGACTTCCAGTCGCCACCGAACAGGTTCGACCACATCCTGATGAGCCACGTGCTGGAACACGCGCACGACCCCGCCGGATTTGTCGAACGGGCCGGCAGGCTGCTGACGCCAGGCGGCGTTCTGTGGGTGCTCCTGCCCAGCTTCGACAGCGTCTACCGCGTGCTCCTGGGGACCCGCGATCCCTACTTCACGCCTCCGGTACACCTGAACCACTTCAACCCCCGAAGTCTGGGCGCCCTCTGCCGCCGCGCGGGCCTGGAGATCGTCGAGAACACCGATTATCACGACATCCCGCGCGACGTGATCACCAAGCGTCTGCCGGCGGCGATGCGCCCACCCGTCGAGGCCGCCACCGCCGTTGCCGCGGCGCTGGGCACCTGGCTGGTCACGCTCGTGGGCGCGGGGGCGTTCGTGCGGTGCGTTGCGCGCAAACCGGCATAGGAGCAGCGGTAGACCGGAAGCTCACGCCGCCGTCGGCAGCTCGCCCGCCGGCGGCAGGCGCTGCGCCTGCAGGCACAGCGCCACGAAGATGTGCCGCATCCGCTCGACCGTGAGCTGGTCGAGGAACTCGGGCGTGAAATCGACGGGGAAGCTCCCTTGGAAACTCAGGAACTGCCGGGTCAGCGCCGGCTTGTCGAGCGACGACACCAGGCAGATCAGCTCCTCGACCTGACCAGACTCCAGCATGGCCCACTCTCCTCTCGCACCTAGCGCGCGCCCCCCGGCGTGCCGCGCGATCGCAATTACGTAAAGTTTACCATTCGAGCGGGATCGCAGGTCAGATAAAACAATCGATCAGCGATCCCTTTCTGACCCTATCGGGTTGGAGTTTGATAACCTTTACCTTAAGTGCGGGCTGGGGGGGATTTTCCCAGGGCATCACCTTCCAGGGCGGGACGAACACAGGCTTGCTGATGCGCGGGCACTCGGGCTCGCGCGGCGGGCAGACGGCGGGAGGTGGATCGACGACCCGCGGCGTCGGATGAACGATCGGACGCGGCTCGAAACGCGGCGTCGGATGATACACCGGCCTGGGTTCGAACCTCGGCGTGGGATGGTAGACCACCCGCGGCTCGAAGCGGGCGGCGGGCTCGAGCACGCCGAGTTCCTTCGCGGTCGCCCGGTCGGCCGTGCGCATGGCGTCCCGAACGAGCTGGACCATCTTCAGGTCCAGCGCCGCGACCAACAACTCGATGTGCGACTCGACGCCCACGCCCCCCGTCATGCAAATGCGATAGTCCTGGCGGCCACTCGCGGGCGGCTCTGGTGAAAATCACTGAAATATCGGCGAAAACTGGCGTCGCCCCAGCCGTCGCCGATCGGATTGACCGGTTCCGATTATGCCGGATGATGCGTGGCGGCAACATCCCGGGCCCGCCCGTGTTGCGCGAACGCAACAGGGGGACCCGACGCCGGCAAGCTGGGGCAACTTATCGGACGCCGCCGTTGATGAGAACCGATGACCTGGATTTCGAGCTTCCGCCCGAGCTGATCGCCCAGTCGCCGCCGCCCGAGCGGTCGGCGTCGCGGCTGCTCCACTACCGGCGGTCGGAACGCTCGATCGAGCATCGCACGTTCGCCCAGTTACCGTCGCTGCTGCGGCCGGGCGACCTGCTGGTCTTCAACGACACACGCGTGGTGCCGGCGCGCTTCACGCTTCGCAAGTCGGGCGGCGGATACGTCGAGGCGCTCTTCCTCACCCAGGCCGCCCCGGGCCGCTGGCGCGTCATGCTCAAGAACGTGGGCGCAGGCGTCGGCATCGCGTTGCGCTTCGACGCTGACGCGGCGATGTCCGCAACCGTCGTCGAGAAGCACGAGGGGGGCGAGTACGTCATCGAGGTCCACTCGCCCGAACCCGCCTTGCACGTGCTGGCGCGGCTCGGCCGCATGCCCCTGCCGCCCTACATCAAGCGGGAAAAAGTCCTCGACCCGCGCGACCGCGAAGACCTCGAACGCTATCAGACCGTCTATGCCCACGCGCCCGGCGCCGTCGCGGCGCCGACGGCGGGCCTCCACTTCACGCCTGAATTGTTCGAACAGTTGGATCGCCGGCAGATCGAGGGGGCGTTCGTCACGCTCCACGTCGGACTGGGCACCTTCAAGCCCGTGACCGCCGACACCCTCGAGGGCCACGCGATGCACGCCGAATCGTACGAGATCAACCCCGATGCCGCCGCCGCGATCAACCGCGCCAGGCGCGACGGCCGGCGCGTCATCGCCGTGGGCACCACATCCGCACGCGTGCTGGAGAGTCAGCCGCCCGACCGGCCCTTCGAGGCCAAGCACGACCAGACCTCGATCTTCATCTACCCGCCTTATCGCTGGCGGCACGTGGATGCCCTGATCACCAACTTCCACCTCCCCCGCAGCACCCTGCTCGCCCTGGTCGCCGCCATGATCGGCTTGGACGAGCAGCGCCGCGCCTACGCCCAGGCGATCGCGCAGCGCTACCGCTTCTTCAGCTACGGCGATGCCATGTTGATCGAGTGAACCCGTACGTCGCGTGGTCAGTAGCCGGCGGCCTTGCCGTCGCGGCGGGACTCGCTGGCGCCGCGGAGGGTGTTGTTGCCGGGGTCGATCAGGATGCCCTGGTAGCCGCCGCCGTTCTTCTTGACGCGGACAACGTGCTGACCGCGGCGTTCCAACTCGTCCACCACGTCCTGGGTAATGCCGGGCTCCGCCTGGACGGTGCCGACGCCCTTTTCGGGTCGTCCCGTGGGGGTTGCAGAGCCGATGTGCTCGACGCGTGGGAAATCGCCGGCCGCCTGCACGTTCATTCCGAAATCGATCAGGTTGACCAGGACCTGGACGTGACCCTGGGGCTGCATGTCGCCGCCCATCACGCCGAAGACGAACCAGGGCTTGTCATTCTTTGTGACCAGGGCGGGAATGATGGTATGGAACGGGCGGCGGTGGGGCTCGAGGTGGTTGGCGTGGTTGCGGTCGAGGGCGAAGAGGGTCCCGCGGTTCTGAAGGGCGAAGCCCACGTTCCCCGGGACGATTCCCGAGCCGAACCCGTTGTAGTTGCTTTGAATGAGCGAGACGCAGTTGCGGTCCTTATCGACGACGCAGAGGTAGATCGTGTCGCCGCCCAGGGCGATGTCGCCGGGCGGCGTCGTGGGCGCGGCGGCGTGAAGGTTGATCAGCGACTTGCGCTTCGCCGCGTAGTCCTTGGAAATGAGCGTGTTGACCGGCACCTTGGCGAAGCCCGGATCGGTGTAGTACTTGGCACGGTCGGCGTAGGCGAGTCGCTTGGTCTCGATGAAAAGCTGGAGCCAATCCGCCGAGCCCGGTCCCATCGATTTCACGTCGAAGGGCTCGATCAGGTTGAGCATCTGGAGGACGCTGATTCCCTGCCCGGGGGGCGGAATCTCCCACACGCGGTAGCCGCGGTAGGTGGTGGAGACCGGATCGACCCAGGTGCTGGCGGTGTCCTCGAAGTCCTTGAGGGAAAACAGGCCGCCGTTCTTCTGCGAGAAATCGACGATCTCTTTGGCGATCGGGCCCTTGTAGTAGGCGTCGCGGCCGCCCTGGACGATCAGGCGATACGAGCGCGCGACGTACGGGTTGACGAAGGCCTCGCCGACGCGCGGGGCACGCTGGCCGCCGTCGACGAGGAAGGTTTTGGCCGAGTCGGGGTGGCGCTTGAGCACGGGCTCGGCGGCGTGCCAGAAGCCGCCGATGGTCTGTGGGACCTCGACGCCCTTTTCAGCGCACTCGATGGCGGGGGTGAGGAGCTGCTCCCAACTCATCGTGCCGAAGCGCTGGCGAAGCTGGTCCCAGCCGTCCACGGCGCCGGGGACGGACCAGGAGAGGGGGCCGCTCGTGGGAATCTCCTTGAGCCCGCGTTTTTCGAAGTAGTCGATGGTGGCGGCGTAGGGCGAGCGGCCACTGGCGTTCAGACCGTAAAGCTTCTGAGTCTTGGCGTCCCAGACGATGGCGTAAAGGTCGCCGCCCATGCCGCAGGACATGGGCTCGCAGACGCCCATGGCGGCGTTGGTGGCGATGGCGGCGTCAACCGCGTTGCCGCCGCGCTTCAGTATCTCGACGCCGATATCCACGGCGCGTTGGTGCGAGGTGGCGACGATGGCGTGGTCGGCACGGACTTCGACACCGGGGGCGGCTTGGATGAGGGGAGCAACCATAGTGAGGGAAATAATGGCACAGCAGAGCGATGTGCGGGTCATGGGTGGGATCATATCAAATTCCTCGTTGGGTCGGGTGGCCGTGCGAATCAAGGTTTCTCCGTCGGCGGCGGTGGCGCGGCCTCGGTTTCGTAGCCGATCCGCGGCTTTTCAACCTCCGCCGATGGCTCCTCCAGCAACTGCTCGATGGCTTGGAACACCATGCCGAATTTCGCGTCGTGGTCCACGAGCTTGCGCTCGAGGTCCGCGAGCTTGCGCCGGAGTTGGCCATGATCGGCCAGCATTCTGCGCAGGCGGACGAACGCCTTCATGATCTCGATGCTGACGGCGACCGCGCGCCGGCTGCGCAGAACGGCCGAAAGCATCGCGACGCCCTCCTCGGTGAAGGCGTAGGGCAAATACTTGATGTTCTGGCCGCGCTTCAAGGTCACAGTTTGTGATCTTGAACGCTGGGCTTCGGCGCGGGTCAACTGGAACATGAAGTCCCGCGGGAAGCGCTCGCGATTGCGCTTGACCGCCTGGTTGAGTTCGCGCGTGGCAACCCCGTAAAGCGCCGCCAGGTCGCCGCTCAGCATCACGCGCTCACCGCGGATCAGGAAGATCTGTTCCTCAATCCGCCCCGCGGACACCAGCGCGTCCGAAGCGGGCCTCTTGCGTCGAGCCGTCGCACGCACGCTCGTCTTGGACGTTTCACCAGACATACGCGCCCATCCTTTACATGAACAATGCTGCATGGAACTGCTCGCCCATTACCTGATCCCTCACTTGCGCGAGCTTCATCGGGCCACAGCCTGATCTTAACCCGACGTTAACCGCTCCTTGATACTTCTTCCCCCGGATCGACAGCACTCTTTTCCGGGGTCAACATGACTGCCGCCGCTGCCTCGCTACTGGCCGTGGAGTCGACGTCGGGCTCGTCGGAACTTCTTTACCTGGTCGTCTTCATCATCTTCGTCGCGCTGGTGTTCGATTTCCTGAACGTCTTCCACGACGCGGCCAACTCGATCGCGACGATCGTGTCCACGCGGGTGCTCAGCCCGGG
>DATBFY010000269.1:0-13066 GCA_036558265.1 Tepidisphaeraceae bacterium | reverse complement strand
AGCGAAGGTCTGCGGCTTCTCGATCGACTGCCCGAACACCTTGATCGACGACAGCCGCGTGATCAGGTCGGTGAATGCCAGCTTCTGCTGGTTCGTCGAGTCCACGCGCGTTTGCAGCAGGTCCTTGGGCCGCTGCTCGATCGCCATCAACTGATCGATGATGTCTTTGGAATTGATCCCGCTGACCAGGCCAATACCAGTGGAAATTCGTCCCATTGTGCTTAACCGTTAATCGACCGCGACCGCCCATCGCTTGGGCACAATTCATCGGTCCGACAACACTGCACGAGTTATCGGAACACGCCCCGCCCCCACGTGAACAAAAGTGCAACTCTGCGCCTCCGGCGGCAGTTATTGCCGGACGGACCGGGAATCCCGCGGACAGTGGTATAGTTCCCGCCCATGCGAAACGACGGCCGCCCCCACGACCAGCTCCGCGCCATCCGGGTCACCCGCAACTTCACGCAGACCCCCGCCGGCTCGGTCCTGTGGCAACAGGGCAACACCCTCGTCCTGGTGACCGCGTCGGTTTCCCAGGAACTCCCCCCCTTCTTCAAGGAATCGCGCCCGGGCGGCTGGGTCACCGCCGAGTACGTCATGCTCCCCGGCTCCACCCCCCAGCGGAAAGGCTGGCCCAAGATCGGTCATACCGACTCCCGGGGCACCGAGATCCAGCGGTTGATCGGGCGATCCCTCCGGGCCGTCCTCGACCTCTCGAAAATCGGCCCGCACACGATCGCGCTGGACTGCCAGGTGCTCCAGGCCGACGGCGGGACGCGCACCGCCTGCATCTGCGCCGCCTGGGTCGCCCTCAAGGACGCGATCTCGAAACTCCCAGCCCAAATGCCCGGCGCGATGGCCCCAGCCGGCGTCCCGATGGCCGCCCGCTACGATCCCAGTTTCTACGACCCGACCGGTGCCTTAATTGATCAGCTCGCCGCCGTCAGTGTCGGCGTGGTCGATGGCGAGGTCCGCCTCGATCTCGACTATGTCGATGATGCCCGCGCCAGCGTGGACATGAACGTCGCCCTGACCGCTTCCGGCCGCTTCGTCGAGCTCCAGGGCGCCGCCGAGAACGGCCAGGGCTTCGACCGTGACACCATGAACCGCCTGCTCGACCTGGGCGAGCAAGGCTGCCGCCAGATCATGACCCACCAGCGCACTGCGATGGAACAGCAATAACTCGTATCACGGGCATCTTGACCGTGCGTCCGCCAAGTTGGATCAATCACACAACGATTCCGGAGGTCCGCCGCCCCTGCTCGCTCAACCCCCCGCCCGCTTCGCGATATACAAAGGACGGCGGGTCTGGCCCTCGGCCGGCCCGAAAGTAGAATGTCCGATCTTCCCCCCGCCTTAGCCCTTCCCTGGCGGCCGGTGGGGATGGCTTTTCCGTACTCAAACTCACCCTTCGAAAGGATCGCTCGCGATGCCTGAAAACCAACCGTCCTCGACCCCGACCCGCTCGGCCGTTTCCCGCCGCGATGTGCTCAAGCATTCGACCGCCGCCGCGACGAGTGCGGCGCTTTTTGCCGCCCTGGGCACGAACTTCGCCTATGCGCAGGCTCCCAACAAGATCAAGGTGGGCCTGGTTGGCCTGGGTGGTCGCGGCCGCGGCGCCGCTGGGAACGTGGTTGAGGCCGATCCCAAGGGCGTGGTCATCCACGCGATCGGGGACCTGTTCCCGGAGAAGATCGGCGAGACCCGCGAGCTTTGGAAGGACAAGCCCAAGGAGAACTTCGACTACGCCGGGCGCGAGTTCCACGGCTGGGACGCATACAAGCAGGTGCTGGCGACGGACATCGACTACGTGATCCTGGCGACGCCGCCGGGTTTCCGCCCGATGCAGATCGCGGCTGCGATCGAGGCGGGCAAGCACGTGTTCGCGGAGAAGCCGGTGGCGACGGACGCGCCTGGTTGCCGCGCCATCATGGAGGCGGGCAAGCTGGCGGCATCGAAGAACCTGGGCATCGTCGCCGGCACGCAGCGGCGCCACGACCCGATGCACATCGAGACGCTCAAGCGCCTGGAGGGTGGCGCGATCGGCCGGATCATCACCGGCCAGATCTACTGGACGGGCAACACGCTGTGGAGCAAGCCGCGCCAGCCGGGCTGGAGCGACATGGAGTACCAGATCCGCAACTGGCAGTACTTCCCGTGGCTGAGCGGCGACCTGATCGTGGAGCAGCACGTGCACAACATCGACGTGGCGAACTGGGTAATGGGCGAGCACCCGCGCCTGGCGTTGTGCATGGGCGGCGCGCAGGCGCGCGTGGGTCCGGAGTACGGGGTGACCTACGACCACTTCGCAACCGACTTTGAGTACAAGGACGACCGCCACGTCCTGTCGTTCGCGCGCCAGCAGGATGCGTGCTACAACCGCGTGGCGCACAACTTCCAGGGGGACGCCGGCACCGCAATGGTCGAGGGTGGCCGGATCACGCCGGCGAAGGGGTCGGCATGGCGGTTCCCGCCCAAGCTGATGGTCAACCCGTACGTGCAGGAGCACGCGGACCTGCTGGCGAGCATCCGGGCGGGCAAGCCGCTGAACGAGGCGCAGCGGATCGCGGAGTCGGTGCTGACCGCGATCATGGCGCGGATGAGCGCGTACAGCGGGCAGATCGTGACGTGGCAGTTGGCGATGAACTCGAAGGTGAGCCTGATGCCGGAGAAGCTGGAGTTCGGCCCGCTGCCCGAGCCGCACATTCCGATCCCGGGGAAGGATAAGTTGATTTAGGTGGTCAGTTGTCGGTTGTCAGTTGTTAGCGTGAAACCTGAAGATCACGGCGCGTTGGCGAGACGGCCGTGATCTTCGTGTTTTTGTGTTTCGTGTCCGGGCCAGCGCAGAAACAACATGGCAAAGCCTCATCAACTCGACTACCACGACCCGCGCAATGAGGTTCCGGTCAATCTAGGCACGGTCTGGGGCCGCGGGATCATCGTTGTCATGCTGGTGGCTTGGATCGTGTTCATCGCCGGGGTGGGCATCGCCTGGCTCAGGATTTACTGACGTCACCGGCATTTTGTGAAGTCACACCCGATTCTGCCGCCCGGTTTTTGACGGCCAATGCTGTTGGATTATCAAAGTCCGCCGCCATTCCGTCCTCCGCGGCGGCCGAAGAAGCAATCGCCCGCGCTGTGGACGGCTACATATCACGTGGTCGTCGTGCCCTTCTGGGCATCGATGTCCTTCTTGAGCTGGTCGTAGTCGGCCTTGAGCTTTGCCAGGTCGTCGGCGATGGGCTTTGAGTCGGCGGCGAGCTTGTCCTCGGCGGCCTTTGCCGTCGGGTCGGCGTCGATCGCCTTCTGGATGGCGTCGCGATCGGCTTTCAGAGCCGCCTTGGCGGCGTCCTGGTCGGCCTGGAGCTTGGTCTTGTCGGCGGCGAGCTTGGTGGCGTCGTTGCGGTCGGTGTGGATGGCCTTGAGGTCGGCGCGGATCGTCTGGCGCCAGGTCTTGGCGTCGGCGGCGAGCGTCTGGCGAAGGGGGTCGAGCGTGGTCGCCAGGGCGGCGATCGCGGCGCGCAGCGCCTTGCGGTCGGCGCGGAGCGTGGAGGCGAGCGATTTCTCGTCGGTGGCGAGTTGCTGGCGGTCGGTCTTGATTTGTTTGAGATCCGCCTGGACGGCCGCGCTCGGAGGCTGCGGGATGTGACCGTGGCCGCCGCCGTGGTGATGACCGGCCGAGAGCAGGGTGCGGGATTCCAAGGTGTCGAACATCGGACTGTCGGACATAACTCCTCCAAAAAAAGCCGGTGTCGGTGTGCGGCTAAGAACGCCACCGGCGAAGGGTTATTTCGTCCAATCTTGATGAGAAGTTGGTGAGAGTCAGGGCTGGCGGATCTGGATGCGTTGATCTCCCCACGATAGTTTGGCGGCGACGGCGCGCGGGTAGTCCCAGCCGCCGGGAGTTTTCTGATCGAGGACGATGCGCGAGCGCTCGGCGGCCATCGCAAGCGCGGCGGGCAGATCCAAGGTCTTGAGCACGTTCAAAAGATGCGGGCCGTCCACGTGCGAGCGCGGAAGGTCGTGCAGGTCGAGGCGCGCGACGTCCGGTTCGAAAAGTGAAGCGTACAGCGCGACGCCGGCCATCCGACGGTCGGCCTGGAGCCACAGCGGCGTTCTGGCGAGTTGCGGGATCGCGCGGACGGCCTGGATGGCGCGGCGGACGTCGTACACCTGCATGCCTTCGAGCGTCTGGCCGAGCAGCGGGAAGCGGCGGAGGATCTGTGTGAACTTGCGCTCGTCCGCGGTGTAGGCGGTCGGACCGACCCCGCGCGGGGCGACGTAGGCCATGATCCACTTGTTGGCCTGGAGCATTTTGCGCAGCTCATCGTTGCCGGCGAGGCCGTCTCGAACGGGCGAACTCTCCCAGGCTTGCTGGTCGAGCACGTTCAGGACGAGCAGTTCAGGATCCGCCAGGTTCTGGCCCTTAGCGACGTAGAGGGTCAACGGCACGTCATGCTGAGACGTGAACTCGTAGGATGCGATCGTCAGGCCATCTATGCTGCGTGTTGGGCCGGGCTTGAGATCGAGCCCCCCTGCTTCGGCCGGCCAGCCGTGGAAGGTTTTGGCCTTGAGCGCGGTCATCCAGCCATCCCGCATCGTCGTCCACTCCTGTTTCGTCTCCGGCACTTTCGGCGGTGGGGCTTGTGGGACGAAGGTCTCCTGGATCTTCGTGTTAATCTGGTCTTTCGGAAGCTCGGCGAACACCTTGAGCTGCTCGGGTTCGAAGAGGGGCTTGGCGAGCATCTCGATCGGGCTCTCGTCTTTCTTGAAGTGACGGTTGAACCAGTGGAACGTCGGCACCTGCAAGTCCTGCGTGTCCTTGTGCGGGCCTTCCGTAATGATCAGGCCCAGGTTCCTGTCGGCCGACTGGCTCAGGTTGTAAATGAAGTGCGCTCCCTGGTGCACGCGGTAGACGCCGTCGAGCGGGAAGATCGTGTCCTTATCGGTGTTGGCGATCAGGAGCGGGCGCGGGGCGGCCAGCGCCGCGACCAGCGGGAAATCCCAGCGGTAGGTGTTCACCATGAACATGCAGTCGCAGTGGCCCTCGACCGTGCCGTCCACGACGTGGTTGTGCAGGTCGGTGATGCCGGCGGTGGGGACGGCGACCTTGATGCGGTCGTCGAGCGCGGTGAGCCACCAGGAGTAGGCGCCGCCGCCCGAGCGGCCGGTGACGCCCAGGCGCGTCTTATCGACTTCGGGGCGGGTTTCGAGGTAGTCGAGGGCGCGGATGTCGTTCCAGGCCTCGACGCCGGCGGGAGTGTAGCCGCGGTCGTGCCACCACCACATCTTCTCGCGATAGGTGCCGTGGTGGATGCCCTCGATCTCGCCCAGTTGCAGCGTGTCGATGATCAGGCAGACGTAGCCGTTGCGTGCGAACCACCCCGGCCAGTGCTGCATCGCGACCTTCGAGCCGTAGGAGATGCCGTTCTTCTTCACGTTGCCGTGACCGCAGACGTAAAGGATCGTCGGTGCGGGACCCGTGAGACCCGTGGGGACGTAGAGATTGCCCGTGACGTAGAGGCCCGGGCGGGACTGGAAGTAAAGCTTCTCGACGGTGAAGTCCTGGTGATCGAGCTTGCCGGTGATGTGGACGTCCAGGTCCGTCTTCTCGGGCATGGGCCAAAGGCCCAGCATCTCCGCGAGCTGGCGACGGTACTCGCCCTTCTTCGCGTCCCAGTCGGCGGCGGAGTGGATGTCAGCCAGGCACGCCTTGGCGATCGCGTCGGTCTCGCGCTCAAAGTAGCGCTTGAGCCCCTCGTCGCCGGGGCCGGGGGTGAAGGTGGGCTTAGGCGGGTCGGCAGCGAAGACGGTAACGGTGGCGGCGGCGAGGAGGAGTGCGAGAGCGTGTTTCATCGGACCTTCCGGTTGGGTGCGTGGCAGGACGTGCGACGGCAAACGAGAATCAAACTTTATGCGTCAACGCGCCGTCGTCATCCTGCGACGGCTCTGCCAGACGAAGAATCTGGCCTCGAATGGACGGTCCCTCTCGTTCGGAGCAAGATCCTCGCCGCGCTCAGGATTACGGCCTAAGGCCGTCGTGCGGGGATTATACTGCGTCCGGCAGTTTGCCGCGGGGCCGAGGACCACGGGTCCGGCGTGGCTCAAGAAAGGTCAGGCCCCGCCTCACCGGTTCCCCTTGTGACCAACGGCGCTGGAGCCTTTTGCCACAGCAGGGCCGTGGATCAACGATGCAAACCGCTCGACGCGTAAGTCACAAAAACCATCGTGGCGCGGGTCTGGTGCAGCGCATGGTCAGGCCGTCCGGGAAAACTCATCGAGAAACCCGCTGCGGGATCGCGGGATCAAGTCCGTGCTTCGACATGACCGCCTTTAGCTTTTCAACATCGGGCGGACCGCCCGCATTCACGACGGCGCCCGCCTCCTTGAAGAACTCCGGGCCAAGCAGCGCTGGGGTGATGACGGCCAGCCCCTTGGCCTCGGTCTGCCTCAGGTTGTTGAAACCATGAACGGCTCCGCGCGGAACAAAACAAGATTCCCCCGGGCCGATGTCCACTGATTTTCCCTCCACGGTGAACGTGACCACGCCTGCCACCCCGTAGATGGTCTCGTCGTAGTGCTTGTGCGAATGGGGCAGCGGCACCGTCGCGCCAACCGGAACGGTGAATTCAAACATGGCGACCGAACCGTTGGTCTCACCGGCTTCTAACAAAAATCTGATGCCAATTTGCCCGACTTGGATGATTTCGCTTTTCATGCGGATTCTCTTGTCTCTCCCTTTCTGCCGCCCTCAGTCGAAATCGTCCGCGGTGAAGAGCCCTCGGGCGTTGGCGGTGATGGCGGCGGCAAACTGGTCGAAATCCATGTCGTTCGCAATGGCTGGGTCGAGCGCGACCGCTCGTTTGAAGTCGGCGGCGGCGCCCTTCATATTGCCCTGGACGATCCTGGCGGCGCTGCGGTTACCGTAAGCACTCGCGTAATCGGGCTTCATCGTGATGGCCTTGGTGTAGTCGGCGATGGCGGCGTCGAAATGCTTCTGCGCGTGATGGGCGAGGCCGCGGTTGTTCCAGGTGACGGGGACGCTCGGTTTCAGCTCGATCGCGCGGGAGAAATCGGCCACGGCGCCGGGAAAATCGCCCGCGGCCTGGCGGGTAAGGCCGCGGTTGTTGAGCGCGTCCGGCCAATCGGGCTTCAGCGCCAGCGCCGCGTCGAAATCGGCCAGGGCGCCGGCCAGGTCCTGCAGCGCACGGCGGACCGTGCCGCGGTTCATCCGGGACTCGGCGGATTTGGGGTTCAGCTCAATGCCCCGCGAGAAGTCTGCCAGCGCGCCGGCGAGATCGCCAATCGCGCGCTTGACGAGCCCGCGGTTGCACAAGGCGGGGACGGAACTGGGATTCAGTTGGATCGTGCGGTCGAAGTCGTCCAGAGCAGGCTGCAGGTTGCCCAGCTTGCGATGGAGTTCGGCGCGGTTCAGGTGGGCCACGACCAGGGTCGGCCGGAGGGCGATGGCCCTGGTGTAGTCATCGAGGGCGGCGGCGACGTCACCGGCGAGTTTGTGGGCGTCGCCCCGGTTCGCGTAGGCTTCCGCGAGATGGGGATCCAGAGAAATCGCCCGTTCGAGATCGGCCAGAGCGCCGCTTACGTCCTTCCTGGCGAGTTTGACAAGCCCGCGATTGTTGTAAGCGACGGCAAAATCGGGTTTGAGTTCGATGGCCTTGGCATAGTCGGCCAAAGCGCCGTCAAGATCGCCTTTCGCACGCTTCTCGCGCGCCGACAGGATGAGCGTCTCGACCGCAGCCATGGCATTCGCCATGCGGGAAAGCTAATTGCGCACAATGGGGTCGTCAAATTGGATAATGGGGTCATTGTCCTGCACCCACGATCCTGCACCCGCTTGTGGTGGAGCCGACAACAACCACGGACAAAAACGTTCGGAAGAATGTACTTGTCCCGTTAAACTCAGGCTCGCCCAAGGCGCGGAAGCAATATGAAGAACCTTCAACAGATCAAAGTCCCGGTTCGTTTCGGCGTTTACGCGGTGCTGGGCGGGGCAGGTGCGTGGCTGGCGCAGAGTGAACTATTCCTGGCCGTGTACGCCACCGCGATGATTGCCGTTGTTGTGTGGTATTGGCGATCCGGGACTTGCACGGAAATCCGCCGCTAGAGCGTGCACACTCCCGGCCTGAACGGGATCTGCGATGAGGAACCGGCGCAATTTCCTGATTGCCCTTTTCGTCGCGTTCATGGGACTCATCGCCTTTTACAATGTGGCCACCAGTCCACGCTTCCCGGCCATACGTACGATCGACGTGATCCGGTTGCTCGCCGCCGGAATGTGCTTCGGCGCCGCCATTACCGCGCTGGTCGCGTTGCTCTTCTTCCGCGATCATCATTCAAACTGACTTAAGGGCCCGCGCGTCGGCCGCAACTGCCGGGGTTTGGCGCGGTTGCGCACCGTCTTGCAGTTTGCCGCGGAGGCGAGGATCATCGAGTCGTGCACCTTCTTCGATCAACTCTGGCGGTCGTGGTCGTGCTGGGCGCGATGTCCGGTGCGCGCGGCGGGGATTGGCCGCAGTTCCTCGGACCGACGCGAAATGACGTGTACGCCGCCAACGATGTCGCGCTCGATTGGCCCGCGGCGGGACCGAAAGTGCTATGGGAGAAGAAGCTGGGCGCCGGCTGGAGCGCGCCCGTCGTGGCCGGCGGAAAGCTGATCCTTTTTCACCGTGTCGGGGACAAGGAGACGGTGGAGTGCCTGGAGGCGGCAACCGGCAAGCCGGTTTGGTCGGGTGATTACGAAACGCAATATCGCGACGATTTCGGGTTCGACGAGGGACCGCGCGGGACGCCGGCGGTAATGGACGGCAGCGTCTACACCTTCGGGGCGGAGGGGATGCTCTCGAGTTGGGATCTGAAGACGGGTAAGCGAAATTGGAGCATCGATACGAAGAAGCAATTCAACGCGGACAAGGGATTTTTCGGGATGGTCTGCTCGCCGCTGGTCGAGGGGGATGCCGTGATCTTGAACGTCGGCGGGACCACGGGCAAGCGAGGGGGCGGGACCGGGATCGCGGCGTTCGACAAGACCAACGGGAACGTGCTCTGGCGGGCGACGGAAGACGAGGCGGGCTATTCATCCCCCGTCGCGGCGACGATCGGCGGGAAACGCTACGTCTTTGCCCTGACGCGCGCGGGGCTGGTGGCGCTGGAGCCCAAGACGGGGAAGGTGATCTTCGAGTTTCCCTTCCGCTCCCGCTCGCACGCGTCGGTGAACGCGGCGTCGCCGGTGGTGGTTGACGACCTGATCTTCCTGTCGGCCAGCTACGGGACGGGCGCGGCACTGTTGAAATTCGATGGGGATAAGCCGCAGACGGTGTGGTCGGGTGAGGAGTCCCTGTCGAGTCATTATGCAACGCCGGTTTATCGCGAGGGTTACCTGTACGGATTCGACGGCCGGCAGGAACAGGGATGCAATTTCCGTTGCATCGAAATGAAAACGGGTAAGGTAATGTGGAGCGAGAACGGATTCGGGGCGGGGACGGTGATGCGGGTCGGTGCCGAGTTGTTGATCCTGCACGAGCGCGGCGAGTTGATCAGTGCGGCCGCGTCGCCAGAGGGTTTCAAGGTCAAGGCCAAGGCGCAGATCCTGGGGGCGGAAGTCCGAGCGTACGGGGCGCTGGCGGACGGCCTCTACTTCGCGCGCGATCGGGAGAAACTGGTCTGCCTGGATTTGAGGAAGCGATGACGGTGGGATCTGACCTGAAGACGACGGCCGACCTGCCGACACCGGCCCTGGTGATCGACGCGCCCACGGTCCGGCGGAATCTCAAGCGGCTGGCGGATTACGCGAGGCAGCACGGCGTCAAGCTCCGGCCACACACCAAGACGCACAAGTCAATCCACCTGGCCCGGATGCAGATGGAGCTGGGTGCGACCGGCCTGACAGTCGCCAAGGCGGGCGAGGCCCAGGTGATGGCGCAGGCGGCCGACGACATCCTGGTCGCGTATCCGGCGATCGGCGTGGGCCGGGCGGAAACGCTGGCGCGGCTGGCGCGCGACAAGACGATCCGCGTGGGGATCGATTCGACGACGGCGGCGGATTGGCTGGCTGAGGCAGCGCGCCAGGCGGGCAGCAATATCGGCATCTTGGTGGATATCGATGTCGGCCTCCACCGCACCGGCGTGCAGACCCCGCGCGAAGCGCTCGACCTGGCGCAATATGTATCGAAGATCAAAGGCTTGCGGCTCAATGGGATCATGTTCTATCCCGGGCACGTAAAGGACGAATCGCCGGACTCAATCCGTCAGGTGGAAGAAGTCGAGACGAAACTGGCCGAGGCGATCGGCTTGTGGCGCGAGGCGGGGCTCGAGGCGCGGATCGTGTCGGGCGGATCGACGCCGACGGCGTACCAGTCACACCGGCTGCCGAGCATGACCGAGGCGCGGCCGGGGACGTATCCGTTTCATGACATGAACGGAGTCCACGGCGGCTACGCGAAGCTCGACGATTGCGCGGCGCGGATCGTCTGCACGGTGGTGAGCACGGCGGTGCCGGGACAGTTCGTGATCGACGCCGGGACCAAGACGCTGACGAGCGATAAGTGCGGGCCGGCGCCCGACAGCGGGCACGGGTATGTCGTCGAGTATCCACGGGCGAAAATCGCCAAGCTCACGGAGGAGCACGGGGTGGTGGATTGTCGCGAGAGCGATGGGCGACCGAAGGTGGGGGAGCGGGTGACGGTGATCCCGAATCACATCTGCCCGTGCGTGAACCTTCAGGATCAGATCTGGTGGTGCGAAGAGGGCGAAGCGCCGCGGGCGATCCCGGTGGATGCGCGCGGGAAGCTTGTTTGAATTGAGGTTCGTCCAACCATGCCGCGATTGATCTTCGATTCGCACCTGGACCTGGCTTGGAGCGCGGTCTTTTTCAACCGCGACCTGACGCTCGAGGTGGACCAGATCCGCCGCCGCGAGTCGGAGATGACGGACGAGCCCAGCCGGGGCCACAACGTGCTGAGCCTGCCCGAGCTGAGGCGGGCGGGGGTGGCCGTGTGCGTGGGGACGCTCCTGGCGCGGGGCGGACCGGATCAGCCAGTCAAGGCGGGGTATAAGCGGACGGACCTGGATTACGCCGTGCCGTCGCTGGCCCATGCGGCTGCGCACGCGCAACTCGCGTATTACCGGTTGCTCGAACGGCAGGGGCATATCCGGATGATCCGGACGGCAGGTGAGCTGGACGCCCATTGGGCTGCATACGAGCGGGATCCGGCGCGCACGCCGCTGGGATTGATCCTGAGCATGGAGGGGACGGATCCGATCGTGACGCCCGAAGAAGCGCCTGAGTGGTTTGCCGCGGGGCTTCGTGCGGCGGGTCTGGCGCATTATGGCCGCGGGCAGCACGCGTACGGGACAGGCGTGGATGGTCCGCTCAGCGCCGCGGGGATCGAGCTGCTGCGGATGGTGGACGATCTGGGCATGATCCTCGACGTGACGCACCTGTCGGACCAGTCGATGGCGCAGGCATTCGAGTATTTTGATGGTCCCGTGCTGGCGAGCCATCACAACTGCCGGGCGCTGGTGCCGGGGGACCGGCAGCTTACGGACGAACAGATAAGGCGGATCGTCGGGCGCGGCGGGGTGATCGGGGCGGCACTGGACGCGTGGATGATGTATCCGGGGTGGGTGCGGCGGCAGACAAAGCCGGAGGTCGTATCGCTGGCGGCGCTGGCGGATCATATCGACCGAGTTTGCCAATTGGCGGGGAACGTGAAGCACGCGGCGCTGGGGACGGATCTGGACGGCGGGTTCGGGAACGAGCAGACGCCGATCGATTTGCGGATCTATAGCGACATTCAGAAGCTCGGGGCGATCCTGTCGGGACGAGGGTATTTGGACGCGGATGTGGATGCGGTCTTCCACGGGAACTGGCTAAGCTTTTTCCGCCGGGCGCTTCCGAAACGGTGAGAGGAGTTCGACATGAACGAGCGCGAGCAGAAAATGAAATCGCTGGGGTTCTCGCCCGAGTGCAACCTGAAGGCGGGGGCGATCTATCGCCCGGTGGTGATCGACGGCACGACCGCGTACGTGGCCGGGTGCGTGCCGTTCGACGAGAACCAGCGGCTGGCCAGCAAGGGGAAGGTACCGACAGAGGTGTCCTTGGAGGAGGCTCAGCGGGCGGCGGCGCTGTGCGCGGCGAACATCCTGCGGCTGGTGCGGCGGGAGGTGGGGTCGCTGGACCGGATCGAGCGAATGCTGAAGGTGCTGGGGTTCGTGAACAGCGCGCCGGAGTTCGGCGAGCAGCACCTGGTGATCAACGGGGCGTCACAGTTGTTCGTGGACGTGCTTGGGGAGGCGGGGTGGCACGCGCGGTCGGCGGTGGGGATGGCGGCCTTGCCGCTGGGAGCCAGCGTCGAGGTCGAGGCGATCGTAAAGTTGAAGCCGGCTTGAGGGGTGGTAGGCTAGCGGTCACGTATGAAGATCAGTCATTTCTGTTGCGGGGCGATACTGATCGGGCTGCTGGTGGCTGTGGAGGCGTGCCGCGGGACGCCGCCCAACCCGCCCACGACGCCTCCCCCGCCGATCTCGTCGCCGATCCTGCTGGACGAGGCGGGCGGCGCACCCGAATACGTCTGTGAGTTCGCTGACACTCCGATCACGATCGACGGCAAGGCGGTCGAGACGGCATGGAAACGCGCGCCGGTGATCGACAACTTCATCATGCCCTGGACGGCGGACAAGCGTCGACCGAAGAACGCCACGCGGGCGCGGGTTCTGTGGGATCGCGAGTTCTTCTACTTTTTTGCGGAGATGGACGACCCGGACCTGGTCGCGCGCCCGACCGAACACAACGGGCGGGTGTGGGAGAACGATTGCTTCGAGGTGTTCCTCAAGCCCGCCGCGGACAAGCCCGGGTATTACGAGTTCGAGGTCAACGCGGACAACGTCACGTTCGAGATGTACATCCCCGATCGGGAAAAAGGGGGCTGGCCGGAGTTCAAGGACAAGCACCCGTTCAAGTTCGACACGGCGGTCGTCCTGCGCGGCGCGGTCGGGAAGCACACAGAGGGCGGCGGGTGGTCGGTAGAAGGGAAACTGCGGTGGGCGG
>DATBFY010000268.1:0-18987 GCA_036558265.1 Tepidisphaeraceae bacterium | reverse complement strand
CTCCAGGCCATGGCCTCGGGCGAGGCACTCGCCGGCCCGGTCACGAGCTTCATCCAGGCGAACGTCAGCCTCGACGCGCCGCCGCGCCCCGTGACCGAGGAGACCCCCGCCGAGCCACTGGCGCGCAAGACGCGTCAGTTCGCCAACGAGCGCCTCGTCGCCCAGGCCGACCCCTGCCAGGCGCGCGCCGTCCGGCTCTCGCGCGAGTCCCGCGGCCTGGTCATCCACGGCCCGCCCGGCACCGGCAAGAGCCAGACCATCACCAACATCGTCGGCGACCACCTCGCCCGCGGCGAGCGCGTGCTGCTGGTCTCCGACAAGCGCACCGCCCTCGACGTCGTCGCCAACCGCCTCGAGCACATGGGAATCGGACGGCTCGTCGCCGTCGTCCACGACCCGCAGCGGGACCAGCGCGACCTCTACCGCACGATCCGCGACCAGCTCGAGGTCCTGTCCGACGTCCAGACCGACCCGAACGCCCAGGCGCAGCTCGCCAGGGTCGATGCCGAGCTCCAGCAACTCCACGCCGAGCTCACCGGCTATTGGGACGCCTTGATGAGCGAGCGCCCCGCCGCCAGCGGCGGCGGACTGCCCGTCTCCTTTCACACACTGGTCGGCCGGTGGCTGGCAATCCCCGATTCGGCCGAGCTCGCCCGATTGGAAGCCAAGGCCGACGCGATCGCGCTGGCCGACCTCGACGAACACGCCCACATGCTCGATGAGACCCTCGCCCGGGCGGCAAAGGTCGAGTGGTGGGCCAACCCCTGGCGCGAGGCCGCCGGGATCGAGCTCTCCACCCTGATGGCTTCCCCCGCCGAGAAGTGGCGCGACGCGATCGCGCGCTGCGTCGACCCGGCGGCCTCGGCCGACGCGACGATCGACCCGGCCATCCCACCCTTCGCCGCAAACGTCGACCTGCGCCAGCAGGCGGAGGCGCGCGCCGCCCTCGCCGACCGCCTCGCCCACGCCGCCGAGCACGTCAGCAATGACGTCCGCGCCCGGTGGGCCGACAAGGACGAGGCCACGCTGTCACGCGTTAGCCGCAAGCTCGCCGAGGTCGAACCGCAGGCCCAGGCGCTGCGCGCGGGCGCGCTCGACCCCGAGCTCGCCCTGACCGCCCGCGAGCGCGTCCCCGCCATGGCCGAGATCGCCGACCAGCTCGGCGCCCTCGAGGGCTACCTCGCCATCGCCGGCAAGTGGTACGCCTTCCTCCCCCTCAAGCCCAAAGCCGCCGCGCGGGCGGCGCTGGCGCATTACGGCCTCGCCCTCTCCGCCCCCAACGCCCAGCGCCTCAAGACGTTCCTCCTCGGCCTGCGGGCGCGCCTCGTCCTCCAGGCGCTCCACTACGAGTTGTACGCCGTGCCGTTCGCCGGCGGACTGCTCGCCGACGAGACGATCGAGCGCACGCTCAACGAGCACCGCGAGCTCCTCGACCTGCTGGACTCCGTCCGCTCGTCCCCCGTCCTCAAGCCCCTCCTGCCACAGCTCGTGCGGGCCCTCAACCAGCCGTCGGCCGCCCTGGAGCTCATCCAGGGCCTGCGCCTCTCCGCCGGCCGCGCCGATGCGATCCGCAATGTCCTTGATTCGCTGGTCTCAACCCGTTTGGTCGCGGCCGACTGGCTGGCGACCCTCGACGACTCGCTGCGACAGGGCGGGGTGGCCTGCGAGACCGTCCGAACCCTTGCCGACCGCGCTGACGAGGTTGAGAGCATCCTGCGCGTCCGTGGGGCCCTGGCCAAGCTTCCGCCGACCCTGCGCGACCCCGTGCTCACCCTCTGCGACCGCCGGCCGGTCGATCCGCAGGCCGCAGTCAGCGCGATCCGCAAGGCGGCCCTGGCCGCCGAGATCGCCCGGCGCCTGGCCGCCGACCCGCGCCTCCAGGACGTCGACACCCAGCGGGTCTCGGGCGCCTTCGACCGCTACCGCAAGCTTGAAGAACGCAAGCGCGACCTGGTGCGCGACGTCATCCTCCACCAGTGGACCACCAAGCAGAAGGAACGCCTCCTGGCCTCGACCGGCTCGCGCCTGGGCCCCATGGGCGCCGAGCTCAAGCGCCGCCTGACGATGCGCGGCGAGCGCGCCATGCGCCTCCGACAGGTCCTGGCCGCCGGACAGAAGACCGACGGCGGGGACCCCCTTTTCGACGTCTGCCCCGTCTGGATGGCCAGCCCCGAGACCGTCGCCCAGCTCTTCCCGCGCAAAGAGGTCTTCTCGGTCATCATCTTCGACGAGGCCTCCCAGTGCCGCCTGGAGGAGGCCCTGCCCGTCCTCACCCGGGGGCAGCGCGTGGTCATCGCCGGCGACCCGAAACAGCTCCCCCCGACCCGTTTCTTCGAATCCGCGCTTGCCCAGATTAACGACGAGGAGATAGAGACCGACCAGCAACTGTTCGAGGCGCAACAGGGGGAGATCGAGGACCTCCTCGCCGCCTCCCTGAACCTCTCCATCGACCACTGCTACCTCGACGTGCACTATCGCTCCCGCAGCGCCGAACTCATCGAATTTTCGAATGAGCATTTTTATGGGAGGAGGCTGCAGGCGATTCCTGGACATCCCTCCAATCGACCTCAGACGGCCCCCTTGCTCCTCCACCGGGCGGAGGGGGTTTATCAGAAGCGGGAGAACCAGGCGGAGGCGCTCAAGGTGGTCGAACTGGTCAGGGGCCTGCTCAAGGGCAAAGAGCCGCCGTCGATCGGCATCGCCTGTTTCAGCCTGCAGCAGCGGGACCTGATCGTGGAAAAGCTGGATGAGGCCGCTGTCGAGGACGAGCGGTTCGCCCGGAAGCTCTCCGACGCGCGCGGCCGGCAGGGCAAGGGATCGTTCGAGGGCCTGTTCGTGAAGAACCTGGAGAACGTGCAGGGCGACGAGCGCGACCACATGATCATCAGCACGACTTACGGCCCGGATGCCAGCGGGCGATTCTATCGCCGCTTTGGCCCCCTGGGCATGCCGGGCGGGGGGCGGCGGCTGAACGTCCTGGTGACCCGCGCCCGCGAGGCGGTGCACCTGGTGACGTCGATACCGGCCGACGTGTACCGCGCGTTGCCGCCGATCCCCGCGGGCCAGACCCCCAGCGGCGGGTGGCTGCTCTTCTCTTACCTGAAGTATGCCGAGGAGGTCTCGGCCGCGTATCGCCAGGACGACCAGGAGACGCCCGAGGTCACGACCCCGGAAGCCCTGCGGGCCGAGCTGGTGGCGGCGCAGACCGGCGACGGCGTCCTGGGCGACCCGCAAGCCCAGCCGGCCCCCCAGGAGCAAACTCCGCCGCCCGTCCCGACGCCCGATGTCCGCAAGCGTCCGACGCGGACCCCGTCCGTCTTCGCCGAGTCGCTGGCCGAGAAACTCTCCACCGCCCACCAGGTCGGCAGCGATGTCTACTGGGGCAATGACGGCTTCATGGTGGACCTGTCGCTGCGGAATCCCAAGACGGGCGACCCGGCGGCGCTGGGCCTGCTCTGCGACGCCACGCGCTTTGCCAACGTGGAGGACCCGGTCGAGTGGGACGTGTTCCGCACGGGCATCCACGAGTCGCAGGGCTGGCGACTGCACCGCGTGTGGACGCCGCACTTTTTCCGCGACCCCAAGGGGGTCACGAACGCGATCCTGCGGCAGATGTAGGTTTGGCTGTGCCGCGGAACACTCGAGTCTGCGGGCCGCGCGGGCCGATGCGCGAAACCGCAAGCGACGTTTGTGCCGGGCGGCGAGGGATGCGCCCGTTCGGCACAGTGGAACCGGCGGTACAATCCCGGCTTAATGGAGTGTCCACACGGCATTCCGTTGAACGCTGTCCGCCCATGGGGGGGCGAATGGGCCAGGAGTCCGGCAATGCGAATCACGCCCTCGATCGGGTGCACGATGTTGACCCTGCTCGTCGTCGTTGCTGCCGCGCGCGCGGCCGCACCCGCCGCCGATCCGCCCAAGCTCAAGACGCAGACTGTGCCGGTCAAGGTCGTGCGGGACACCCCGTGGGTTGGCGGCGAGCACGGCCGCGCCATCGAACTTGTCCAGCTCCCGGCCGGCACGATCCTGCTCACGGGGCCGGACGGCAAGGCCCACAAGCATGAGATCAAACCGGTCTGGATGGCCCGCTACGAGACGCGGTGGGACGAGTACAACGTGTTCTGGTTGGGATTGGACATGAGCGAGAAGGAGTGGCGGGCGTGGTGGCACTCCGCAGACAGTGAACGCGCATCGCAGCGCTGGCGGGGGCTGGACGAGCGACCCGAACAGCCATACATGCCGCCATGGGGCGAATCGCTGGGCATCGGCGGTTACCCGGCCAACTGCGTCCACTTCCAGGCCGCGGTGAAGTATTGCACCTGGCTTAGCAAGCACACGGGCAAGAAGTTCCGCCTGCCGACCGAGGCTGAATGGGAATACGCCTGCCGCACCGGCGGACCGGCGCTCAAGCCCGACGCTAAGGAGTTGGATAAGGTCGCCTGGTTCAAAGGCAACGCCGAACACAGGCCCCATCCCGTGGGACAGAAACAGCCCAATGCGTGGGGACTCTACGACATGCTCGGCAATGTTGGCGAATACGTTATCGGTGACCCTAAGGATGACAAGGGGCTGCTCGCGGGCGGCTCCTACACGGATGAGGCGAAGGACGTCCACAGCGCCGCGCGGGAGCCGTACTCGCCCGACTGGCAGAAGAATGATCCGCAAGATCCCAAGTCCACGAATTGGTTCATCTACGACGTCCACCACGTCGGGTTCCGGGTCGTGATGGAGGAGTGATCGTTCCAACCCAATTCACTGCTCCGCGTTGCGGCGCAAGGACCTTGTCGAACTGGCAAAGGAAGAACCTATGACCAATGACGCCGAAGCGATTCCACTGGATACGCGGCTCGATCAGATGGATCGGGCAATCTCATCGTTGCAACGCTCGCGGCGCCGCTGGCGCACGTTTTCCACTCTCCTCGCGGTGTCCGGTTTGGCGTGCCTCGTGCTCGGGGCGAAGGAGAAGCTGGAATCGCCTGAGTTCCAAACGGTGACCACCAAGGAGCTGCGCGTCACCGATGATGCGGGCAAGGTGATCTTCTACGTTTCAAACACGAAGGGCGTGAGCATTTTGTCTCTGAACTCGTCCCAGCCGATCGACGGTGGCTCAGTCTATCTGGCCGCCAAGCGGGACGAAGCAAGCATGTACGTCAACGGAGGCTCTCGCCACAGCGTTGGGATGTTCAGCTCGCTCGCACACAACTTTCTGGATCTAAATACGCGAACGGCCGAGACGGTCCTGATCAACGGTGGTGAAGATGCCGGCGCGATCGTCCTCTCCAAGACGCCTGATGGGAAGAAGAAGGAGAAGATCTGGAGCGCGCCGTAAGTGCGCGTCTGCCGCTGGCGGCACCGGATTCTGCTGAACGCCCTTAACCGATAGCAACACGAGCAGGTCAGGAATACGGCAATGCGAACCATGCCCTCGACCGCCTGGACGATGGTGACGCTGCTCGTACTCGTTGCGCCACGCACGGCCGCACCCGCTGCCGAGCCGCCGAAGCTCAAGACGCAGAGCGTCGCGATTCGCTTGCCGGACATCGAGGGGCCGAAGATCGAACTGGTCCAACTACCGCCGGGCAAGATCACCATCAAAGGCGCGGACGGGAAGGACCACGAGCAGGCGATCAAGTCGATCTGGATCAGCAAATTTGAGACGCGGTGGGACGAGTACTTTATTTTCGCGTTCGGCCTCGACCTGAGCAGGGAGCAGCAGCAAAAGGAACGGCAGGAGTGGAGAGGGTGGCAGAAAACGCGCACCGGCCCGACCTATTTTCCCCCGTACGCCGACGAGCCCGAACAAGGCGCCGGCTACCCGGCGGACAACATCCGCTTCCGAGCCGCTTTGAAATATTGCGCGTGGCTCTCCAAGAACACGGGCAAGCGGTTCCGCCTGCCGACCGAGGCTGAGTGGGAATACGCCTGCCGCGCGGGCGGACCGCCGCTCAAGCCCGACCCGAAGGCCCTGGACGCCGTCGCCTGGTTCGACCGCAACTCCGACGGACATCGTCACCCGGTCGGTCAGAAGAAGCCCAACGCCTGGGGTCTCTACGACATGCTTGGCAACGTCGGCGAGTACGTGATCCGTGACCCGAGGGACCACGAGGGCGTTCTCGCCGGCGGGTCGTACAAGGATGACGCCAAAGATGTCCACAGCGCGGCGCGCGAGCCGTATTCCCCGGACTGGCAGAAGAACGATCCGCAGGAGCCGAAGGACCCTGACTGGTTTGACTATGGCGGCACTCATCACGTCGGGTTCCGGGTCGTGATGGAAGAGTGATCGTTCCAACCCAATTCACTGCTCCGCGTTGCGGCGCAACGACCTTGTCGAACTGGCAAAGGAGGAACCTATGACCGATGACGCCAATGCAATTCCACTGGATATGCGGCTCGATCAGATGGATCGGGCAATCTCATCGTTACAACGCTCGCGGCGCCGCTGGCGCACGTTCTGCGTTCTCCTGGCGACGTCCATGTTGGCTTACCTCGTGCTCGGGGCGAAGGAGAAGCTGGAATCGCCTGAGTTCCAGACGGTGACCGCCAAGGAACTGCGCGTCACCGATGATGCGGGGAACGTCATCTTCTCGGTTTCGAACGATAAGGGCGTGAGCGTTTTGTCGCTGGGCTCGTCCCAGCCGATCGACGGTGGCGTAGTGTACCTGGCTGCCAAACGGGACGAAGCAAGCATGTACGTCAACGGAGGCTCTCGCCACAGTGCCGGGATGTTCAGTTCGCTCGCCCACAACTTTCTGGATCTAAAGACGCGAACGGCCGAGACGGTCCTGATCAACGGTGGTGAAGATGCCGGCGCGATCGTCCTGTCCAAGACGCCTGACGGGAAGAAGAAGGAGAAGATCTGGAGCGCGCCGTGATTCGCGCCGGACAATGCCGGTGAGGTTTCAGCAAGACGCGCATGCGCCTGGGCCTCCATCCGGTTGAGTTAAGTTGGAATTCCGGCCCATTGGGGTTCCTACCCCAAGCCCCGGCCTACACCGTCCCGCGAAGCCCGCAGCCGTCCACCCTCCTAAGGCGCAAGCTCCAAGATCCAAGCATCAAATCTCAAACGAAGGGTCAAATTCGAAATGCCAATGATCCAAACGGCCGCGGTCTGCCCTGCGGTCGGCGCCGGCGATCCGCCTCGATCCTCCGCAGAGGGTGGACGGCTGCGGGCTTTTGGGCGGGTGTAGGCGGGGTTTGGGGCAGCGCCCCAATGGGCCGGAATTCCCTCTTGTCTCCGCTGGATGGAGGCCCAAGCGTTGGTAAGATGAAGCGCGTATTTCAGAGGAAGCAATGCGATATTTGTTGGTGGGCTCACTGCTGTTCTTGGCGTTATCCGCGACTCTTGCGTCGTTCGCCGACGCGGACGCGGACGCCGTCCAGGCCGAGGAGGACCTTCGCCAGTTCCACGAACGACTGTACAAGTTCGGCGACCTCCCGTCGGACGAGGCGGTCGCGCGGACCGTTGCGCGCGCGAAGGCGAGCCCGGATGATGTGCGCTGGCTGTTCTGGGCCGGGCAGTGGGGCGTGGACGAACGGGTGAAGGACTTCGATTGGCTCGACGGCCTACGGCGGGCTGCCGAGAAGGAATATCCGCCGGCGATGGCGCTTTACGGAGCGGTGTTGTACGGCGGGTCGGAGCGTCCCGCGACAGATGTACCCGGCGGGTTGGAACTAACGCGGCGGGCGGTGGCGAAGGGGGATGCGCTGGCCATGCACCTCTTGGCCATCGCTTATGCGGGGGGCCTGCCCGGCGTCCCAGCCAACCTGGAACGGGCCGAATCCCTCGCACAACGCGCGGTGAATCACGGAATGCTTCGCAGCGTCGGCGTACTCGCGAAGATCTATTCCAAGCGCGACGAACCGAAGGCTACTCAATACATCTGGCGGGCGGTCGAGATCGGCGACCCCGAGACGATCAGTGCGACCGTTGACGTGTATCTGTACGGCAAGACGCCCAATCCGACAAAGGCCGCTGAATTGCTACGTCGCGGGGCGCTCCTGGGTGAGCCGGCGTTCATGGAGCAGTACGCCATGGCGCTGGAACTTGGATTAGGCGGACTCAAGCAGGACCGGGTGCTCTCACGGCAATTGCTGCAGCGCGCCATCTCGATGGGAAACCCAGCCGCCGAGGCGGATTGGGCATACGGGCAGGTGACAGGGGCATTCGGTGTGGAAGACGATAAGACGGCTGGGCTGGCCACATTGCAACGGATGTCGGACGCGGGCGAGACGGACGCCCAGTTGCTGCTAGCAAGGATTCTGATCAAGGGTGAGTACGTCAAGCGGAATGAGAAGACCGCGATTGCCCTGATCCGCATGGCCGCCGAGCACGGCGACAAACGCGCCCAGCGCGAATTGGAACAGCAAGGGCTTGGCTTTAAAGCGCAGTGATACCGAAGCAGAGCCGGCGGAGGACAATGACGGATTCTCGGGAGAGTCAACCTTGTGTCGCCGGCATGTCGTTGCGGCCCGTTCCCGGTGAGAAGAGGGGGGAGCCATGCGTTATCACGTGATCTTCGCGTTCTTCCTGCTGGCGTCGTGTGCGACGCTTTCGTCGTTCGCCGATGACAAGTCGGCCGCGGCGGCGGACGCCGCCCAGGCGCAGGGAGACCTTCGCCAGTTCCACGATTGGCTTTACAGGTTTGGAGCGCGGCCGTCGGACGGTGCCGTTGCGCGAACGGTTGCGCGTGCCAGGGCGAATCCGGAGGACGTGCGGTGGCTGTTCTGGACCGGAAAGTTTGGCGTGGACGGACGGGTGAAGGACTTCGATTGGGTGGACGGGCTGCGGCGCGCGGTCGAGAAGGAGTATCCGCCGGCGATGGCACTCTACGGGACCCTGTTGTGCGAAGGTTCATCACTGGTGACGAGAGACGTGCCCCGCGGCGTGGAACTGATCCGGCGGGCAGCGGTCAAGGGTGACATGCTGGCTACGAGTCAACTTGGACTCGTGTACAGCATCGGATTGCCGGGCGTGCGGCCGGACCTCGAACGTGCGGAGGTGCTGGCCCAGCGCGCGGTGGATCACGGCATGCTGCGTGGATTGGTCGTGCTGGCGAATACCTATCAGGCGCGCGGCGACGGCCAAAAGGCCCTGCAATACGTCACGCAGGCGAGCGACGCGGGAGATCCGGAAGCCATGCGGATGTTGGTCGAAGCGTACCTGTTTGGCAGGACACCCGATTTGACCAAGGCCGTCGAGCTATTCCAGCGCGGGGCGCTCATGAGCGAGCCCTCTTTATTGGAGCAGTACGCGATGGCGCTGGAACTGGAACTCGCCGGCCTCAAGCAGGACCGAGTGCTCTCCCGGCATATGCTGCGACGGGCCATCTCGATGGGCAACCGCACGGCCGAGGCCGACTGGGCTTACGGCCAAGTGACTGGGGCATTTGGTATCGCGCCGGCAGAGAAGACTGGATTGGCAACACTGCAACGGCTCGCGGACGCCAACGTATCCGACGCCCAACTTCTTCTGGCAAGGCTGCTGCTCAAAGGGGAGCACGTCAACCAGGACCGTCCCGCGGCCATCGTCTTGATGCGGACGGCCGCCCGGCTCGGCAACAAGCGGGCGCTGCGTGTCCTGGAGCAGGAGGGGGTTGCGCTCGAGGAACAGTAAATTAAGCTCGCGTAACAGAATCTTAGTCTCGTCCCTCGCCTGGGGCTCCATCCGGCGAAGCGGAACCTACGCCAGCGCGAATAATTCGTCGGCGGGTTTGATCCGGCGCAGGGCCTTGCGCGCGGCGTCGCAATAGGTTGACTGGATCTCGATGCCTACGGACGCTCGCCCCAGTTCCAGCGCCGCGACGCTGGTGGTGCCGCTGCCGACGAACGGGTCCAGCACGCGGTCGGTCGGGTCGGTGAAGAGCCGGATGAACCATTGCGGCAGCGACCGGGGGAACGCGGCGCTGTGGTTCTTGTTGCCGCACTCGGTCGCGAGGTGCAGCACGTTGGACGGGTAGGCCAGGTCGCGCCCCACCCAGTTGGCGATGTTCTTCCCGAAGCCGCTGCCGACGGATGAGTTGAACCGCACGACGTCGTTCCTGCCCAGCTTCGCCAGGCGTTTGCCGGCCCAGTCGCCCATCGGCACGCGCACGGCGTCCTGGTTCATCTTGAACCTTCGAGTCTTGTTGAACTGCAGGCAGCGCTCCCACGCGTCGCGAAAGCGGTTGGGCCACTTGCCCGGGTGGCAGTTGCGCTTGTGCCAGATGAACTCCTCGGTCCAGAGCCATCCCTGCCGGCGGAGCGCGAGGATCAGCTCGAGCACGTAGGTGTGGCGCTCGCCGCCCTCGACCTTCTCCTTGATGTTCAGGATGAACGTCCCGGTCGGCTTGAGCACGCGGCGGAGTTGCTCGGCGCGCGGGGCGAACCACTCGACGTATCGCTCGGGCCTGATCCCGCCGTAGGTCCTGGCGCGCCGGTCGGCGTAGGGCGGGGAGGTGAAGATCAGGTCGAAGTGGTTGGCCGGGTAATCCGCCAGGATCTCCAGGCAATCTCCCTGCACGATGTCGGCGGTCGTTGCGGGCATGGGGGAAAGATAGGGATTCGGCGGTGCGGCTTCAAAGTGCGCGGGGCGACACGACAGGAAAATCGATGAAGCACCAATGATCAAACATCAAATCTCAAACAAGAACCAATGATCGAAAATGCCAATGACCCAAACGCGCCGCGCGGGGGCGTTCGGGTCATTGGTCCATTGGAATTTGAAATTCGTTTGAAATTTGATGCTTGAAGCTTGGAGCTTCCCGCACAGCGGGTTATTCCTTGGTCGTGGCCTCGACGGGCTTGGCGCCGTAGGGCGCGCCCATCTTGACCCATTCCTTGAGCGTGCTGATCTGCTCGTCGGTGAGCTTCTGGGAGACCTTCTTCTTGGGCGGGGGCATCTGGATGTCCTCGTTCTTGTACCCGATCGCCTCGATCATGAGCGACTTGTCCGGGTTTCCCAACTCGACCACCTTCTGGGGCTTGTCGTTGTCGTCCTTGCCGCCCTTTAGGAGGTTCTCGCGGGTGTCCAGGCGCAGGTCGCCCTTGTGCTTCTCCTCGCCGTGGCAGCGCACGCAGTGTTCCGCCAGGATCGGACGAACCTTTGCTTCGAAGAATTGCACGCCCTTTGCGTCGTCGGCCGCGCGGGCCATGGGCGCGCGGGTGAGGACCCCGCCGATCGCCAGGGCGGCGGTGGCGGTGGAGAGGATCAACCAGTTCTGCTGCCCCTTCGTCAAACGACCCATGAGATTGCTCCTGTCATTGTAAAGATAGAGAGTTTGCCTTCCACACGCCGCCCGGCCAGGCGGGCACGAGCGTGACGGGGCGGAAAATGATAACCGATCCGCCGCGGGCAATCATCCCTATCGAACCCATCGGGGCATGTTGAATCTCGCCGCAGGCTGGTCTCCTCTCGGCGGGGGCGACGTTGGGTCTTCGTTTGCCAAATTTCGCAACGCATCTGGGAGAGAGATGGGTGAGGGCAGATTCGGACGGCAGCCCGCGTCTGACACTGCCCTCACCCCGGCCCTCTCCCGCGGGCGTTACGCGTGTTGGCGATGGACACCCAAGATCACCCGCGGGAGAGGGAGAACGCAAGCTAAACGTCCCCGACCTCAACGGGTAGGATGAACGAACGTCCATCAGAGGCCACGCATGAGAACACTCGTCTCCGTACTCCTCCTCACGTTCGTCACCACGGCCCGCGCCGCCCAGCTCAGTGATTTTGAGCCGCGCCAGTACAAGGACGCCGACGGCAACGTCCTGCTTTACCGCCTCTACAAGCCGAAGAACTATGACGCTTCAAAGGCGTATCCGCTGATCCTCTTCCTGCACGGCGCCGGGGAGCGTGGGGACAACAACGCCGCCCAGGTGCGCGACGCGCTTCACTGGGCGAAGGACTCGGTGCAGAACGAGCACCCCTGTTTCATCCTGGCCCCGCAATGTCCGGCCGTGCGGCCGATGTTCCAGGTCTACGGGACGGCCAAGGGACTCAACGCGGATTACAACGACTACGCCCAATCCGGGGCCGGCCAGTGGAAGCATTACAAGATCGAGCTCGCCAAGCTGCCCACCGGCGCCAAGCATTACCTGTCCTTCACCAACGCCGCCGCCGCCAAGGCCACCGCGCCGCCCGTCGGTGAGTTCCGCAACCTGACTATCTACGAAGCCAGCGTCCCGCACGACCAGGGCCACATCGACCTGCGCAAGCTTGATTTCAGCAAGCGCATGGGCAAGGGGACGCTTGCCGTTTCGGATGATGGCACGACCCTCACGCTCACCGGCGATCTCCGCGCCAAGGCGGCGTTCGAATATACGGTGACGCCCCACTCGGTCCTCGAATTCGACTTTCGGTCGAGCGCCCAGGGGCTGACGCACGCGATCGCGCTCGATACCGACGACTTCTTTGATTACCGCTGGGCGAACATGGACTGGGCGGCGAAGAAGGGCTCGATGGGCAAGGAGCCGTCGACGCCCATGCGCCTGGCGCTGGAGGTTCTCGACCAGCTTCGCAAGGAGTTCAAGCTCGACGACAAGCGGCTGTACATCACCGGCCTGTCGATGGGCGGGTACGGTACGTGGGACGTGATCGCGCGCCACCCGACCTTATTTGCCGCGGCCGTGCCCGTCTGCGGCGGCGCGGATGAATCCACCGCCCCGACCATCAAGGACATCCCGATCTGGTGCTTCCACGGCGGCGCCGATCCCACCGTCCCGACCGCACGCTCGCGGAACATGATCAAAGCCCTCGAAGCCGCCGGCGGCCAACCGAAGTACACGGAGTATCCCGGTGTCGGTCACAACTCGTGGGACAAGGCGTATTCCGAACCTGAATTGCCGAAGTGGTTGTTCGCCCAGCACAAGTAATGTGGATTTAACAGGGATTCTGTTCGAGTTCGGCGCCGGACGGCGGAAGACCACGGGCAAACGAGTTTGCCCCATGCCACCCGGCGTTTCCATTCATTTACTTGCGTCGCAAGTCGAGGAATGACCGCGCCGGCACCATGGACGACGACGCGCCGCGCTCCGCCGGCGCGTCGGGCTTGTAGCTGGCGCGGTAGCCGCCGTATCCGCCGTACTCGCCGTACTTGTCCCGTGCGCGCGGGACGTCGTTGACGACCACGCCGAGCAGGTGCGCCCCGACGCTGTGCAGGGCCCCTTTGGCGTGGGTCGCGGCCCGGCGCGTCGTGGTCGCCGCCCGCAGCACCAGCACGCTCACGCTGCACATGGCCGCGAGGATCCGCGCGTCGGCGACGGCCATGACCGGCGGCGAGTCCAGCACGACGTGCTCGTACCGGACGCTCAACTCCTCCAGGAGCTCGCCGAAGGACGGACTGTTCAGGAGCTCGGACGGGTTGGCTGGCACGGGCCCGGCGGGCAGGATGTCCAGCCCCTTCACGCCCGTCGGCTGGATCGCCTTTTCGACCGGTTCGTGTCCGGCGATGACGCTCGAAAGGCCGGTGCCCGGACGGATCTCGAAGATGCGATGCTGCACCGGGCGGCGGAAGTCGGCGTCCAGCAGGAGCACGCGCTTGCCCGCCTGCGCCATGGCGATCGCCAGGTTGCTGGCGACCGTGCTCCGCCCGTCGCCGGGAGCGGGCGAGGCCACGAGGATCGTGCGGCTCTCGCGCTCGGGCGTGCCGAAGAAGACGCCCGTGCGGATCGTGCGGTAGGTCTCGGCGACGTCCCCGGCCGGCTCGAGCTCCACCTTCCGCCCTTGGGCCAAGGGGCTCTGTGGGCCAGGCATGTGCGGCACGGATCCGAGCATCTGCACGCCCAGGGTGGCCGTCACGTCCTCGGTCGAGCGCAGGCTCTGATCGGTCATGTCGCGCACGACCGCCGCTGCGCACCCGAGGAGCAGCCCGATGATCAGTCCCTGCAGCAGCATCGTGCCGCGCACCGGACGGATCGGCGACGTGGGCACGCCGGGCTCGTCGAGGACTTGGACGGTGGGCGCGCTGCCGGCGTTCTGGGCCGAGCTGGCGTCCACGATCTGCATCTCGGCCTTCTCGACCGCGCCCGAGAGGCGCTTGATCTCGGCGTCGATCTGCTCCTGCTCGGCGGCCCTGGCATTGAGCGCGATCGCCGCCTTTTGCTGCTCCTCGTACGCGGCCGACAGCGCCTGCTCGCGGTTCTTCGCGGCGTTCACCTTCTGCTCGAGGGTCAGGACGTAGGTCTGGGCGAGCGTGCGGTCGAGGTCTCCGAGGCGCGCCTTGAGGCTCGCCAGGCTCGCCTCGGCGGCGAGGATCGACGGGTGCGCGCTGCCGAAGCGCGTTCGGAGCTGATCCAACTGCTGCTCCATCGCCAGGAGCTGCGCCCGCAGCGACGATTCGTCCGCGTCCCCGCTGCTCATCCCCTGCGCCCGCAGGCTGTCCACGAGCTGGCGGAAGCGCTGGGGCGTTTCCATCATGGCGCGGGCGGCGTCGTGGGCGGTCTTCTCGTTCACCGCGTCGATCCGAGCCTGCGTGATCGCCTGCTGCAGGCTCGCCAGCTTCTGCATCGCCAGGTTGCCGCCCCCCTCGCCCGTAAGCGACAGCGGACCGTTGGCCTTCTTGAACTCCAGCAATTCCTTTTGCTTCTTCGCCAGTTCCGATTGCTGGCGGTCGCGCCAGCGCTCGAGCTCGGCGACTCGCGCGCGGCGCTCGGTCGTGTGGAAGCCGGCGTAGGTCGCGATCACCTCGGTCAACACCGCCTGCGACTCGTCGGCGTACGGCGAGTCGTAGGTGACCGTGATGATGTCGCTATCGCGCCCGGCGCTGGCGGCCAAGTTGTCCTTGAGCGTCGCCAGGCGATGACTTCGATCCTGGAGGATCTTCAAACCCTTGTCCTGGAGGGTGGAAACCACCTTCGCCAGCACCGCCGCCGACTTGATCAGCTCACATTGCGTCTGGAGACCCGCCTGCGTCGCGCCCCTGGTGTTGGCGTCGGACGTGGCCAGCGCCGCGGGATTGCTCCCCGGCATCTGCACGTAAAGCCGCGCTTCGCTGCGATACACCCGGCTGGAACAAAGATACGTGATCCACGCCCCCAGCACGCACAACGCCGTCGCGCCGAGCACGATCGCCCGCCGCCGCCAGACGATCAGCAGCGGGTTGCCCCGCGGCGAGCCCAGCTCGGGCACGCTCAACCCCTGGTGCTGCACGAGCGCGGTTGTGGGGCCGGCAACAGAGGGCTGAAGCGCCAAGGCCCTTCGCGCGTCGTCCGGCTGTACGTCTCCCGGATTCTGGATGTCCATCGAACGTCTCCCCGAGGCCGGCGAAATGTGCCTTTTGAGCGGGTCGCAATTCAAACTATCTCTGCCGTTGGGGCCTGTCAATCCGCATCTTTTGGGACGATCCGCAAGGCCCGATAATCATGAGCGCCACGAAGCTTCATCCCGCCCCCACCGGCCACCCGATCGAACTTCAGATGCCTGCTACGGCCGAGATGACAATCCCTGCCCCATCGGTTATTCCAACTCCCCTTCCCATGCCTGTAACTCCCTTTCTCTACCACCTTCCCACCCATGGCGAGCTTCAGCCGCACCTTGCGCAGGAGTACCTGCTGACCAACGGCATGGGCGCGTTTTCGTTTTCGACGGTGCTGGGTTGCAACACCCGGCGATATCACGGCATCCTCTGTGCCGCGACGCATCCGCCGCTGGGACGGATGATCACCCTGTCGCGCCTGGGCGAGATCCTTTGCCTCGACGGCAGGACCGACCGCCTGCTGGAGCTGTCCGTCAACGTCTTCGAAGGGGGCGCCATCCACCCCCGCGGCGACCGCTACCTGCGGCAATTCGACCTGGGACAGGTCGCGCGGTGGACGTATGACGTTGAAGGCATCGAAGTTGTCAAAGAATTGCAATTGGTCTGGGGACAGAATGTCGCGGGGGTGCGGTACACGATCCGGCCGGACGCGCCGCGAGTGGTGCGGTTCGAGCTGTTGCCGTTCGTCGCGATGCGGGATTTTCATTCCTTGCGACGGGGTACGGACTTCCCGTTTCGCACCGTCTCGTCCGGCCCGCACGTCAAGGTGGAGGATGGCCATCACCAGCTTCACCTGCGCGCCAACTGGGGCGCCTTCCGCGAGCAGGCCGATTGGTGGCGGAACCACAAGTATCCGGTGGAAACCGAGCGCGGACAGGATGACACGGAGGACCTGTTCAATCCCGGGCGGTTCGTTTTCGAGGGCACGGGAGAGATGTCGATCACGCTCTGGGCTGGTCTGGCGGACCCGGCGTCGCGGGACTGGGATGCCGAGCTGCAACGCCACCCGGACGCCACCCGGCCGGCGAATCGCCTGGTCGCGCCGCGCGGGCCGCGGGGGGAGCAGATCCGGCGCGAAAAGGGCGAGCAGCAGGACCTGCCGAAGGCCATCGCGTCGCCGGCGGTGACGGGCGAAGCATCCTCGACGATCCAGCGACTCTTCCGGGCGGCGGCGGATTTCGTGGTGCTCCGGAATCGCCCGGATGGCAAGGCCGGTACCACGGTGCTGGCCGGCTTCCCCTGGTTCGCCGACTGGGGCCGGGACACGATGATTTCGGTTCCGGGACTGCTGCTGGTGACCGGGCGGTTCACCGAGGCGTGCCAGGTTCTTTCCGTCTTCGCCCAGTATGTCAGCGAGGGGATGATCCCGAATAAGTTTGACGATTACACGAACGAGCCCGCGTACAACACGGTAGACGCCAGCCTCTGGTTCGTCCACGCGTGCTTTGAGTACCTGGCGTACAGCGGGGATCAGAAGACGTTCGATCAGACGCTGCTGCCGGCCTGCCGTGAGGTCCTCCGCGGGTACAAGGGCGGCACGCGTTATCACATCGGGATGGACGAAGCCGACGGGCTGATCACCCAGGGGGATGCGACCACGCAGCTCACGTGGATGGATGCCAAGATCGGCGATGTGTCCTTCACGCCGCGTCAAGGCAAGCCGGTCGAGATCAATGCCCTTTGGTACAACGCGCTGCGCCTGCTGGGCGAGCATGAGCTGGCGGACAAAGTGGAGAAGACGTTCCGCAAGGCGTTTTACCTCTCGCCCTTCCGCGGGCTGGCGGACGTGGTGACCGGGTCGCCCAACTCTTACGCGCGGGACACGTCGCTGCGTCCAAACCAGATCTTCGCGGTGAGCCTGCCGCATTCGCCGCTGACTCGCGATCAGCAATCGGCCGTGGTGGAGGTCTGTCGTCGGGAGCTCTTGACGCCCCATGGGCTGCGGACGCTCGCCAAGTCGGACCCGCGGTACATCGGGCGATACACGGGTGACCGCTGGCAGCGCGACGGCGCGTATCACAACGGGACGGTCTGGCCTTGGCTGATCGGCGGCTTCCTCGAGGCCTATCTGAAGGTGAACGACTTTTCGCCGCAGGCCGAGCACCAGGCCCGCGAGTGGCTGGCGCCCCTGATCAACCAGATGCACGACCGGGGGTGCATCGGGCAGATCGCGGAGGTTTACGACGGGGACGAGCCGCAGCGGCCGCTGGGGTGCTGCGCGCAGGCGTGGAGCGTGGCGGAGGTGCTGCGGCTGGCGGCGATGCTGGGGATGTAAGCGCAGCCTATTGCGGATTCTTGAGAGGGCTGGGCCGTGGCGCGCGATCGTGCGCTGCCACGTTGGCTCAAAATGGCGCTACGTCGTCATGGGCGGAGATCATCGCCTTTCGTACGCCGGGCGATAGGCCGCTCACAAGGCGGACTGGGCGCTCGTGGCGCCTGCCGTCGATCATCAAAACGATGCGCGCGATGCAAGCGGGTATGCTCACGGGAAGTGCCGTGATGACGAACGTTGATGCGGCCTGCTCCAAGGGCACTTGGCCGTACTCGCCGCAGTCAATCCACATGTCGATTTCGGCGGAGTAGTGTTCTGTCGTCGCCTGAGTGTCGGTCATGTATCTCACCTATCACCCGAACGCGCCACGGATCGCCAGCGAGTATATCGGTACAGGCCAGCCGTTGGAACTACTGGGCTGGGGCGTCGATGGCGTGGTCTACGCCCACCCTTCAGTAGCAAACGCCGTCAAAATCCACAAGAATCCCGAGAGCTTTCAACGGGAACTGGCTGCCTACAAGCGGCTCTACCAGAACCGGGTTGATAAGTTCCTTGGCTTGTCGGTTCCGACCCTTATGTTCCGACCCTTATGACGTACAGCGAAAAGCTCCACGTGCTGGAAATCTCCATCGTAATGAAGCCCTTTCTACTGGATTTTGCCGCCGCCACCGTTGATCGGCCAAACGACTTTACCGAAGACGCGATGGCAACCTGGTGGACCAGCGTCGAAGAGGATTTTGGTGATGATTTCCCAATTGCCCGCGATATCTTTTGGGGCTTAAAGCAGCAGCACGGGATTTATTACTGGGACCTGAAGCCGAGGAACCTCCAGCTTCGATAACATGCGGCAATCCCCCAGATGCGCCGCGAGAAGCCATCAAAGCGCCTCCCCAAGGAGACGCGGGTCGGCCCACCGATGCAAGGCTTGACGCCACAAGAGGGAACGGGGAGCAGACGATGCCCGACGATGAGCAAGCGCATCCGACGTTGGATTACCGGTTGCCGGATACGAGTCAGGGGAGACCGGGCAAGCCCCATCCTGCAATTGCCGCGATCGGATGCTTCTTCCTCGGGTTCGTGTCGCTCTGGTTCTGGCTACGATTCGTGGCGGCGCTCTTGGAGGGGGATTCATCCTGGGCGATTCGTTTCTTCGGCGTTGCGGCAGCGTTCGGCTACGCGCTTTGGCTTTGGGTCAGGCGCATCTCCGATGAGCACTAACGACCATGCCGTGAATCAGATCCTCACGTATTCGGATTTCGAGTCATTGCTATCGCGGGATGATTTTCATTGCCCCCGCCCGGTCGGTAGGGTAATCAGTTGGGCGTTCACCCGATCGATGGGCCTGCAAGAGGAGGAGAGCCAAGGTGGCACAGAGGCATCGTCCGCGCACTCAATCAAGTCTGCTCGAACCTCTGGAATCCCGACGCCTGCTCACGGTGACCTGGGTAGGCGATATCGACGGGAACTGGGGGACGGTGAAGGTCTCGGGCT
>DATBFY010000267.1:0-9964 GCA_036558265.1 Tepidisphaeraceae bacterium | reverse complement strand
GCTAACGCGATGATCCCCCACGCGGTCAACGGGAAAATCCTGCGTTTTCCTGCCCAGTTTCGCAATAACTCTTGTCCAGTCTGCCTCAATCTCCCATCCGGGCAATTTTTTTGACAAATTGTCGGGAAAATTTTGCGCTTCGTGGTTGATCCGCTTCGGATCTTCAGTACAACCCACCCCACTCGATCGATCGTTGTCACCGGTCGAGCGTGTCCCTTGCGGGACCGCCGGTCGCCCCTTCCCGAGTGTGGCGATCGGACGCGGACGAACATCCCCATCCGCAGCGCCTGTCAGCGCTGCGGCAGATCGTCTGTGAAAACTCGCCTTCGCGTCACGGCTCCCCGCCCCGCGACAAGCGAACCCATCCGCAAGGCCGACGGACTCCCCCTGCTAAGCCGCCGTCGCTGACACTTCCCCGATTTTCTTAATTCGTCTTTTCCCGCGCCGTCCCCTCGCCCCGTCGAGCGGGGCGCCGCCTTCCGGATTGCGTATGTACCGAGCAAACCAGCGGCACCAGTCTTCGTTCGTCTCGACGTCGAACGTCTCGATCGAATCTCTTGAGGGACGTCAGTTGTTGTCCGGCCAGACCTGGGTGCCCGCAGCCCGTCTCATCCACCAGGACACGGCGGCGGCGAACTTTCCGAACCTGACCGGCGCGGGCGAAGCGGTCGTGGTGATTGATTCAGGCGTGGATTACAAGCATCCGGCGCTGGGGGGCGGGATGGGCGCGGGCTACAAGGTCGAGGCCGGTTACGACTTCGAGCGCAACGACGGCGATCCGATGATCGACTCGAACGCGCACGGAACGGGGACGGCCGGCGTGATCGCCGCCAACCCGTACACCTACAAGGGCCTTTACAACCAGGGGATCGCGCCGGGCGTGAAGGTCATCGCGCTCAAGGAATCGACGGCTGCGGGGGTGAAGTCGGCGATGGACTGGGTCCACGCCAACCGCGCCAAATACAACATCGTCGCGGTGAACTACACGTTCTGGAGCGGCTCGGCGACGCTGTACACGAATTCGCTCAAGCAACTGATCGCGGACGGCATCTTCGTCTCAAGGCCGTCGGGCAACGCCGGGGCGAGCAACCTGGTGGGCAAGAGCGTGGATCCGGCGGACGTGACCGTGGGATCGGTGACGCTGTCGGGCGGCATGAGCTCGTTCACGCAGCGCGGGCCGGAACTGGATCTCCTGGCGCCCGGCGACAAGGTCACGCTTCCCTATTACGACCCGGGTTCGAAACAGCACATTTACGTGGATTCGGCGGTGGGGACGAGCTGGTCGAGCCCGGCGGTGGTGGGCACGGCGGCACTGATCAAGCAGATCAACCCGGCATACACGCCGCTGCAGATCCTGCAGATCATGAAGGACAGCGGTTCGCCGGTATACGACTCGGCGACGAAGCTGACGTACAAGCGGCTGGACCTGAACGCCGCGCTGACGCTGGCGTACCAGCGCAAGGGCGTGGCGGTCCCGCAGCCGCCGCTGTCGAGCGGCCCGACGCCGGTCCCGCCGACGACGACGCAGAGCCCGTTCTCGGGCACGGCGATCAAGATCGCGGCGGACACGACGATTCAGGCCGAAGATTTCGACAATGGCGGAGAAAACGTGTCGTTCCACGATACGGATTCGGCGAACCTGGGTGGCAGCAGCTATCGCAAGGCCACGGCGCCGTCGGTGGACGTGCAGGACATCTCGGGCGGGCACATCGTGGGCTTTACCAAGGCCGGCGAGTGGCTGGAGTACACCTTGAACGTCGCGACCGCGGGGACGTACACGCTGAGCACGCGGGTCGCATCGAGCGGGACGGGTGGACAGTTCCACGTGGAACTCGACGGCGCGAACAAGACCGGCACGCTGAGCGTCCCGGACACTAAGGGCTGGCAGACGTATACAAACGTGAGCAAGAGCGGCGTGGCGCTGACGGCGGGGCAACACGTGATCCGCGTGAAGATGGATAGCGTCGGCCACCTGGGCTACACGGGGAACTTCGATTCGTTCCGGTTCACACTGGCCGGCGCGACCAGTTCGGGGTCGACGAGCACGCCGGCGCCGGTTGCGGGCAGCCGCAGCGCGCTGACGACGATCAACGCCAACACGGCCAACGGCTCGTCAGGGATCAACATCCTGAACGACGGCATCGGCTCGCTGGACCAGGGAGACTGGGCGGCGTTCAACGCGCTGGATTTCGGCAGCGCGGGGGCGACCAAGGCGACGTTCACGCTGGCGGTGGATAACGCGTATGCGGGCAAGAAGATCCAGATCCGCACCGGCAGCGCGACGGGCGCGATCGTCGGCACGCTGACCGTCGGCGGCACGGGCAGCTGGGGCAAGTTTGCCAACCAGACCGCCACGCTGAGCACGAAGCTGACGGGCGTTCAGACGATCTACCTGACGTTCAGCGGCGGGAGCGGCGTCGCCAACGTCCGCGCCTTCAAGTTCGCGTAAGAGGAATTGAGCCACAGATAACGGCGGATGGACACGGATGGGGGTTGTGTTTGTCTGTGCCTGGGGGTTGCGGTGATTTTGTTTTCATAAGCCCGAGCGCCCCCTCCCCTCTCCTGACCATCCGGAAGAGGGGAGGGGTGTGGGCTTTTTGAACGGGGAAGCCGGGATCCGCGCGCACACGTGGCATGCCCACGCCTGCGATCGCGCCCACGAGCGTGACCGGCATTGATGCACGCGGGCGAGGGCATGGCACCGTGGCGCACTTATATTGCCTTACAATAGAAATAGATGATTCCGCCGAAGAGAAAAATGTTCAGGAACAATTCGACGACACGCAGGCGGTGACGGCGACCTCGCTCGAAAAAACCGTAGCAGGCAGAAAGCAGCCCGATGATCGGCAGGAGCCAGCACAGGCTCAGCGCCGGGGCGGCGCGGCCCACGTCACCCGGTTCGCACCGTCGAGCCAGAGGAAGACGAGGATGAGCGCCGCCGCGAGCACGAACGAGCCGGCGAAGTAGCAGGCGCGGATCCCGCCCCGCGACTCGGGCGTTTGCGCCCGCCGAGCGAGCGCATCGCGCGGGGATTCATGGGAGAGGACTTCAACCACCGTTGCTGATCGTATCGAGTTCGGCCGAATTGCCTGCAGAAGGATGAAAGATCAAGAGTCAAGGCGAAATTGGATCGGGCCCGGCGGGGGGTGTGAGCATGGATTGAGGCAAAACGCCGAGGGGCCAGTGAGCCTGAGAGTCGGGGAGGGGAGATGTTGATTGAGGACTGAGCGCGGGACTGCTGGTGGTCCGCGTCTCGCATCGAGCGGATTTGGAGAGATGTGCTGACGCTCCTGCCACGGGCGGCGCTTGCGCATTTTGCCGGGTGGCGGGTTGATCTACTCGCGGTCCTTGGGCTGGCAAAATGCTCCAACGCCGGGGGTCACGAAGCCCCATCGCGAGGTCGTCGAGGGGGACCGGGTCCACCGCGGTCGCGGTGCCTACACCGTCCGGAAGCCGCGCAGCCGGGCCACCCCCGCCCATCGGGAGGGGAGGGCGATCGGCGGGGAAGCCGGCGTTCGGGGGTGGTCGGCGAAGGCAATCGATTGGTTCGGGAGCGGCGCGCAAAGGCGGGGCGGGTCGGACGGATGCACGCGGTGTGCGGAATCCTCGACGAGCACGGTGGCCGTGATCCGATTCACTCTTCTGCCGTCGTTCTCCTGTCCAGATGCTCCTCGAATGCCTTTCGAAAGCGCTCTCGCTGTTCATCCGAGGGCCACTTACGACCCAATGCCTCGCGCCATTTCACGACCTGTTCCCAATTCGTCATCTTCAGAATCTCGGCGTAAACAGAGCGTCAACGTAAACCCGGCACTCGGTACAGGCGAAATATCTGTGTTCCACAATGAAATCCGCGGTTCGGCAGACCCTTGTCTCCTTGTCTCCGTGCCTCCCTCCCCACCTCACCGCGCCGTCAGGTACCAGTTCCCCGCCAGGCTGTCCTTGAGTTTGGCCAGGCTGGGCGGCGGCTCGGAGAAGGCCAGGCGAAAGCCCACGTCCGAGAAGCCGGTGCCCGCCTGTTCGCCCGGCAGGTCGAACGCCTGGTCAACCTTCCGGCCGGGCGGTGACAGGGCCGATCCACCGATCACGTAAAGCTTCCCGCCGCCGTCGCCCGGCGCTGCGGTGACGAACTCGGCGACGTTGCCCACCAGGTCCACGAACACCGAGGGCGGGACCCCTGCGCCCACGGGCACCTCGCGGAACCACAGCGTCCCGTCGTTGATCTCGCCGCCGTTGGGATGCTGCCAGACGGCGTTGGAGGGTTGCTCGCCGGCGGGCACGAAGATGCCGGCGTCGGGCCTGCACCGTCCACCGAAACCGCGCTGGGCGAGGTGATCGAGCTCGAGGCGCCAGGTGCGATCGCGGAGGTTCACACCGACGGCCTGCTCGGTGCTCTTGTGGGCGGCCTGCCACTCGGCGACGGTTGGGAGGCGGCAGCCTGCGAGCGCAGCGGCGAACTGGGCGGCCCTGGCGGAAAGGTACTGCATCGGCATCCGCCGCGACGGGTTGAGCGTCGCGTCGCGCTCGCGCGTCCGCGGGTTGCCGATCTGCGTCGCGTTGAAGTCGGCGGCGATCTCGGGCGGGTAATGTTCAAGCCGCGGCGGGACGAACCCCGGCACGCTCAGCCAGACCCGCGTCCAGGTGATGTCGCCCGAGCGCCCGTAGCGCGGCCATTCCCACGTGCGCGGGCCCTTGCGCGGATCGGCGCCGGCGGGATCGTATTCGGGCAAGAGGTGAGAGGCGCGAAGATCGGACCATTTTCCCGAAGCAGACAGAAGATCCATGAAAACGCCCAGCGAAACCTCGGTTGTGCAGACCCAGCTCGACCGCGAGGCTGCCGCGGCGGCGCCGCCGGGATGGACGCGGCGGAAGACCAGGGCGAGGCTGCCCTCGCCGCCGCCGTCGGTGGGCAGCGTCCCGCGATAGGTGACCGCTTCGCCGGCCTCGTCCGCGGCAACGCTCCAGCGGATGCGGCTGGCGGCGCGGCGGGTGGCGACGTCGGACATCGGGCCGAGCTGGCTGAACTCGACCTTGCCATCCTGTCCCAGGTGTTCGATCTGAGCCAGGAGCGTCAGCACCGGCAGTTGGCGGGACTGTCCGGCGTCCAGTCCGGCGGCGGCGCGCCGCACCGCTTGCACTGCCGGCGCGACGTGCTGATCGACGTCGTCCCCGCTGGTAGACGCGACGGCGCCGCGCAGGTCGTGCAGGGCGAAGTTGAAGCGGGCGCGCGGCGAGAGCTGGGCCGGATCCACGCCCGGGATCCGGTCGCGCAGCGCGATGGCCGCCTCGACGTCGCCATCGCGCAGCGCGTTGTCGAGCAGCCACGTCCAGCGGGCGCGGACGTCGCCGTCCAGGCGCGTCCGGATCGACTCGACGCGGGATTTGTCGGTGATGCGCTTGCGACTGGCGTCGAGCAGGTCGTGGGCGGTCTTGAGGTCCGACTCGAGAACTTGCCGCGAGACGCCGGTGCTGCCGGTTTTAGCCCAGGCGGCGAAGCGGATGCCCAGGGGCTGGTCGGCGGCGTCGGCGAGCAGGCGCAGGGCGCCGGGGTTGGCCTGGGTCTCGATGACGCTCACCGGTCGCAAGAGCGGCTCGAGCGCGTCGCGCACCACGTCGGTCTGGTAAAGCTCGCTGGTGCGGACCGCCGACAGCGTGGACGACAGCGCGGCGTTGTTGGTCGTGCGGTCGTTGGGAACGTAACCGTCCTCGAGCAACTGCTGGGCGCGGTTGGCATCGGCCAGGAAGCGGGCGGCGGCGGCGCGCCATTCCTGGTCATTGCCGATCAGGGCGGCGAAGGCGGGGTCGAACTTGGAGCCGTCGCCCGCCAGCGCCAAGTCGATCAGGTCCTTGATCGCGGCCGCGTGCCCGGGCGCGGTGGTCGCCAGCGCCCTGGCGAGCGGGGCGTTCCAGGCGGGCTCGCCGAGCTTGAGCGCCAGCGGCGCGGCGACGTCGCGGATCGCGCCGTCCACCTGGAGCAGGCGATTTCGAAGCTGCGTGCGGCGGGCCTTGAGCGCGGGCGTGTAGAGCGACGGATTACGCTGCACCGCGTCGGCGATCTGGTCATTTCGCGCCCGCCAGGCGTCCTTGACGTCGCGGTTTTTCGCGTTGAGCGCGACCTCGCGGCACTCGATGATGAAGGAGGCAACCTCCTGCTGGCGACGGATCTCTTCAGGGCTCGGCTGAGGCGGTTGGGGCGGCGGGGCCGGCTTGACCGCGACGGTTGTCGGACTCGGCTGCGAGGAGGCGCTGGTCCGCGGAGACGCCTGGGTGGCGGCGATCGACGTCGGCCCGGGCGAGGGGACCCGGCGCACCGGCTGGCTGATGGCGCCCGGGCGCGGCTCGACGTAGGCGATCGCGGTGTTGTTGATCTGGCGCGTCGTGGGGTTCGTCGTCGCCGTGGCGATCAGCGGCGGGCTCTTCTGCGTGGCCGGCGGTGGGTTGGCGGAGGCGACGGCCACGGCGGGGCGCGTCGCGGGCGGCGGAGGCGGCGGCGCCGGTTTCGACGACGCATCCGCAACGACCACCTGCCGCGTGCTCGGCCCGGTGGAGGCCGAGGCGACCGTGGTCGGCGACGGCTTCAGGATGCTTTCGACCGGCGGGCGATCCGCGCGATGGTTCGACTCTGGATTCAGCGTCGCCGAGGCGAGCTGGGTGGCGTTGTGGGTGTCCAGGTCGGTCAGCCACTGCGCCAGGTCCTGCGGGGTGGCGACCGAGCGCCCGGCGAAGTCGTGGTGCGCCTTGCTGTGCAGCGCGAACTCGGCGGGGTCGATCCGCGCCCACTCGTCTTCGGAGGCTTTTGCGGCCGCGGCGGTCCACGTCGGCTGGTCGTTGAGATCGTTCAGGGCCCTGGCGAGTGCGGCGGGGTCGGCCTGTTCGGCGAGGTGGCCCTGCTGCGCAACGTAGAGGTGGTACGTCGCCAGCATGCGGTCGCCGGAGGCCTCGAGGATCCGGCGGCGCTCCTCGATCTGTTTCCAGAGGTTCTCGACGTTGTCCAGGTCGCGGCGCTCGCGCGACAGCGCGGCCGGCAGATCCGAAACGTCTGCGGTCGGTCGCGCCCGATCGATCAGCGCGCCCAGGTGCCGGGCCGGGTTGGCCCAGCCGCGCAGCTCGTACGCGCGCTGCAGTTTGGCCACCTCGGCCAGTCCCGGGATGAGCGGTTCGAAGGTGGCGGCGTCCCGGTCGGCGGATCGGATCTGGCGGGCGAGGGAATCGACGGCGTCGGCGGTGGGCACGGGGGCGTCGGCGTCGCTGGCGACGCGCAGCCGCGCCTCGAACAGGCCGATCGTCTCGCGCAAGGCCGAGGCGTCGCGGGCGCGGCCGACCAGGCGATCCAGGCGCGTGCGGGCGGCGGCGCGGGTGTCGTCGAGGCGCGCCAGGCGCCCGGCGCCCTGGACGACCGTGGTGATGTCGCCGGTCCAGTCGGCGCCGCGCTCGCGACGCAGCGACTCGCTTACCAGGGCGGCGTACTGGGCGAGGTTGGGCCAGCCGCGCTTGTCGTAATCGGCGCCGCGCCGCACCAGGTCGGCGAGCGTTCGCCAGTGCGCGGGCGAGAGGGTCTGGTCGATCTGCTGGGCCAGCTTCCAGGCCTTCTCGGTCTGCCAGATCACGCCCAGGCCCAGCGGGGGCTGCTGGGCGAGCAGGGGCAGCGGCTGGTTGGACGATGCGAGGGACTGGGGGTTGATGACGACGCCGGTGGCGCGGGCGTCGGCGAGCGGTTTGACCAGGTGATCGTTGAGGTAGGGATCCTGGGCGATCTCTTTGGGCGTGTCTTTAGCGAGGTGCCGGTCGATGGGGCCGAGCCAGTCGTTGTAGGCGCCGCACAGGTCGCGCCATGCGCGGGTGTAGTGGACGTACTCGGCCGCGCCCAGGGCGGTGACGACGGCGAGGACGGCGGCGGCGGCCCAGGTCTTGCGCGAGCGCAGGAGGCGGAACCGCGCGGGCGGCGGGCGCAGGGCGACCACGTCGTCCAGCACCTCGTCGATGCGAAGCCACTGCTCGCGACCGCGCGGCGAAAGCAGGCGGTTGCAGAACGCCAGCCACCGGCCGCCGAGCTTGCCCAGCGCGCCCCATCGGGCCGAGGGCGGCACCGGCCACGCCTGCTGGCCGGTGAACCGCTGGCGGAGGACCAGCTCGTGGATCAGCTCGCCGAGGTTGAAGAGGTCCTCGACCTCGCCGGCGATGGTGGCGTCCTGCTGGCGTGCGGGGTCCGCCAGTCGGATGCGGTCGGGCGTGACCGCTTCGCCCGGCCGCGCGTCGATCAGGACGTTGCCGGGCTTGAGGTTGCCGTGCGGTCGGCCGACGGCGCGGCGGAGCTCGAGCAGGCCGTCCACCGCGCCGGCGACGATCGCGTAGAGCGTGGCGCCGTCGATCGGATCGGGGGAGCGCAGGAGTGTGGCCGCGGTGCGGGGGTAGAACTGGGTGACATAGAAGGCGTCGCCGCGCGGCGTGGCGCCGGCCTCGAAGACGGGGGCCCAATGGCGCGCCCCGGCGTCGGCAACGCGCTTGTGGGCGCGGACGCAGTCGAGGAAGCGGGCGGTCTCCTGGGCGGCGCCGGCGGCGGCGGCATCGGCCTCTTCAGCACCGCCGCCGTTGCGGACGTGGAAGACCTTGACGACGTAGTTGGCGTCGGAGCCCAGCTCGTTGAAGCCCAGGTCCCACCCGCCATCGGCCAGGCGCGCGCGCCAGGCCGAGCACGGGCCGGAGCGGCCCAGTTCAGCGACGGTTTCGAATTGTCCGTAAACGGCCATGGGGGCGATCGGCCAGTATAACGGGTTAACGTCCGGCTGACGCCGGTGGGAATTTTGGGTGACACGGGGGTTTGTAAGGGGAGACACGGCGGGGGCGATAATGTGGGGCGGGGGGCGCTAAGAATTGGGAAAGCGGCTTGATTGAAGTCGTATCACGAGTCCAAAGGCCATCCATCCGCAGCGGCCCACGCGGAACGAGCGAGGCCGGTGGCCAATCGTCAGAACCGGTGTCGGAACCATTCGTCCTTACATCACCTCTTCCGAGGCTGGGTCTTTGGCGAGCGCCCGGCGGGAGGATCAAGACGCGCGTCCTGGATCCATTTCGCCATCTGATCGAGATCATGACCCCAGAACAATGTCAGGCCCCGCGATTGCGTCTGTTGAAGTGTCTTGAGGTCGAACACTCCGCTCAATACAGCGGCCGGCAAGGCGATTGCTTCACCGAGGTCTTTTTTCCACTCGGTTGCCTTCTTTTTCGCATCGTTGAGACGCTTGATCGAGTTTACGGCCGAATTGGAAACCTTGCATTCAACTAACAGGAGCCGTCTGTCCATCAAGCGAACCACGAGGTCCGCGTTGTTTCCACACACGTTCGACTCGCCACAGAACTCACCGGGTTGAGGAGCGTCCTCCAGATTCGTAACGCGGCGCCTCTTCACGGACTTCCACTGAATTGCGGTGAGCATGTCGGCGACCGCTTGCTCCTGCTGACTTTTGCCGAGATGCCTGCGAGCAGTGCCAACCCGTCGGTTCGCCAACAGGGCAGCCGATGCGATGACGGCGGCGAGTTTTTCGGCCTCGGTAGGGTCGCGCCCATCTCGAACCCATGGAAACCGACGCTGATCAAGTCCGTTCATGATCAGGTCGATCACTTCTCGGGCAAACGCCGGCTCGGCCCTGATTCGGCTGCGTGTGATTGACCGCATTCCGATGAGCGTCTTGAGATCGTCTTTGGAGATGGGTGGTCCCGTAAGGCACCGAACGATCTCTTCGTTCTCCGGCTCGCTCAAAATATGCTCGGCCTGCTGACGCAGTTGCGATAAGTCGACGCTCAGTTCAATCAAATTCTCGACGGCCGATCGATACTCGTCGAAAGCGAGCGTGTAGTTTTCGAGCGGCTCCTCGAGCCTGAACCTGCGGAACAGGTCGATGGACTGCTGGCGATACAGGTCGAGATCCTGTGATGACCAGACTGGCGGTTGATTCATATCGGCATCTGG
>DATBFY010000266.1:0-10979 GCA_036558265.1 Tepidisphaeraceae bacterium | reverse complement strand
GCAGGTTCGCCAGGTCCATGATCGGGTGGTCGCCCAACGCCTTGCGCGTCCGGGGGTGGATCGGGAAGACGATCGGAAGCTCGCGCTGGAGCTGCGCGAGCACGTCGAGAAGGCCTCCGAGCACCTTCGGGTCGTCCACGTTGGACGGGCGATGAAGCGTCACGACGGCGTAGCCGCCGTCGTCCAGGCCCACCTAAGAGAGGATAAGCGACTGCTCGAAGCGGTCGCGGGTCGCCAGGAGCGTGTCGATCATGACGTTGCCGACGTAGCAGATGCGGCCGTCGGCGACGCCCTCGGCACGGAGGTTGGTCACGCCGCTGCGCTCGCTGACGAACAGCCATTTACTGATGGCGTCGGTGCAGAGGCGGTTGATCTCCTCTGGCATGGTGCGGTCGAAGCTTCGGAGCCCGGCCTCGACATGGGCAACCGGGACACCCATCTTCACGGCGGTCAGGGCGGCGGCGATGGTCGAGTTGACGTCCCCGACGACCATGAGCAGGTCGGGCCGGCGCTCGGCGATGACGGGCTCGATGCGCTTCATGACCTCGGCGGTCTGAACGGCGTGCGAACCCGAGCCCACACCCAGGTCCACGTCGGGGCGGGGGATGTGCAACTGTTCGAAGAACAGGTCTGACATCTTCTGGTCGTAGTGCTGCCCGGTGTGGACGAGGAATGCCTCAACGCCCTGGCGGCGCCGCACCTCCCACATGATGGGAGCGATCTTCATGAAATTGGGGCGAGCCCCGACGACGGCCAGAATCCGCATGAAACCTGCACTCCTTCGAACAATCGACTTCGGGCCGCGGGATGACGCTGCGCGCGGGCCGCGTTAGGTCGACGGCTCCTTTTCGGCGCTGACGCGCATCACGTGCCTGCCGAGCTGCGCGACCTTTCGCTCCCACGTTTCCGATCGCATCGCGTCGCTGCGCCGGCGCTTGTCCTCCGGCGAATTCTCCGCCAGCGCCCGCTGAACGCCGCGCTCGAACTCTTCCGGATTGTCGGCGACGAAGCAGGCGTCGGGATAGTTCTTCACCTCCGGCAGGGCGGTCGAGACGACGGGCAAGCCGGCGCTGAGGTACTCCCGGAGCTTGATCGGGTTGACGTTCAGTGTCAGCTCGTTGATCGCGAAGGGGATCAGGCCGACGTCAAACGCCTTGCAGTAGCCGGGCAACTCTTCGTAGGCCTTGCGGCAGAGGAAGCGGAGGTTCGGGTACTTGCGCAGATGGTCGATGTCCACCGAGACCTTGCCGATCATGACGATGTTCCACTCGGGGTGCCGGGCCGCCAGATACTCGACCAAGGCGAGGTCGATCCATTCGTGGATCAGGCCAAAGAAGCCCAGGACGGGCCCGGTGAGGTCGCTGATGTCCGCGGGGACCGAAGTGCTGTCCTCCAATGCCGCGGCGAAGTGCGCGTGGTCCACGCCGTGGAGCGCGAGCTCCACCCGCGGGTTGAGGTCGCGCCTGCGGTCGCAAAGCAGTTTGGCCGTCGCGAACACCAGGTCCGCCTTCTTGCAGAGCGTCCGGTCGTTCTCGGCGACGCCGGCCCCGTTGACGTAGCCGAATTTCGACCACTCATCGGTCACATAGTAGACAACCATGGATTCGCCGAGCTTTCCGACGTATTCGGCGGCGGTGGGCAGGAAGACCCAGAGCTGGAAGTTGTGCCGGATGCCCAGCCGGCGGCGAATCATGGCGACTGCGACCCGCAAGATCCACCCGTTCACCCACGTTGCCAGCCGGCTGTGCGGGAAGGGCAGGACCACGGGCGTGTAGACCCACAGCCCGTCCGCTACATGCCGAGGGCCGCGGAAGAAGCTCACCAGCTTACGAAAGATCTTCATGAGGTCCCGGCCGTCCCGCAGGTTGGGCGTGCGGGTGGCGATCGAGTTCAACCAGAGCACGCGGTTGCCCCGCGCCAGCAGCCGCATGATGTGGTTGTTGCTGGTCGGGTCCTCGTCCCAGTCCTTGGCGAAGCAGATGATGTTCTGGCCGGTCATGTCGGCAACCACTTCGGACGGTGACGTCATCCGTCCTGTGGCGTCTGGACCTTGCGGTCCCGGCATGCCGGCGAGCGACCGGTCGAACGAGTTTGACAACTTTGTCATTTGCCTGCCTCGAGTACTCCGGATGGCCTGTATTGCCCGCGACGGCGGACGGTCAGTGGTTTAATTGGATGAGCCGGGCGACGCGTGCGTCGGGGCTCTGCTCGAGCACCCGATCGTAGAGGCCCTCCAGCACGCCGGTTTGTCGATTGAGATCGAAACTCGTTTCGGCCTGGCGCCTCGCGTTGGCGCAAATGGCTAACCGCAACGACTCGTCAGAGCTCAGCCGGACGATATGGCGGGCGAGCGTCTCCACGTCTCGTTCGGCCGCCATCAGCCCCGTCTCGCCGTCGGCGATCGCTTCGCCGATCCCGGCGTGGTCGGACGCCACGACCGGGAGCCCCATCGCCTGGGCCTCGACGATCACCATGGGCAGCCCTTCGGAATCTCCGTTGGATGCGGTGACGCTGGGCGCGACCAGGATCGAAGCCCGTTTCATCCAGTCCCTGACCTGGTCGTGGGACTGGAGACCGAGGAATGTGAATTCTCGCAGGGTAGAGGCGGCGAGCGCGTGGAGGATGCCCTTAAGTGGGCCGTCGCCGGCGATGACGAGCCGCAGGTTCGGGCAGGACTGCTGGACGTGCGCCATGGCGCGGATCAGGTATTCGCAGCCCTTCTTTTCCGCCAACCGCCCGACAAACAGCACGACTGGCTCGCGCGCGACGCCCGGGTCCGGGCGGAACTCGCGGGTATCGACGCCAATGTGATGCACGACGATCTTTTCCGATGGGTAGCCGCGGTCGATCAGCTTTCGCCTGATGAACTCGGAAACGGCAACGAAAAGCGCGGTGTCCCGCTTGAACCGTTCGGCGCGTCGCCGTATCGCCCACTGGGCCAGCGAGGCGTACGCGGGGAGCAGCTTCGCGGTGGCGTCGGCGCCGTGGAACGTGACCACCATCGGGACGTCCAAGGCGCGCACCAGCGGCAGGGCCAGGGCACCGCTAACGCCATGGTGCGCGTGCAGCAACGCCGGCCGCAGGCTCCGGAGTTTGCGGCACAGACGGGGCGCCATGCCGGCCAGCTTGAACATCGCCTCGGCCATGGCGCCACCGGGACCCCCGCGGTTGAGCAGGATGCAATCGTCGGGCGCGAGCAAGGACTTCGCGCCGGCGGAGCGGACGCCGGCGAAATGGGGGTTGAACCGCCGCAGCGCGCCCGCCTGAGCCTGGACGAACGTCTCCGACGGCGGCAGGAGAAGTCCACTCCAGACGATCATGTCACGTTGTCGCTCGCTCATTCGGTTCGGTTCCACGCCCCGGGTTCGACGTCAAAGCCTCCGCAGCAATTGCTCGGCCACGCGACCGGCCGTGCGCCACAGATTGGACTTCAGCGGCCGCGCCACCGACGCCGTCCCTTGTGGGGATTTCGCGGGGTCAAAGTCGCAAAAGCCGACCGTCCGAAATCGTCGTCTTTCGCTGGCGAGGAAGCGGCACAGATGTTCGAAGCGGCGGATCATGATCCGGTCAGGTGCTGCGGGCTTGCCGTGCATGCTGGCTCGCCGGATCAGTTCGAAACTGTGCGACACCAGCACCAGCGACTGCCAGCCGCGGCGTTCGGCTTGAATCAGCGCGTTCTCCAATTCTCTGCCGGAGCAAGCCGCGAGCTGGACGTGTCGGAAGTGACCCGGCCAGTCCTGGAAGAACGACACCGGGAACTCGTGCACGCCCTCCATCATGGCCGGTTGCAACAGCAGCGAGCCGGTCCGCAGCTCGCAAGGGGCACCCAGGTAACAGGTATTGTGGCTCGTGTCGTAGCGGAGGCCGTTCCTGGCCAGGGCCCGGAGCGTGTCGAAGTTCGCGCCGTAGCTTCCGGCGCGGAACGCGCAGACGTTTCTGGCACCCGCGGCCCTGAGGTTCTCCAAACCCTTGGCGATCAGCCGCGTCTGATCGTCGAGGTCGAAATCCCTCATGTGCTGGCCAGTGCGTCCGCCGGGGAGCAGCGGTTGCGGTATCAATCGCAACCACTCGGAGTGCAGGTGAAGCTGAACCTCGTGGCCATTGTCTTGGATCAGTTCCACGATCCGTCGCAACGGATCCAGGCCCGTGACACAGGCGCCCAGCGATTCGACGAAGAAGACGCCGCTCAGGCCGTGCTGGTTCAGGACGTCTATCTGGTAAGCGATCCCGTACTCGCCGGATTCGGTCTTCCCGTAGATGTCGTTGTCGATGTTCGCGGCGGTATCGCCGTTGCAGCGAGCGCGGGAGAACTCGGTGTCGATCGTCAGGAAGACGTTAAGCATTCCGGGCCACCAGGTGCGCGGTCGTCGGGGAACCGGGGGACGGGACGGAAACGGTCGGCTTGCGGCCGATCAGCAGCGGTCGGCGGTAGTTCTTGGGCCAGATGAGGGTCACGTCGGAGAAGCCGGCGACCCGCAGCTGTTCGGCGAGGAATTCCGGACGCGAGTATTCCGCGACCTTCGGATCGGCGCGAGGCGTCCACACGTTTCCCTGCAGCCAACACTCGCGGGAAATCCGCGCCACGATCCGCAGGCTCTCGGCGATCTCCTCACGGCTGAGATAGTAAATGCTGCAGAGCGCGGTGGTGATGTCAAAATGGTTCGCCGCGAACTCGTGCCCGCGGAGGAATGACAGGATGTCGGTGTGGTGCAGGTTGACGTTGATCCGGCGGTTTTCGAGTTGCTCGAACGCGTTCTTGAGAAACCTGGCCTGGTCGAGCGGGTCGGCGTCGCGCTCGACGCAGTGGACTTCCGCTGCACCCGCCAGCGCTTCCCGGAATCCGTAAAGGCAATTGTTAGTACCCAGGTCGAGAAGGCGTTTGCCCCGCCAATCGACCAGGTCGCGCAGGAGCCACCGCCACCTGCCCTCGCCGGCCTGGACGTCGGCCAGGTCACCCCAGTAGCCGAGCGGTTCCAGGTCCACCGGGGAGTAGATCTCGCGCGTGCGGGCGTATTCGGCGACCTCGGCTCGTGTGACCATGCCCAAGCCGAACCACTCGTTCAACAATTCGTGTTTTTGTTCGAGCCTGGCGGCAGAGGGGCGGCCGCCTCGGCTCAGGTACGCGCGCTCGAAATCGACCCAGTAAAGGGTCCCGCTCTTCTCCCCAACGATCAGATTGCCGAGCTTGACATCCATCGGATGGACGCCGCGAGCGGCCATGTCCGCGACGAGCTGCTTGATCGCGGGCCGAAGCGAACCGAGCGTACCGGAAAACGCCGCGATCTGCCGCTTGCGTTGCTCCTCGTGGGAGGGCGCGTCGGGGGCGGCCATGTCCAGGTCATGAACCGCGACCCCGCCACGGGCGATGCGCTGCTTTAGGTTCTCACCGCGGACATAATCAATGTAGATGCTGTGCGTCTTGCGGTCCAGCGCGCGGACCTTCGGCACCGAGGGCAGGTCGCGCAACCGCAGGAGCGCGGCCGCTTCGTTGTAAAAGTGCCGGCCGAGCGCCCCCCAGAACCCGGCACGGACGCCCGGTTGCCGCACGAACTGCTTGCGCACGCACACACGGCCGTCCCGCAGGACGACGTCGAGCCGGTAGCGGACCCGGGGCAACCTTTGGTCTCGCGTGTTGAAATACGCCCGGTCAGCGGGGTCGATCGCAAATGCGAAGCCGTCCTGGTCGATTTCGGCCAACACCCGATCGGCAGTGTCGGCTGAGTCCAGCACAAGGGATGGAATGTCCCGCGGGTCGATCGTGACGGCAATGGTCGCCGTATCGGCCTTGCCCAACCGTCCCTCGGCAAGAGCGCGGGCCACCTCGGCGCGGGCACGCCAGTGTTCGACGAGACTGCCGATGACCGGCGGGTTCAACAGACGCTTCACCCGATGCCAAGCCGGCGCGAGCCGCCGGCGCGCCTCGAAGCGGACCCGTAGCAGAAGTCGCGAGAACTCCGAGGGGCCCTTCACCTTGCGGACCGAGAGGTCTTCTAGCCGCGTTTGGGGCATGTGTGCATCCAACTGGAGAATATTCAAGGTGCTCATTGTTTACCAGATGTCGATTAACCGGCCAGCGAGCTCAGGTCGGGCGCCGTTGCCATCCGCAGGCGAAATGCGTGATGGTTGTCACCGAAGTCCGTGTGAAGCCGAGGCAGCCGGGCCGCCTTGCGAACCTGACGGGGCGCGAACCCGTCCATGTACGAGAACGAGAGCTGGAAACCCGCCCGCGCGATCTCGGCGTCCGCGTCGGCGGACATCGCCTGCGTATGGCCCCAGGGGTATGCGAAGGCGAACGGCGGTCGGCCCAGGGCGATGGCTAGGTCGCCATGGCACCCCCCGATCTCGTCCCGGAGCGTTACCGGGTCTTCGACCCGCGACAGGATCGGATGGGTCCGCGTATGACCGCCGATGTCCATCCCCGCAGAGGCCAGCCCGCGAACCTCATCCCAGGACATGAACAGCGGATCGGACAGGAGGTCGTCGGGATTGACCGAGGTAAGTTCGCGCAAGCGCTCCAGTTGCGCCGGCATTTGCCGCCACGGCACGTTGCGGATGCGCTGGCGGAAGCGTCGGAACGACGCCGGCCAATGCTCCGGCCCCAGGTCGTACGGGGCATCATCACCGTCGAACGGCGACTCGATGCGGCGAGCGCGCGATTGCTTCAGACAGCAGACCCATGCCTCATACCATGGGATCGCGCGCGTCCCGACCAGGCCCGTGCAGACGAAGAAACATGCCGGCAGGCCGGCCTCGTTCAAGAGAGGCAGCGCGTAGTTGAAATTGTCACGGTAGCCATCGTCGAACGTGATGACCGCTGGCCTTGGTGGGAGCCGCGATGGGTCGCGCAACCCGTCGAGCAACTGCGACATCGAGATCACGTCCAGGTTCGCGCGAAAGTACTTCAACTCGCGTGCGAATTCCTCGGGCGTGACGCTCACCATCCCCTCATTGAACGGGTACTCCGGCCCGGGCAGGGGCATCACGCGGTGGTAGCCGAGCACCGTCACGTGCTTGAGGGCGCGGCGGCGGAGCAGGATCTCCGGCAACGGCGTGGCGGCGAGGGTAGATGCGATCATCCGACGGAATTTCATGCCGCGCCGACCTCCCGCAGCGCAGGCGTCCTGTTGTCCCGGGGGGCCACGGCGCCCGCCGGGTGAGTGATGGCGGCCGTCCCGGCCCCCAAGAACGCCAGGAAGTCGCGATGGTAGTCCGACGCCATGCGGGCCACGCTGAACGTCGTTTCGACCCGACTGAGGGCCGCAGCCCCCAGCCGGCGCCGGCGACTCTCGTCCCCCAGAAGATCGACCAAGGCCGACGCCAGCGCGGTGTCGTCACCAGACGGGAACAGGAGTCCGGTCTCACCGTCGGTGATGACCTCCGGCAGGCCCCCGACCCGTGACGCGATCACCGGGACGCCGACGACCGACGCCTCGAGCACGGCCTGCGGCATCCCTTCCGAACGGCTGGTCAGCGCGAACACGTCCATGGAGTGGAGAAACGGCGCGCTGCTGGGCTGAGCCCCGGCGAAGTGTACGCGTTCGACGATGCCCAGGGTCGCCGCCAACCCGCGAAGTTCCGCCAGCATCGGGCCGTCGCCGACGAGCACCAGGTGTGCGTCGGGAACCTGCCCCAGGACCCGGGAAAAGGCCCGGATCAGCACATCCTGCCGTTTCACTTCGGTGAGCCGTCCCACCGTGCCGATCACCGGCGCGTCGAGCGGGATCCCCAGCGACCGCCGTACCGCCTCCGTATCGGACGGCGGCTCCAGAAACCTTGACACGTCGATGCCGTTTTTGATGACTCGGATCTTTCGCGCGGCCACGACGTTGGCCGCGCGGACCTCGCCGGCCATTTCGGCGGTGAGGCAATAAAACAGGTTGCAGAAGCTCCCTGCGACGCGGGCGAGAAGGCGGGTCTTAAGGCGCGTGGCGTACGGCTCCCGCCCGTGTTCGGTGTGCACGACGACCGGCACCCGCAGCAGGCGAGCCGCGGCGCCGCCGTAGAGCAACGTGGCGAGTTGGTGCGTGTGCACCACGTCCGGCGCCAGCTCGCGCAGCACGCGTCTCACCTGCATGACCGTGCGCGGCCGCAGCCCCGGCCGCTTGCCCAACGCCACGACGACCGCCCCCATCGCGTCAACCTGCGGCGCCAGCGAACCGGGGTGGTTCAGGCACACGATCGAGACCCGCTGACCCAGCTTCTGACCCTCGCGCACCTGATTCACCACGTTCCGCTCGAGCCCGCCGACGTCCAACGACAGCACCACGTGGACGACGTGGAGCCGCGCGGCGGCTGGCGGGGTAACGGAATGCTGTGATTGCCGTCGCGACATGGGGCGCGTCACTCCTCTTGGTTCACGGCTGTAACGCCAGCAGATATCGAGCCGATCGCCTGACTTCGGCAACAGATAGATCGGCAAAATCCGAAGGTCAGTTCCTCTTGATGCGATATACGAAGATGGCGTCCATCCAGGCGCCTTCACGTTGGATCGGGTAACGGCCGCAGGGCACAAACACGGCCGGGAACTTCTCGACCGTCCGCCGGAGCATTTCGTGGTGTTTCACTCGCTTGGTGTCCGGCACCGATGTATCAACGATCACGAAATCGATGGTGTCCTGCAGCAGCAGGCGCTCCAGGTCGTCTTCGTTCTTGTACTCACGTTTCTCCTCTTCGCCCCGGCTGTTCCTGAAGCTGTACTGCGCCTTATATGCCTCGCCGCTCCAGGTGCTGCTCGCCAGCAGTTTGCTCGCGCGGCGCACGACATGGCCCGGCCGATTATCCAGCATCGCGACTTCGGAGACGAACATGCCCTCGCCCCGCGCGTCCGACGAGATGAGGAACGTCGCATTGCCATTCGCCGAGTCCTTCACGAGCTCCTGGGCGACGGGGGAAAAACCCTGGTAGCCCTTGTGCGGGACGCACCCGACCTGCCAGATCGACGCGACGATGGTCAAGGCCATTGCCACGCCACCGACGGCGCGGGCCGACCGCACACCGAACGGCCGCGACACGGCTTCGACTCCCGACACTGCGAACAAGATGACCAATGGGAGCGCTGGCAGGAGGTGCCGATCCTCCAGCCCGCACGGGACGGTTGCGTGGAACAGCAGCAGGGCCAACAGCGCCGCGGCGAAGACCGACCAAGCCGAGGATTCCGACTCGCCCGACTCGCGACGGGACCGCACACACAACCCGATCGCGGCGAGAACCGCGACGGCGAAGCCCACACCGAGGATCAGTCGCTCCGGATAAAAAACCGCCGCCTCCCGCATAAAGTGAACGGACGGGCTCGCCTCCATCCAACCCGCCCGAGCTTCCTCGCGAAAGCGGTAGGTCCACGGGAAGCAGAGCAGGACCACGATTGCGGCCGAGCACCAGAGCGCGCGGCGTTTCAACAGGTGAAACTTTCGCGTGAAGAGGATCGCCAGCGGCGGCAGAAGCGCCAGGAACAGTCCGGAACCCTTGGTCATGATCGCGGCGGACGCGAAAAGGGCGAACAGGACCGCATCGAACGCTCGCTCGCGCGCGACGTACCTCGCAAAACAGCAGATGGAAATCAGCGCCAGCAATGTGATGGGGACCTCGGTCATCACCATTGCCGTGTGGCGTTGCGTCAGGGGGAATGCGACGAACGCCGCCGCCCCGATCAAGCCGTACACCCATCCGAAGTATCCACGGATCAGGATGAACAGGATCGTCGCGATACCGGCGGTTAGTGCCGCCATCAACACCAGTACCGACGAGCGCGAGGGCGAGAAGACCGCCGTCCATGCCGTCTGGAGCAGGTAAAAACCGGGAGGCCAATTCCCGAGCGCGACCTTGGGGTAGTGATCGTAATACCGCTTCGCATACCCCATCGGCGCGCCGGGGAGCCCGCCCGTCAAGTAGTCGTGCACCATCAGGCCGGTCACGTAATGCGCGGCTTCGTCGGGGTGACCCCCGAACTCGCTACGGTAAGCGCCGCCCGCCCTTTGAAGAAACACGGCGACCAGGAACATGATGATGAAAACCGCCGGCAATGCGAGCGAAGCGGCCCGCGAGCAATTCGAGGCCGACACTCCTTCGTGTCGCGTAACTTGATTGATTTGCGATCCCATGCTCGTACTTTTCCGGGGATGCGTCGCACCGATTGACCGCGGACGCGGACGCGCGTTCGAGAATCACCAATCCCCCCTCGCGCGGTGGGGAACCAAGACGGCGTGGTTGCAGGGCGGGTTCAGACCACCGGCGGCGTCAAGCCGTATCACGCCGACATCGCGATGGCGCCATCGGTGTTATCCCGGCGCGATTGGATGGCGTTGACCGGTGGCGACGGCCTCGCGGAACCGACGTGATCCGGACGCTTTAATCCCAGGAGGCGCAGCGCATTGACCGCCAAACGGCGCGGCCGATCGAGGTGGAGTCGCACCTCGCCGGACCGGTACGGCAGTGGGTAGCAAACGCACGATTTGAGGAGCCGAACGACGGACTGCCAGTGCCTTCCCGAGCGTGCGTACACGTCCGCGCACTCGCGGTACATGGATCCGTAGCACTTGCGCCGCAGGAGCCACCGGTTCCGCCAGCCGTTCCGGTCGGTCAGCTTGCGCATGACCTGCCACATCGCACGCTCGCGCACTTCCGGGTTTTTGCACATGCTGCCGGGCGTATCGCGATAACCGGTCAGGGGCATGTCCAGGATCCCGACGGTGGCCATTTCGGCCACGCGGAGGAAAAAGTCGCGATCCTCGGAACTTCGGAGCGCCACGTCGAAGTCTCCAACACGGTCGATCACGTCGCGGCGCACCATCACGGAGGAGACCGGAATCAATGTGCGGACCACAAGTTGCTCCCAGGATACGATTGAAAATCGCTCGCCGGCCTGAATCGACACGTCAGGGAACTCGGCGACCGGCCAGTCGAACTGCTGCGTACCGAGGAGCGCCAGCGCCGGGTCGCGTTGCATGCACCGGACCTGCAGCTCGACTTTTCGTGGGTGCCAG
>DATBFY010000265.1:0-4045 GCA_036558265.1 Tepidisphaeraceae bacterium | reverse complement strand
AAAGAGTACCCGCCTGCGATGGGGCTTTACGGCATGCTCCTGTGCGGCTGCGCGAACCAACCGGCGACGGACGTTCAACGCGGCGTGGAGCTGATCCGGCGAGCGGCGGTCAAGGACGACCCGCTTGCGGCGTACTATCTCGCATTCGTGTACGCCGCGGGAGTGCCGGGCATTCAGATGAACCTGGATCGGGCGGAGCCACTGGCGCAGCGCGCCGTCGATCGCGGTATGCTCCGCGGCGTCGGCCTGCTCGCCAAGATCTATAAGGCGCGTGGCGAGGGGCGGAAGACAACGCAGTACATCCTCCGCGCCGCCGAGGTGGGCGACCCCGAGGCCATCAGTGCGGAGGTGGACGTGTACCTGTACGGCAAGACCCCTGATCCGGCGAAGGCGGTTGAACTGGTACGCCGCGGAGCGCTGCTGGGCGAGCCGGTGTTCATGGAACAGTACGCGATGGCGTTGGAACTGGAAACCGGCGGCCTGAAGCAGGACCGGGTCCTCTCACGACAGTTACTGAGACGCGCCATCGCGATGGGCAATCGCACGGCCGAGGCGGATTGGGCGTACGGTCAGGTGAGCGGGGCGTTCGGAATAGAAGCGGACACGGCGATCGGATTGGCGACCCTGCAGCGCCTGGCGGACGCACACATCTCGGACGCCGAACTGCTTCTGGCCAGGTTGCTAATGACGGGCGACCACGTCAAACGAGACAAGGCAGCCGGGATCGCCTTGGCCCGCCTGGCGGCCGAGCACGGCAATAAGCGGGCCCAGCTCGAACTGGAGCAGGCCGATCTTGTCCAGAAGGAGCGCTGAGGGCTGTGGGGAAGGCAAGAGCCGATGCGTGACTGGCTGAGTTACACGGTCCACCACGTCGGCTTCCGGGTCGTGATGGAAGAGTGATATAATCGCACCGCTGCCGGCGACTGGCGGCGACGCATTCAAGTTTGGTTTCCGAGGGAGCGATGCGGCATTTCCTGATTGGGTCAATTACGCTTTTCGCATTATTGGCGACCGTTTCGTCATTCGCCGAGGCGAAGGCGGACGCAGATGCCGCCCAGGCGGAGGAGGACCTTCGCCAGTTCCACGAGCGGCTCTACGCGTTCGGCGACCGGCCGTCCGATGAGGCCGTCGCGCGGACGATCGCGCGGGCCAAGGCGAACCCGGACGACGTGCGCTGGCTCTTCTGGGCCGGACAGTGGGGCGTGGACGGGCGGGTCAAGGATTTCGACTGGATGGGTGGGCTGCGGCGGGCGGCCGCAAAACAATACCCGCCCGCGATGGTCCTTTATGGGGGCGTGCTTTGCGGAAGCTCGAAGCTGCCGGCCACGGATGTACCGGGCGGCGTTGAACTCATTCGGCAGGCGGCGGTCAAAGACGATGCGCTCGCCCTGCACCAGTTGGCGATTGTTTATACCGAGGGCCTTCCGGGGATTCAGGTGAACCTGGACAGGGCCGAGGCACTCGCGCAGCGCGCGATGGATCGCGGCATGCTTCGCAGCCTGAGAGTGCTCGCCAAAATCTACGCCAGGCGCGGCGATCAGGCGAAGGCCACGGAGTATATCTGGCGCGCGGTTGAAATCGGCGATCCTGACGTCATAGCTTCGACGGTGGACGTCTACCTGTACGGCAAGACGCCGAACCCGGCGAAGGCTGTCGAGTTGCTACGCCGCGGGGCGCTCCTGGGCGAGCCGGCGTTCATGGAAGAGTACGCCATGGCGCTGGAACTGGACTTAGGCGGACTGAAGCAGGACCGGGTGCTCTCGCGGCAATTGCTGCAGCGCGCCATCTCGATGGGAAACCGCGCCGCCGAGGCGGATTGGGCGTACGGGCAGGTGACCGGGGCGTTCGGCGTAGAAGAGGACAAGGCGGCTGGGCTGACCACATTGCAACGGATGTCGGACGCTGGCCAGACGGGCGCTCAGTTGCTGCTGGCGAGAATGCTGATGAAGGGAGAGTACGTAAAGCGGGATGAGAAGACCGCGATTGCCCTGGTCCGCATGGCCGCCGAGCAGGGCGACAAACGCGCCCAGCGCGAATTGGAACGGCAAGGGCTTGGGCTTAAAGGGCAGTGATGTCGAGCCGAGACGAGACGCGTATTCGAAGAAGTCAACGTTGTCGCCGGCGTGTCGTTTCGGGCCGTTCCTGGTGAGAAGAGGGAGCCATGCGTCATCATTTATTTTTCTGGTTCATCCTGCTGGTGACGTTTGCGGCGGTGTGGTCGTTCGCCGATTACAAGTCGCCCGCAGTGACGGACGCCGCCCAGGCGGAGAAAGACCTTCGTCAGTTCAACGATTGGCTGTACACATTTGGCGCTCCCCCGTCTAACGGGGCGATAGCGCGGACGGTCGCGCGGGCCAAGGCGAACCCGGACGATGTGCGCTGGCTCTTCTGGGCCGGGCAGTGGGGCGTCGAGGGGCGCGTGCATGACTCGGACTGGGTAAACGGGCTGCGCCGGGCCACCGAAAAGGAATACCCACCCGCAATGGCGCTTTACGGGACGGTCCTATGCGGCGTTTCGGAACGGCCCGCCTCGGACGTGGCTGGCGGGTTAGAATTGATCCGCCGCGCGGCGGCCAAGGACGATCCGCTGGCGATGTATCAGCTTGCCTTGGCATACAGCGCGGGCTTGCCGGGCGTTCCCGCGAATCTCGAACGGGCCGAGGCGCTCGCCCACCGCGCAGTGGATCACGGCATGCTGCGGAGTCTATTCGTATTGTCGAAGCTCTACCAGGCGCGCGGTGATGGACAGAAGGCACAGCAATACCTTGCACGTGCGATCGACGCCGGTGATCCGAAGGCCATCATCATGAGCGCACAATCCTATATGTTCGGTAGCTCGCCTGACTTTGCGAAAGCGGTTGACCTCATGCGGCGCGGAGCGCTCCTGGGCGATCGCAGATGTATGACGGAGTTCGCGACTGCGTTGGAGATGCAGCTCGGCGGCCAGAAGAGGGACGCGGTGCTCGAACAGCGACTGCTGCGGCGCGCCATCTCCTTGGGCGATCGCAACGCCGAAGCCGAGTGGGCCTTGGGCCAGGTGAACGGGTCCTACGGAATCGGTGTGGACAAGCCGACGGGGCTGGCGAAGCTGCAACGTCTCGCGGGTGCGGGCGTGCCGGGCGCGGAAATGGATCTGGGCGGGCTGCTGCTCAAGGGCAAACACGTGAAGCAAGACGAACAGGCCGGCATCGCCCTGGTCCGCCAGGCCGCCCGACACGGCAATCCGATGGCAAAACTGGTGCTGGAGAAGCGCGGACTTGCAGAGAAGCAACGCTGAGGGGCGTGGGGAAGCTGAGAACCATAGGACGAGACGTTGTGATCGACGAGTGACGTGAACCGGCGCATGCATCGCCTGACCCGCATCCTCCTGAACTTCGCCACCGCGCTCTCCGCGGCGCTGTGCATCGCGACCATCGCGCTGTGGTTTCGCGGCCACTGGAGCGCCGACCAGATCGCCGCCGGGTACTGGGACTACCGCCCGCGCGTCACCGATCCGGGATACGAGAACGCCAGCATGCTGCTTGCCGTACACGCTCGCGGCGGCAGCACGGTCGCGGTCGTTTGCCGCGGCTGCGTGGCCGGGCCGACCTACCGTCATACGGGCCCGGGTCCGGGCGAGCGGCACTGGGCGTACGACCAACCCACCGGCGACGCGAGGGAATTCGTCGAGTCCTGGGCGCAGGGCGCCGGCCGGAATTCGACCCGGTGGTCCTTCGCCGGTGTTCGATACACCGGCGGACTCACTCGGACCGGCGAGCGCAGTTGGGCGGCCTCGTTCCCCGATTGGATGCCGATCGTCGCCGCCGGCGTCCTGCCCGCGTGCGGCCTCCTCCGCCGCGCACGGCGGCGGCTGCGCCGGGACTGCGGCTCACGGGTCTGTCGGATATGCGGGTATGACCTGCGCGCGACGCCGGAGCGGTGTCCGGAGTGTGGGACCGTGGTCGCTGGGGCGTCGGGGTGATCGAGGCGCGTGTCGCCGATCGGGGCGGATGTCGGATCATCAAAGCTTTTCATTGTCAGAGGATTCGGCGCTCGTCGGGCGATT
>DATBFY010000264.1:0-22362 GCA_036558265.1 Tepidisphaeraceae bacterium | reverse complement strand
TATGGCGAGGCTTTTGGCACCGAAGCGACGGACAGTTTTCGTAAGGCCGTTCGCGCATGGCACGCGGGTGTTGAAGTGATCTCAGAAATCTCGCCGACGCTGCCCCCACTGAAAGGCGCCATCGACGCCGGGGCCTTCGGCAGGGACGATGACGGGAGCGTCGTCAATCCAACTGCCGAGGAGGTCCAAGGAATCACGGAACAGGTGACGGATGAATTGATACCGTTGCCAGACGGACCAGAACGCAAGGCTCTCCTGTCAAAGTATGCGGAGGATTTCGGTGAAGATGCCGCGCGTGAGCTCGACCGCTGGAGTCGCCTAAAGCCCGAAGCAGACGAAGTAAACGGTTACAGCTACGATCCGGCCCACCCTTGGCACTACTACCACGAGGGAGATGGTGCCGAGCCGTTGCCGCTCGAGCAAATCCCCGCGCGACCGGTGGCGTTGGACAATTTCGGCGTGAAGTGGCCTAAGAATCCGACGAAACAAAAATTGATGCTGGAGCAGTTGCTCGACACGCAACGAACGCAGCTGGACCAAGACGAGGTGCGGTACCGGGAGTTGGTCGAGAACGGCATCGAGGCCCTGAGCAGTTACGACCGAAACATTGCTCACGCCGGCAATGCTGACTTAGCATGGGCTTCGGCAATCGCTCTCAAGTTCGTGCACATCAGCCGCGGCCGCGGACGCATCGAATGCCTCCAGCGACAACTCGGGCACTTGGCGCAGCAGTAGCTCGCAGCAAAGAGACTCAATCAGTTTGAGCTGCCGACGCAGCAAGTGCCCGTGGGCCTTGTCGTACCCGGCCCGGTCGAGCATCAAGGTCCCCCCCGTGGCCCTTAATCCCCACGGGTCCCGCCCTCCGGGCAGATCCACCTTGACTGCTCTTCCTTGAAGCCGGTTTACGCCGCGTCCCCCGGGCACTTGTTGGTGCCGAAGTGGTGATGCCTGCCGTGTCTCGATTGGACCGTGAGCTCATGCCGCACGGGCTGGTGCCAGGTCGCCTTCGGCGCCGGCTGCGCCGCCTTCGGCCTGTCACGCCCGTGCATTGGCATGCTCACGGACAGCACATCTGTTTCTTGATTGGCCTGTCGGCCAGCCCATTGCCAAGCGGACACGCCGCAAGGCTACGCCGCGGCGTGGAGGACGCACTTTCCCTTTGGAGTGCCGGGGGGTCGGCAAGCTGTGAACCCCCACGGCACCCCAAAGGGAAAGGTGCTCTGGGATTTGATGGAGAAAGAAACGTATGTGCAAGAAAGACACGGATGTGGTTGGAGAGATTGGAATTTGTGAGTTGAAGGCGGAACTGTCCGGATTCACCGGGACGACTCAGTACTTCCGGCATTGGCTCGGGCTGAATTACACCGATGGCGTGAAGCATCTTGCCGATCGCGTAGGAGCTCATTGGCTGATCGATGCGATAGCCTCATGGCAACCCGAGGCATCCCGCATCGACCGACATTTCCAGTTGTGGGAGCTGTCGGTTGATCAGGATCGCCGCGCGGTGCTTTCGTTCCGGCGAGACAGCGGTCTCCCGGCCGACATACAGCAAAAAATCGAGTACACGGACTTCCCCGTGGGGTGCATCAGCCTCTACGTGGAAAACGGAGTCCTGCTGCTGCCGTCCGAACACTGATCGACCGAGCGGGTGGCGCCTCGAAGCGGCGGCCACCCGCCTACATTTAGGGGGTGACATGAACCACACCAGCACATCGCAAGTCCGAGAAGTCGTTGTCAAATATCGGGGGCCTCGTTTCGCCCAACGAGCGGCAATCTCACAATCGAAAGACGCAGCCACTTTGCTGCGGAAAATGCTGCTCGACAATTCGCGCGAGCATTTTCTCGCCCTGTACCTTGATGGAGCTCATACGGCAATCGGGTTCTCGCGGTTTACGGGAATTGCCAACGCTTGCCTTGTTCATCCCAGGGAAATCTTGCAACCCGCGCTTGTGCTCGGCGCGGCTGCGCTTATCGTCGCCCATAACCATCCATCCGGAAGGACTGAACCCAGCGAATCGGATAGCACCACGACAAATCAAATCCGCAACGCCTGTGGCGTGGTTGGCATCCGGTTCTTGGACCACATCGTCCTCGGCGACGCTGAGACGTTCTACTCTTACTCGGATCACGGGCACGTTTGAGGAATTTGGCGCGGTGGGGACGCGTTTGGGACCGACTTCGTCGCCACCCATACGGCGACCGTCGGCTCGCGAGGCCTAGATATTTGACCCGGAGCCCATGCCGCACGGCCAGTGCCAGGCCGCCTTCGGCGTCGGCTGCGCCGCGAGCCTGGCACCAGCCCTGCTAGTGTACTCCACCACAATTCCTGAAACATAATGCGCGCTCGCGCGTTGCGCCGGGATGAGACGAGCGACCCCGATCGTGCTGGAGCCGGCAGAACGCGCGGAACTCGAACGCCTGGCCCGCGGCCGACGCGTGCCGGTGCGGCTGGCCGAGCGGGTCAAGGTCGTGCTGCTCGGGGCCGACGGCATGGAGAACCAGGACATCGGAAAGAAGCTGGGCATCTCGCGGCAGAAGGCCGGGCGGTGGCGGGACCGCTACGCGGAACTGGGCCTGGCCGGGATCGAGAAGGACGCCCCGCGCCCGGGCCGGAAGCGTCGCGTCGACGGGAAGCGGCGCGAGGCGGTGGTCCGCAAGACGCTCCACGAGAAGCCCGAGGGGCAGACGCACTGGAGCCGCGCGACGATGGCGGCGGCCACGGGGCTGAGCGATTCGACCGTCGGGCGGATCTGGCGCGAGCACGGCCTCAAGCCGCACCGCGTCGAGACGTTCAAGCTCTCGAACGACCCGCGGTTCGTCGAGAAGCTGACCGACGTCATCGGCCTGTACGTGTCGCCGCCCGAGCACGCGATCGTGCTGTGCTGCGACGAGAAGAGCCAGATCCAGGCTCTGGACCGGACGCAGCCCTCGCTGCCGCTGAAGCCCGGCCGCTGCGGGACGATGACGCACGATTACAAGCGCAACGGCACGACCTCGCTGTTCGCGGCCATGAACGTGCTCGACGGCGCGGTCATCAGCCAGTGCCACCCGCGGCACCGGCACCAGGAGTGGCTCAAGTTCCTGAAACTGATCGAGTCGCAGACGCCGCGGGACAAAGAGATTCACCTGGTCTGCGACAACTACGCCACGCACAAGCACCCGAAGGTGGTGGCGTGGGCGGCGCGGCACCCGCGCTTCACCTTCCACTTCACGCCGACGGGCGCGTCCTGGCTGAACATGGTGGAGCGGTTCTTCCGCGACCTGAGCGAGAAGGCCCTGAGGCGGGGCACCTTCTACAACGTCGACGACCTGATCGGCGCAATCGACGAGTACATCAACCGGCACAACCAACACCCCAAGCCCTTCATCTGGACCGCCTCGGCCAACGACATCCTCGCCAAAGTCAAGCGGGCACGGAAAGCGTTCGATAAGTTATAGACCGTTTGGCGGGGTACATTAGCGTGTCTTCAATTCCCCGCGCGATAGACCCCCGTGCAATGCATTCCAATTGAGTGATCCTCGACACGCCGACCTCCGCCGGAATAATGCCCACATCATGCGCCACCCCCTGCTCCTATCCGCGTTCATCGGCCTTCACCTCTGCCTAACCCCCCTCGCGCTCGCCGCCGACACCCTCGCCCCGCCCGAGAGCCTCGTCACGACGAACATCCCCCCGATACCCACCTCCATCGCCGAATCCGTCGGCCGTTACACCGAGTTCCGCGCCGCCGCCTTCCGCTCCTGGCACCCCACGAAGCGCGAGATGCTCATCCGCACCCGCTTCGCCGACACCTTCCAGCTCCACCGCGTCGCCTTCCCGCTGGGAGCGCGCACCCAGCTCACCTTCTTTGCCGACTCCGTCGCCGGCGGCTCCTTCCAGCCCACCACCGGCGACTACTTCACCTTCACCAAGGACGCCGGCGGTAACGAGTTCGCCCAGATCTACCGCTACGATCTCTCGAGCGGCAACATCACGATGCTGACCGACGGCAAGTCCCGCAACTCCGCCGGGCGCTTCTCCCACAAGGGCGACCGCATCATCTACACCTCCACCCGCCGCAACCGCAAAGACGCCGACTTCTATGTCACGTCCCCGCTCGATCCCAGGTCCGACCGATTGCTTTCCGAATCAAAGGAGCCCGGTTGGGAAGGCCTCGACTGGTCGCCGGACGATTCCAAGATCCTGGTCGGGCGGTACGTCTCGATCAACGAGTCGCACCTCTACCTGATGGACGTGGCGACCGGCGAGCGCACGCCGCTCACCCCGACCGATGCGAAGGAAAAGGTCGCCTGGGCGGGCGGCGAGTTCGCCAGGGACGGCCACGGCGTCTACACCGCCACCGACCAGGGCGCCCAGTTCACGCGCCTCGCCTACATCGACCTGGCGAGCAAACAGGTCACCATCCTCACGCCCGACTTGAAGTGGGACGTCGAATCGTTCGCACTGTCCGAGGACGGCAAGCGCCTGGCCTACGTCACCAATGAAGACGGCATCGCCATCCTCCACCTCATGGAGACCGACACACGCAAGGACGTCTCCCTGCCCAAGCTGCCCGCCGGCCAGGTCTCCACGCTCGACTGGCACAAGGACAACAAGGACCTCGCCTTCACGCTCACCAGCGCCCGCGCCCCATCGGATGTCTACTCGCTCGACGTCAACACCGGCAGGATCGACCGCTGGACCGAATCGGAAACCGCCGGCCTCAACACCGCCGCCTTCGTCGAGCCGCAACTCATCCGCTGGACCTCCTTTGACGGCAAAGAGATCTCCGGCTTCCTCTACGAGCCCGACCCCAGGCGCTTCCCCGGTAAGCGCCCCGTCATCGTCAACATCCACGGCGGGCCCGAGGGTCAGTTCCGCCCCGCCTTCCTCGGCGCATACAACTACTATCTCAATGTCCTGGGCGTCGCGATCGTCTTCCCCAACGTCCGCGGCTCGGCCGGCTACGGCAAGACCTTCCTCACGCTCGACAACGGCAAGCTCCGCGAGGATTCGGTCAAGGACATCGGCACGCTGCTCGACTGGATCAAAACCCGCGACTCGCTCGATGCCCACCGCATCATGATCACCGGCGGTTCCTACGGCGGCTACATGACCCTCGCCTGCTCCGTCCACTTCGCCGACCGAATCCGCTGCGCCGTCGACGTCGTCGGCATCTCCAACTTCGTCACCTTCCTCCAGCGCACCGAACCCTACCGCCAGGACCTGCGGCGGGTCGAGTACGGTGACGAGCGCGACCCCGCCATGCGCGAGTTCCTCACCCAGATCTCCCCGCTGACCAATGTCGCCAGGATCACCAAGCCGCTCTTCATCGTCCAGGGCGCCAACGACCCGCGCGTGCCGCGCACCGAGGCCGACCAGATGGTCGAAGCCCTCAAAAAACAGGGCACGCCCGTCTGGTACCTGCTTGCCAAGGACGAAGGCCACGGGTTTCAGAAGAAGAAGAATTACGAATATCAGTTTTATTCCACCGTCGCGTTCGTGAAACAGTACCTGATCCCTTGATTTGGGCGCTGCGACGCGTCCTTGGTCTTGCTAGGTTAATCTAGGTTAAGAGCCCCGCATGGACATGCGGGGTTCCAACTCGGCACCGCGCAATGCACCCTCGATTCCGCACCCACGCCCTCGCTGCTGCCGTCGTCTCTACGGTCCCCCTGACGGTCGCCGCGCAGTCCTTGACCCTCCCCCCGCGCTACGACCACGTCGTCGTCGTGGTCATGGAGAACGTCAATTACGGCGACATCATCGGCTCCGCCGCCGCCCCCTACCAGAACATGCTCGCCAGCGAGGGCGCGGCGCTCTCCTCCGCCTACGCGTTCAAGCACACCAGCGCCCCGAACTACGGCGAGTTGTTCGCCGGTGACGAGAACGGCATCACCGACAACGCGATCCCGCCGGGCGCGCCGTTCACGACGCCCAACCTGGGCGCGGAGCTTCGACAGCGGGGCTTCGCCTTCGCCGGTTACGCCCAGTCCCTGCCCAGCGTCGGCTACACCGGCCTGGCATCGGGCGCTTACGTGCGCGGCCACAACCCCTGGGTGAACTGGCAGAACGACGCGCCCGACGCCTCGCCCAACCAGCTCCCCTCCACGGCGAACCTGCCGTTCACGCTCTTCCCCACCTCCGCCGCCGGCTTCGCGACGCTCCCCACCGTCTCGTTCGTCACGCCCGACAACGACCACAACATGCACAACGGCTCGACGGTCGCCGATCGCGTCAGCCGCGGCGACAACTTCCTCAAGAACAGCCTGGGCGCCTACTACCAGTGGGCCAAGGCCAACAACAGCCTGCTCATCGTTACCGCCGACGAGGACGACCGCAACACCGGAGGTGACTACAACCGCGTCCCGCTGATCCTCGCCGGCGCTAACCTCAAGCCCGGCTCGGCGCCCGCGCAGACCTACACGCTGCACAACATCTTGCGCACCGTCGAGGACATGTACGGCCTCTCCCACGCCGCCGCGTCGAACTACGTCAAACCGATCGCCGGACCCTTCGCCGGCGACCCCCAGGTCACCCTCGCCAGCTTCCAGAACGGCGCGAACGCCTACACCGGCACGCAGGACACGCAGCTCCGCAGCGACCAGCCGAGCACGTCGTTCGCCACGTCAGCGCAACTCACCGTCAGCCTCGACAACAACGGCGCCGCCGGCAACCAGCCCGTCCATACGCTGATCCGCTTCGACAACCTGATCGGCGGCAGTGCCGGTCAGATCCCCGCCGACGCGACGGTGCTCTCCGCCAAGCTGCAACTCTGGACCGGCACCGCCGGCGCATCCGCCGACGCGATCCACGTCCACCGAATGCTCACTTCCTGGACCGAGAGTTCGACGTGGAACAGCGTCGGCGGCGGCATCGCCACAGACGACGTCCAGGCCGCGGCCACCACCGATTTCCAATTCCCAGCCGTCGTCAACAGCCATCCCTTCTTCGCCGACGTCAGCGATTCGGTCCAGCAATGGATCGACGGCGCGCCCAACTACGGCTGGGCCATCCTTCCCACCGGCCCCGACGCGATGGCGTTCAATTCCTCCGAGGCGACAACCGTCAGCCAGCGCCCGCTGCTCCAGGTTGCCTACGCCCTCTACCCGCGTTTCACCGGCGCCGACGGCGGATCCTGGGCCGACACCGCCAACTGGGCCCACGGCACACCCGACGCCCCCGCCGCTGTCGCGCGCTTCCTCACCCGCCCGTCGCCCGCCTCCATCAACCTCGACGGCGACCGAACCGTCGGCGCGCTCGTCTTCGACAGCCCCAACCCCTACACCATCCAGCCCGGCACCGGCGGCACCTTGACGCTCGCGAACTACGGCAACACCGCCACGATCCTCGTCAAACAGGGCCGGCACGCGATCGCCGCGCCCGTCACCTTCGCCGACCCCACCCGCATCGACATCGCCCCAGGTGCCCAGCTCGAGTCCAGCGCCGGACTGAACGTCGCCAAATCGATCGAGAAAACCGGCCCCGGCGTCCTCAGCATGTCTGGCGGCCTCACGATCAACACCGGCGCCGCCGCCACCGTCACCGCCGGCCAACTTCAGGTCGATTCCATCTCCGGCTCGGGCAGCCTGACCATCGGAATCGGCGCGACCGTCCAACTGATGGGCGGCCCCTCGCTCGCCAGCCGCATCACCACGCTCGCACTCGCCGGCACCCTCGACGTAGGCACAAGCAGCCTGACCATTGATTACACCGGCCCCTCCCCCCTGCCCACGATCCTCGACCAGATCCGCGCCGCCCGCGCCACTGGCTGGACGGGCAACGGCATCACCTCTTCCGCCCTCGTGGCAGGAGATGGTTCCACCACCGTCGCCGCCGGCGAGACCCCCGGCGACACCTCCATCCTCATCCGCTACACGAAGGTCGGTGACGCCAACCTCGACGGTACGGTCGATTTCAACGACCTGGTCTGCCTCGCCCAGAACTACAACACCACCCCCGGCGACGGCGCCTGGCCCCACGGCGACTTCAACGATGACGGCTCGGTCGATTTTGCCGATCTCGCCGCAATGGCCCAGAATTACAATGTGAACCTGCCGGCCGATTTCACCGTTGCCCTAGCCGCCGTGCCCGAACCCGCCTCACTCGCCTCGATCGCCGCCCTCCTCTGTCTCGCCCGCCGCCGCAACCGCCGGATTTCCCACTTTACCTAGACGCGCCAAATGGCCGATCTTGGAACTTGGCCAAATCCGTGACACAATAGGTGGGCGTCGTCCACGTCCTTGTTGCCGGAGAGAGTGAAAATCCTATGACCCGTCGATCCCGCACGCTCGAGCCGCTCGAAGAGCGCCTGCTCATGTCCTATGCCGCCCACATCAACTTCCAACCCGGCGGAACCCCTCCCGCCGGCTACCTCGTCGACAAAGGCGAAGGCTACGGCACCCGCGTAGGTGGATACACCTACGGTTGGAACATTCGCAATACGGCGAATGTCCTCAAGCGCAACTCGCCGCTCTCTCCGGACCTCCGCTATGACACCCTCGGCCTCATGCAGGCGCCGGGCGTGACCAACTGGCAGATGATCGTGCCCAACGGCACGTACAGCGTGCACATCGTCGCGGGCGACCCCACCTCGACCACGGGCAACATCTACAAGATCGCGGCCCAGGGCGTCACAGTTGTTGACGGCGTCCCGACTTCGGCCAATCCGTGGGTGGAAGGAACCGCGACCGTGACGGTGACGAAGAACCGCCTGACCCTGACCAACCTCGCCGGCGCGGTTGGAAATCGGATTGATTTTATCGACATAACGGACACGAACACACCGCCGCCCCCGCCCCCTCCGCCACCTCCTCCTCCCCCTCCGCCGCCCAGTGATAGCGTGGATCTGGAGTTCAATGCCAGCGGCAGCGGGATTAACGGGACGGGATTTACGGGGGTGCTGCCGACTTCCAAGGGCAAGGGACTGATCTCATCGAACGTCTCGATGGGGAACGGGCAGTTGCGGCTGGTCTCGACGGCGGGGGATCTGTGGGGGACGCGGAACAACCAGGATGATGCGCTGGCGGTCACGTTTAACACCGGGCGGGATTTCGTAACGACCACGCGGCTGACGTCGTTTCCGTTCAAGTCGAATTACACGAACGCGGGGTTATTTGTCGGAACGAGTGAAGACAATTATGTGAAACTGGTTGCGGGATATGGCGGGGGAACCAGCATCCAGTTCGGCAGCGAGGTCAACGCGTCGTTCACCCAGCCGGCGTTCGCGGCGGTGAACCCGGCCAACTTCGTCAGCCTGGATTTCCGCCTGACCGGGAACTTTTCGACCAAGCGGGTGACGGCCGAGTATCGGCTGAACTCCAACGACGACACCAAGTGGGTCAGCCTGGGTTCGGTGGTCAACGCCGGGGCGTTCAATGCGACGGCGAAGGCCGGTGTGCTCTCGACCAACTTCGGGTCGAGCACGCCGATCACGACGTCGTTCAACTGGTTCACGATTAACCCGGTCACCGTGACGCCCCCGCCGCCGGTCACGACGCCAATCACGATCGGCACGAACCTGGACGGGCTGGCGGAGAACTCGCCGATCGCGCCGTTCATCGACCTTTCGACGATGTTCCGCCCGTGGGGCAGCATCGCGACGCCTTACCAGACCGACCCGACGATCCCGCTGACGGCGGACAACTATCCGCTGGCGGACGCGGCGACGATCACGTACGCCAACGGCTACGTGGACGGCGATTACCAGGTTTCCTACGGCGGCGCGGGCACGCTCTCGTTCGCGGGCCTCAACGCCAACTTCACGGTCACCTCGACCGACAACGGGATCACCAGGGGCGTGCTGCACCTCGAGCCGCAGACGGCGCCCGGCACGCTGGCGATGTACGTGACCGGCGTGGATCCCGCCAACCCGCTGCACGACCTGCACATCATCAGCCCGGACGCGGACCCGGCGGTCTCGGACACGTTCCGCCCGGTGTTCCTGCAGAAGCTGGCGCCGTTCGACGGGTATCTGCGCCTCATGGACTGGATGCAGACGTTCGCCAGCCCGGTGCAGCACTGGTCGGATCGCACGCTGACGTCGCGGTTCTCGTACGTTGCCGCGCCGGGCGGGGTGCCTTACGAGGTGATCGCCAAGCTGGCCAACGAGTCGCACAAGGACATCTGGATCTGCATCCCGGTGAAGGCGGATGACGACTTCGTCCACCACATCGCGCAGCTCTTCGCGCAGCAGGTCGATCCGGCGCACAAGGTGTACCTGGAATTCTCGAACGAACTTTGGGCGTACTGGGCGCAGGCGGATGCGCAGGTGAACCTGGCGAACGCGCAGCAGGATCCGGCGATCACCAAGACCGATCCGTGGGGCCAGTCGGCGCAGGAGGCCGGCAAGCGCCTGGTGGAGGTCGAGAACATCTTCAAGCAGGAGTACGGCGCGACCCAGTACGCGGCGCAGGTGCGGCCGGTGCTGGGGGCGCTGGTGGCCGGCTGGACCTGGGGCGACATCGCGCTGCAGTACATCAACGATCACTACGGGCCGGTGAAGAACTACGTGACGGCCCTGGCGATCGGCGACTACGTGGGCGTGGTGAACGATTTCGCGCCGCTGGACAACGACACGCTGACGCTCGACAAGCTCTTCGCGTGGGCGAACAACTGGGTGGATACGACGCTGAACGACTGGGTGAAGGAGAACGAGGCGGCGGCGGAGAAGTGGGACATCCCGCTGTACTGCTACGAGGGCGGGCAGGCGTTCGCGGCGCCGGATGGCACGAACGACGCGATCAAGCGCGCCGCGCAGGACGACCCGCGGATGGGCGACCTGTACAAGCACCTGATCCGCACGTGGACGGAGATTACGCACGGCGGCGTGTTCGGCAACTACACGCTGGCGAACCAGTACACGCAGTACGGCTACTGGGGCGCGTTGCAGTCGATCCTGCAGACGGGCAGCGTGAAGTATGATGCGCTGAAGGAACTGGTGAGCGAGAGCGTGTAAAGACGATTCACCGCAGAGACGCGGAGGGCGCGGAGAAAGTCAAGACGTGAGTTATCTGGTTCGCTTGATTGATCTGGCGAACCCGCGCTGTGCGTCACATTCCACACGTTCTACTGTTCTCTCCGCGCGCGTGATCGTCGCCTGGCTGCTCCTCTCCGGCGTGGCCGTCGCGTTCGTCCTGGTCGGGCGGCGCCGACAACAGGCACGGTGATCTGCCAAGCTCCGGCCCGACGGTTCGCCTGGAGCCCGGTGACGGAGAACAACCAGGCTTCGGCGTTGTTCGGCGCTCGCCACGGGCAAGCCTGATGGCTTGCCCATGCCACCCTGACTGGGCGTGCGGGCAGGGATGTCGAGAGCGGGCTGGCGCGCGCGACCCGGAAGCGAAGACACGGGCGGGCCGCCCGTGCCACCTGTTGGGCGTCGCGCGGGAGTCGCGGGGATGGTTGAGGTGACGGCCGGGTGGAGCGTTCTACGGGGTTGTCGGGGCGCGGGACGTCGGGGCGAGAGAACGTGCACGGGCAGGATGCCCGTGAACGGCGGTGGGGCCGTCTTCCGCCATGACGCGCGCAGGACGTCACCTGCCTCCTCCTCTCCGTGTCCTCCGCGTGCTCCGTGGTTGAATTCCGACTCGCGGGCACAGGTCAGGGCGCGTATCGGGGCATGACGAAGCAATACGCGTCGTAGCGGATCTCGCTCCACGCGCTTGGCGAGACGGGGAAGGCCTGGCCGGGGTAGAGCGGGCGATCGACCGGCGTGAATTGCACGCGCACGGCGATGGCGCGGCGGCCGCGGGCCAGGTCGCGGGAGACCAGGAACTCATCCTCCCGGAAGCGGCGGTTGGACGTCTGGACCGTATGCACGGCCGGGTCGAGCTCGCCCCTGGGGCGGGAGAAGACGCAGGTGTTCGAACCCGCGAGATACCAGGTGCCCGCGGGTTTGAAATCGGCGTCGGCGGGGGGCCTTGCGGGGTCGGAGGCGTCGGCGACGAAAACCTGGGCGCGTTGATTGGGGTACTGGTAGTCCAGCGTGCGGCGGAGGAGGACGCCCCAGTTGTCGGGGTCGAGTTTCAGGACGAACGTGCTCGTGCCGGTCGTGGTGCGGGCGGTCTGCGTGTGGGCGGGATAGATCTCCTGGCCGCCGAGCGTGTCCACGCCCCATTCGTAGCGGCTGGTGATCGCGTAGGGTTTGCTCGCCTGGGGCGAGTGGTATCGGTGAGCGGTCTCGCTCGCCTCGTCCGCGATGTTGAGCGTATCGGTCCTGGTCAGCGACGCGGCGGGCAGGCCGTACCAGTAGGCGATCGTCTCGTAGTGCTCGCGCGACTCGTTGGTGCCGCCGTGCTCCAGGGTGATGCGGGCGTTCCTGCCGAAGGGGAACGCATCGGCCAGCAGGAAGCGGTAGGCGGACTCGATCTTGTCGAGTTCGGATCGGGGCTTCCCGTCGGGTGCGCCGACGGGGTGGCCGGCCAGGGGGAGGGTCATGGTCCGCCCGCCCCAGTAGTCGCCGCCGCCGCCCCATTCCTCGGTGCCGGTGCCCTGGGCCTGTGGGGTCATCGCATCGTCGAAGTAGAAGCGCGGGTCGCCCTCCAGGGTGTTGAGCCGGGCATTGTGCGAGAAGATGAACGAGGTGCCGACGAAGGCGCCGGACCAGTCGCCACCCCCCTCGGTGTCGCGGGTGTCGAGCAAGAGCAGGTCCTGGCCGCGCGTGGGCTCGGGGCCGTGATCGACGTAGGTGGCGTGGAAGTAGGCGAGGTGGTCGGGCGGGTCGTCACATGGGGCCGCGCGAACCGCGAGCGTGACATCGGGAATCTCGCCGGCGGCATTGACCAATTCGACCCGTGCCGAGCGGAAGAAGGGCATCGGGAAATAACAGGCCAGGTGCACGCGCGAGGCGTCGAAGCGGACCGACACCGGGAATGCCTTGACCAGCCACTCCTTTTCGTCGCGGTTGTAGAGCGTGCCCGCGCCGAAGAAGAGCGGCAGCGGCGCATCCACGCTGGCCGTCGGGCGGCCGTCCCAGGTGATCCGCAGCCGCACCTTCGCCAGGTCCAGCGCCTTATCCTTTGGAGCCGAGATCTGGATGGCGCGGATGCTCTGCGGCGACGGGACGCTCCGCTCCCAGCGGATCGGCGAGCCTTCTGCGAGCGCGGCGGTGACCGGCGCGGCGGCTTGCGCCGCCTCGCCCGGAACGGCGGCAGGCGCCGGGTCCGCGCCGGATCTCGCGAGCAGCGCCAGCACGTCCGCGGCATCGGGCGGCGTCCGGCCGTCCCAGGAGCGGATCGGCTGCGACAGCTTCGCCCCGCCGACGTAGCGATGGAAGATGTAATACCCGGTGCCGTAGCACGTCCGCGAGTACCCCATGCGGAACGATCGCTCGAAACCGATCGGCACCCACGAGAGGTCCGCCCCCTTCGTCGTCGCCCAGGTGTAGGTCAGACCGGCGGGGAAGAGCGCCTGCGGCTCGAAGGCGGAGTCAGGGCTGGGATGGAGCGGGTCGGCGGTGGAGGTCTCGCGGACGAGTTGTTCGCGGCCGTCCACCACGTAGCGCCAGGGCGAGCCGTGCCAGTGGTTGTAGCGGACGAACGAGAGGACGCCCGGCCCGGCGAGGTCCAGCGTGACGTTGTCGTCGTCGGCGAGCTGGTAGAGGAAGTGCGACGCGTCCGCCGCCTCGTTGCCGCCCCGGCGGTCGTAGGTCGAGCGCAGGTACGCCCGGTCGCCGATCCGCTGCACCGGCCAGCGCGTCCATTGACGGTAGGCGTCCAGGCCCACCGGGATTGCGGGCGGCTCGTCGGCGGCGGCGGCGAGTGCAGGAGCAAGGGCGAGAAGGGCAAGGAAAAACGAGGATGGAGGATGGAAGATGGAGGATGGCGGAAGATCACGGCATTGCATGCGGTTGTTCCGTTCCATCTTCCATCCTCCATCCTCCATCTTCGCCCCGCCTCTCTCCATCTTCCATCCTCCATCTTCCATCTTCGTCTTCTACTTCTTCCCCGCCCCCGGCAGCGGGACCTGGCCGGTGGTGCGGAGGTAGCTCACCAGGTCGGTCAGCTCTTTCTTCGACAGCGGGGTCAGGAGGCCCTCGGGCATCATCGAGAGCTCGCTGTGGCGCACCTCCTTGACGTCGGACTTCTGAAGTACCTGCACGCCGGACTCGGTCGTGAGGTTGATCGTCTGGTCGTCCTCCCTGGCGACGATGCCGGTGTAGACGTCATCGTCCTTCATGTAAACGAGCGAGACCATGTAGTCCCTGGCGATCACGGCGCTGGGATCGACGATGTTGACCATCAGGTAGTCGACGTCCTGGCGATTGGAGCCGGTCAGGTCGGGGCCGACCTTGCCGCCCTCGCCGTAGAGGGTGTGACACTGCATGCAGGTCTTGGCGAAGAGGGCGCGGCCGGCCGAGGGGTTGCCGGACTTGAGCGCCTCGGGCGTGAGGATCGACTTGTACCTGGCCATCTGCGCCAGCTTGTCCTGGTTGCTGGTGCGGGCGACGCCCCAGACCTCGCCCACCCAGGCGTCCAGCTCCTTGTCGTTGAACGAGCGCAACTGGCGGACGGTGTAGGCGGTCAGGTCTTTCGCGGAGACGCGGCCGGACTTGACGGCGGCCATGAGGGCCCTGGCGAGGCGCGGGCGGAAGGAGAGGGTGTTGACCGCCGCGCGCTTGGCGGGGGCGTCGAAGGTGGGGTAGGCGGCGAGGATCGCGTCGGCGGTCTTCGGGTCGTCCACCCCGGCAAGGCCCTTGAGGGCGCTCTCGCGCAGGGAGGGGTCGTGCAACAGCGATTGCAGGAGCGCGGGGAGTGACGGGTCGGATTTGCCCAGCAACGATTCGAGCGCCTTGTTGCGCTCCTCGGCGGGCTTGCCCGTGTCCAGGACGGTCTTCCTCATCGCCTCCAGCGCCCCGGCGTCGCCGAAGATCGCCGAGAGCTTGGCGGCCTCTTTGCGGACCTCGTCGCTGGGACTGTTGGTGAGCCGGGGATAGAGTTCGCTCCAGCCGGCGGGCATCTTGACGTTGCGCTTGCCTTCCAGGGCGGCGTTCATCCCCTTGAGCACGTCGGCCTGGGCGGCGGGGTCCGCCGTGTCCCTGAGGACGCCGACCAGCAGGCCGATCGTGTCGTCGGAATTGTCGTCGGCCCGCGCGGCGCAGGGGACCAGGAGCAGGGCCAGCATCAACAACCTCAAGGCAAACTTCATCTCACGTCCTCAATTCTTCGTGTCCTTCGTGCCTTCGTGGTTCAAATCCGATTCGGCAATGCGCCGGGCCACGAATTGGCGTAATTTGGGAATCCGGGAGTGGATCGCAAGGTCCAAGGCGCGCTTGGGATCGAGCGGGACGAGCGGTTCCAGGGCGTACCACTCCATCAGCGGCAGGTTGGGGTCGGCCGCATCTTCGCCGTGGACGACGAGGTTCTGTAACGTGCCCCACCGCATCGCCGGGGCCAGGCGCGTCATCGCCGAGGCGAGGAAGAGCCGCACCAGCGGCGAGGGGTCGGACGCGGCCAACCGCTCGAATTCGGCCAGGACGGCGGCGGACGGGTGCCGGTCCTCGACGAGCAACTGAACCGCCCAGGCGCGAAGCCACTCCTGGCGGTCAGCGAGCAGGGCGGACAACAGCGCGGTCGGATCATCGCCGGTGACGTGCAGGCACCAGAGGGCGCGCAGACGTCGGGGGACGTCGGGATTGTCCTTGAGCATCGCGAGCAGCGCGGCCTTCGACGCCTCGTCAGCCCCGCGTTCCTGCAAAACCCTGCGGGCGTGGCGGACCCACCAGTCGTTCTTGTGCAACTGCAGCTTCACCAGTTCGGCGTCCGACATCTTCGAGACGTCGAAGGGCGCGAGCGGCTTGGGCGTGCCCCAGGCGATCTTGTAAATCCGGCCGTTCTCGGTGTGCGGCTTGCGCGTGTGGCACTCGCCGGTGTCGTACCAGTCGCTGACGTAGACGGCGCCGTCGGGGCCGTACTTGACGTGCAGGGCCATGTACCAGGGGTCGGACGAGGTTACGAAGTCGGCGCCGTGATGGGCGACGTAGCCGGAGCCCTTGCGCTGCGGCAGGTCTTCGTTCATGCGGTCGCCGTGGATGTTGTTGATGAAGATGCCGCCGCGATACGCGTCGGGCCAGTTGTCGCCCAGGTAGACCATCAGCCCGCAGTGGGCGTGGCCGCCGCCCAGGATCACCTGCTCGGGCTTGCCGCCGCGGGAGTCCTCCCACTTGGCGCCGGTCCAGTGGCGGTGATCGGCGATCGTGTCGATGACCTCGTAGGCGTAGCGGCTATTGGGGCTTTCCTTGCGCCGTTCGACGTGGGCGCCGAAGATGACGTGATAGAGGTGCGGCGTGACGGAGTTGGGGATGAAGCCCTGGCCGAAGTCGTCGAAGTCCAGGCCCCAGGGGTTGGTGGTGCCCTCCATGACGGCCTCGAAGATCTTTTTCGTCGGGTGGTAGCGCCAGACGCCGCCATCGAAGAACGTGCGATCCTTGTCGGGCGTGCCCGGGGCACCGATGAGCCCGGAGCTGGTGCCGCCGTGGCCGCCGTAGAGCCAGCCGTCGGGGCCCCAGGCGCAGCCGTTCACGAGATTGTGGACGCCCTGGTGTCCGAAGCCGTCGAGCAGCACCTGTGGCGGGCCGTCGGGCTTGTCGTCGTGGTCGCGGTCGGGGATGAAGAGCAGGCTGGGCGCGGAGACGGCGTAGACGCCGCCGAAGCCGACCTCCAGGCCGGTCAGGTAGTTCAGGCCTTCATAAAAGACGGTGCGTTTGTCGAAATGGCCGTCGCCGTCGGTGTCCTCGAAGATCAGGATGCGGTCGTGACCGTGGTCGGGTGTCCAGTTGGGATACGAGGTGTTCTCGGCCACCCAGAGCCTGCCGCGGTCGTCGAAAGAGAAGCCGATCGGCTGGACCAGGTCCGGCTCGCCGGCGAAGAGGGTCGCGGTAAAGCCGGCGGGGAGATGGAGGGCCTTGACGGTCTCAAGGGGCGAGCGCGGTGCCGGCTGCTGTGCCCGGGCCGTCGCGGCGATGCTCGTGCATAGGAGCAGCAGCCGCACAGCGGCGACAAATAGAGGGTTCTCGAGGTCCGCCATCGTTATCCTGGTACACCGCGACGTTCGTATTACCGACCGGGACGAGGATCGTGTAACTCACGTCGTCCCCAGCGCCCCCTGCTCGCGGGCGATGCGGTCGATGAGGGCGTGGCTCTTCTCGTCCGGCACGTAGGTGGCCGCGCGCCGGCGGTAGTGCGGCACGACCGACGCGAGGCCGTCTTTGAGCGAAACCGTGCACTCGAACTCGCCAACGACGGACTTGAGCTTCGCGAGGTCGAACTGCACCGGCCAGGCCTTGTCGCCCAGGAGCGGGCCCGTCCACTCGGGATTGTATTTCACGAGCGTGGCGGTGGGGACGTGGACGAAGTTCGGCCGATGGACGCCCAGCACGCGGGCGATCGTCTGGAAGATCGTCAGCCAGGTCGTCGCGTCGGGGCGGGTGACGTGAAAGGCCTGCCCCAGGGCTTTCGGGTTGCCCAGCAGGCGCACGAATGGCCGGGCGAAGTCGCTCGCGTGCGTGTACGTCCAGAGGCCCGTGCCGTCGCCGTGGAGGATGACCGGCCGGCCGTTGACGAGCCGCCAGGCGTGATCGTCGCCGGGGACGAACGTGCCGGGGAAGCGCCGGCGGTAGGTGTGGCTGGGCCGCACCACCGTGACCGGGAGCCTGCCCGCGGCGTGCCACTCGAAGAGCGTCGCTTCCATGTCGGCCTTGGCCTGGCTGTAGGGCCAGAAGGGGTTGGCGAGCGGCGTGTCCTCGGTGATGCGCCAGTCGGTCGGGGGCTTCTGGTACGCCGACGCGGTGGAGATGAAGAGGTACTGACCGGTCCGGCCGCCGCCGAAGATCTCCAGGTCCCGCTCGATCTGGCCGGGCTCGTACGCGAGGAACTGGCAGACGGCGTCGAAGGAGTGGCGGCCGCCCAGCTCGCGGTAGGCGGCGTCGTTCAGCTCACCGGTGATCCGCTCGACCCCCGGCGGCAGCGCTTCATCACCGCGTCCGCGATTGAAGACGGTTACCTTGTGGCCGGCGCCGATGCTGGCCTCGACGCAGGCGAGCGAGATCTCACCGGTGCCGCCGAGGTAGAGGACTTTCATAGGCCTGGTACTTCACTTCTTGGCCGGCGTGATCACCAGCTTCACCGGCGTGCCCTCGGGCGGCAGCAGCGCCTTGTTGGTCTCCATCTTGACGATCGGCTCGTCCTTCATGGTCAGGTTGGACTGGATGACCACCTCGTCGGTGACGGGGAAGATTCCGATCAGCGTCAGGCTGAAGTCGGCGCCGTAGGTCTTGTCGGGCTTGTTGGGGTCGAGCTGCTTCATGCTCGAGCCGGTGAAGTGCCACTTGAGCGCGGGCATGGTCTTCCCGGTCTTCTTATCGACCAGGGTCTTCTCGATCGGGACGGTCTTGCCGTTGGGCAGCTCGAGCGAGATCTTGAGTTCCGGCCCCTCCGCCGCCGCGTCCTCACCGCCGCCGGGCGACGCGGGCTTGCCGGGCTTGAGGCCCAGGTCCTCCAGCGCCTTGTGTACCTCGCTGGGCTTGGCGTCTACGGTGATCACCGTCTCGTGGGCCTTCTGTCCCTTTGGAAACTCGGCGCAGGCGACGACCTCGATCGGGTAGATCTCGGTGTAGCGCGGATCGTTGATCTTGCGCGGGGCGATCTTGGCGGGGATGGTGAGCGTCTTCCTGGCCTTGTCCACGGTAAACGAGCCGGCCTTCTCGTCGGCGGCAAACGTGGCGGAGGCGCCGAGCAGCAGCGCGGCCAGGATGCCGACGCCGATCGTTCTCTTGATCATGACTTGATTCTCCGATGGGATGCTTTTGAATTTCAGAATTCGGAATCACTTCTCGCCGATGCAGACCACGAGCGTCTTCTTCGCGTCGGTCGAGTCGAGGTTGCACGTGGAGACGTAAAGCCGGCCGTTGTCCACCACGGGCGAGCCGTAGATCCGGCCGGGCGCTTTGGTCTGTTTGCCCACGTCCAGCCGCCAGCGGCCGCGTCCGTCGGCCAGGTCGATCGCGTGGACGACGCCGTTCAGGTCGGCGGCGTACACGACGTCCCCCGCCACCGCGACGCCCGCGAAGAACGGCGCCCTGGCCTCATACTTCCATTTCTGCTCGCCGGTCTTCTCATCGAGCGCGACGACCTTCTTGTCCGTCGTGGTGAAGATCGCCAGGCCATTCGCGCAGGCGACCGGGGAGAGCACGCCCGCGCCGGCGTCCTTGCGCCACTTGACCTGCCCGTCTGAGAGCCCGATCGCCATGACCTCGCCCTGCGCGCCGGTCAGGAGATCGGGATCGAACCGCACGCTGCTGCACCCGACCAGGACCAGGTCGCCCGAGACGCTCGGGCCGCCCCAGGGGTTGAACTTCGTCTCGGCCCGCCACTTGACCTGGCCGTCGTTGGCGCCCAGGCAATAAACCGCGCGATCACCAGTCTTTTCGGTGTCGAGGTAAGCCGACGCGGCGAGGACGCGGTCCCCCGCGAGTGCGACGGGCGCGTCCACGTGCCACGTCTTACCGCCACCGGCATCGCCCGCCCCCTGCCGCCAGAGCACCTTGGGCGCGGGCTTGGGCAGCGCGTCCTCGCTGGGCGGGATGGCAAAATCGGGGTCCTTCTTCTTATCCTCCTCGTATTTCGCCTGGAGTTCCTTCCACCTGGCGGCGATGGTCCGCGCGACCGCCGCCGCGTCGGTCTCCTTGCCGTCGAGGGTGACCTTATTCGTATCGATGCAGATCACGCCCGCGCTGCCGCCGCCGAAATACGCCTTGCCGTCGGCGCCGACGGTGGGCGTGCCCTCGATGTGGTAGAGGTCGCCGGGGAGTTGCAGTTGCCAGACCGCCGCGCCGCCGGCGGCGTCCACGCAATACAGCGTCGGGTTGGAATTCTGGTGCATGCCGTCGCCGAAGATCGCCCGCCCGCCGACGATCGCCGGGGCGCAGACGGTCGGCAGCTTGAGGAACGGCTGGGACTTGGACCAGAGGATGCGCTTGGGCCCCGCGGCGGCGGGATCCGTCGAGAAGGCGCTCATCACGCCGCTGTTGAGCGTCCCCAGCGCCGGGACGAAGAACGCGTTTCCGCCCGGCGATCCGGTCGAGATGTAATGATCGGTGGACTCGTAGACCCAGAGGACCTTCGGCGACTTCGGCCCCGCTTTGCCATCCACGTTGCCGGTACGCTGAGCGTTCCCCCGCGCGGTGGGCCAATCCCCCCGCGCCATCGACCCAGAGAAGGCGAGTCCCACGACCGTGATCAGCGCGAGAGATCGAAGCTTCATCCGTCTACTCTTAACCGGATCGGCCGCGATTGGAAACCCCGCAGCCTATCGCGCGTCGGCCACCTTCTTGGTCAACCGCCGCGGGTCACCCAGCAGCACGGACGACTCCTGGCCCTCGTTATTGAACACGACGTCCGGCACCTTGTCGCCGTTCAGGTCGACGACGCACATCGCACGCGTATTGAAGACCTTCTGCGTCAGGCCGATCTCGTCAGACCCGTCCATGAACTTGCCGTCGCCGACGTTCTTAAAGTACCGGTTGGGCCCCTTGAGGACGCCCACGAACAGATCCTGGTGCCCCTGGTTGTTGAAGTCGGCCCACGCGAGACAGGCCGCGTTCTCGATCGGCCCCGAGAGATCCCCCCGCTGACCCGTCACGTCCGCGAAGTGCCCCTTGCCGTCGTTCTTGAACAACTTGACGTGGCTCCCCTCGACCAGCGTCACGTCCGGCTTGCCGTCCCCATCGAAATCCGCCAGCAGCGGCGCGACGCGACCGGGCGTGAACTTCAGCCCCGAATCATTCGCGACCACGAACCCGCCCGGCGTGTTCTTCACCAGCAGCCCCGCGCCCGCGGCGTAGAGGAAATCCACCCGTCCATCGCCATCGACGTCCGCGACGGCCAGATGCGTCCCCTTGATACCCGCCGCAATGCCGTTCTTGCCCAGACCGACCTTGTCCGAAACGTCTTCGAACGCGCCGGCACCCTCGGCCACCGCTTGCGGTTTCGCACCGGCATTTGTCGCCACCTTCCCCGTATTGCGGTAGAGCCTCATCCCCAGGTACCCATCCGCCAGCAGCACGTCGAGTTTGCCATTCCCATCCTGGTCGATCCACGCGATCGTCGTCGGGGCGTAGAACGCCTCCTTCGGGAGCAGCCTGGTATCGTCGCGAAAGCTCCCATCCCCCATGTTGGTCAGCAGCACCGGTCCGGCGGGCGTCGCCAGCAGCAGGTCGGGACGCTTGTCGCCGTTCCAGTCCCCCCAGCAGGCCGCGCGCGCCCCGCCGCCGTACGGCAGCGAGCTCTCGTCGAACGAACTACCGCCATTCTTCAGCAAGGCCACCTTGCCCGCGCCGAAGACCACCAGGTCCGTCTTGCCGTCCCCGTCATAATCCGCGGCCGCGACGCCCGCGGCCTCCGGATCCGTCCGCGTGATCGCCGTGTACATCGAGAACGCCGGCATCCCCAGGATGGCCCGGAAATCCTCGTTCCCCCAGCCGACAAAGTCGCGCTTGGGGTTGTAATCCTGGAGCTTGAGGCTGGCGCGCAGACGCTGAATCTTGGCCGTGCGCACGTGGAGCTGCGCCTTGTCGTCGATCATACACGGGACGACGACCTCTTGCCCGGCGAGCATGGCGGTGACCGCCGCCGCCAGCTTTTCCGGCTTGCCCGCGTAGCTGCGCAGCAGGAACGGCTCGCCGTGGCTCATCGACCACCAGTCGCCCGCGTAGACCTGGTACCAGTAGCCCGGCACGAACGTCTCGCTCGCCGAGCCGTTGTGGAACATCACCGCCAGGTTGCCGACCTGCGCCCCTTCCATCGCGTACTGCCACTCGCGCGGGTTGAAGCCGGCGTGGCCGATGTTGTGCTTGATCACGTCGGTCGGGTGGACGCCCTTGATGTCCTTGATCTTGCGGTAGATGACCAGGTTGCGTTCCTTGTCCACCTTCTCCACCCGCATCAGCAGGATGTTGGTCGAATCGGTGACGATCTTGCCCAGCGTAAACGGCGCCTCGACGTACGCCGACGCCGGCCGAGCGCTGAACAGCATCCCGGCCACCACCAGCATCAGCAGCTTCACAAACTTCTTCATGATCGAACCCTCAATCCCTTCGAGGTTCTACTCTTAATTCCGACCTTCGCGTATTCCTTTGCGCCATCGCGCCTTCGCGGCAGATCAGAGATTCAATGGATCGCCGCCAAGCGCTTCTGCGCCTGCTGCGCCCACTCGGTCCCCGGATGGTCGCGCACGACGCGCTGCAACACGTCCTTCGCCTGCGCCGGCTGCTTCAACTCCACCAGCGCCTTGCCCGCCTCGAGTGAGGCATTGGCGGCGACGTCCGCATAGTCGTAACTGCCCGGAACGACCAGCAGCTCGTTCACCGCGTCCTGCCAGCGCTTCTGCTC
>DATBFY010000263.1:0-7382 GCA_036558265.1 Tepidisphaeraceae bacterium | reverse complement strand
ACACCACCCCCTCGGCGGTCACCGCCCGGCGCGGATCTCGACGGTACTCCTCCAGGATCGCCGGCGTCACATTCGACCTCCGTCATCCGCGCGCCGCACCGATTCTCTTCGAGAGTCGGTCACGATCTCGTTATATCCATTAAGATATATCGCATTCCGGGGACAGATTAACCCCAATCGGCGAATAAATCAGGCCGCCAGGCGGTGAGCGATCTGTCCATACAGCGCCTCCGTTGCGGGGTTCTTGGTCAGGCGGAGCACGTTCCGGCCGCCGAGGCGGGTCACACGCCCGGCTCGGGCAATGAGGAGGAACCGGAGCGTGCGCATGCTGCGGAACAGGTAGGCGTAGGTCCGTTTGCGAGACCGGGGTTTCGGTTCGGCGAGCGTCTCGAGTTGGAAGCTCCGGATGAGATTGTGGGCGAGGATGCTCAGTTGCTGCCAGGCGCTGTTGGCCGTGTAGTGCTTCGTCGGGACCACGTCGAGGGCGAACTCGCCCTTGAGCTCCGCGAAGGTTTTTTCCTGCGCCCCGCGCCCGCAGGCGAACGCCCAGAGCGCCGCCAGGCCCAGCGGCAGGTTGGTGGCGACGGCCGAGTACTCATAGTGACCGTCATCGGGGGTGAACAGGTCCAGCTGGAAGTTCCGGCGTGTCTCGTGGTTGACGTGCTTCCGGTAGAGGACCACGCGCAGGCGGAGATCGTTCCACTGCGGGATCACCAGCTCGGTCTCGTGACCGGTCACGCCGGGTGCCAGCATCGGCACGTGGCCGCGATCGCCTTGAGCGGCAGCCAACTCCAATACCCGACCTTGATCGCGAAGCCGCAGTCCCGGGCGGTCAGGAGCTGCAGAATCCCGCGTTGGAAGAAGGCGGCGTCCATGCGGAACTCCAAGGCCACCCGCCGGCCGAATTGGGCGCGGAGGTCGTCGATGAGGTCCCGCAGGAACGGGATCGCCTGCTTGGAGTCGTGGACGTTGCCGGGCCGGTTCTTGAGGCGGAGGATGTGCCCCGTCTGGGCCACGTGCGCGACCAGCGGGTAATAGCTCGGGTCCTTGCGATGATGCGGGTTGAAGCCGCGGAAGGCCCAGCCGACGGTAGCCCCCGTCCGGATGACCGACCCATCGACGTCGATCGTCAGGCCTGGCAGCTCCAGCCGGGCCAGCGCCTCGGTCACCAGGTCACGATTCAAGGCGACGAGCGGCGCCAGCGTCTCCTGCGTGAACTGCCGCAACCAGTCGGCGACCGTCCGGCGGGTCGGCAATCGGGCCAAGCCACAGAAGCGCGTCACCATCGGATCGCCAGTCAGGTAGCGCAGATGTTCGAGGCGCCGGGCCCCGACGTAGAACAAGGCCAGCAGCACCAGGGCGATCCGGGGACTACCGTAGTCGCTGCGGAGTCCCGCGAACGTCTGGCGCAACCGGGCCCCCAGATCGATCTGCCGCAGATAGCGCCCGAGCAGTTCCAGGCCGCCGTACGCTGTGAGCGCTTGGGGAACAAACTGAATCGTGAGATCACCCTTGACCACCCGCTGCAGGGTCGCTATCGTCAAGCGCATCAGAGGGGCCTCCAGTGTGCGAGGGAGTGCATTGGCGTGCTCTCCCTTGAGACCGCATTGGAAGCCTCTCTGATTCATGTTCTCCGCAGTTTCCCATCCCCCTTATTCGCCGATTGGGGTTAGCCCTCTGGGGGAATGCAGTAGTCGCACGCCATCCCTGTCGCTCTAGGCATTTGATGTAGACCGCCGGATTGACAAGCGAGCCGAATGCGCTCGCGCCATACCACGCTTTCTTCAGGCACGCCTGCCGGTCCGCGTCAAACTCACTCTTATCGGCCCCGCGCCTAGCCCACGTGGTCCCGGGGGTCTCCAGGATGGGATCGGAAAGGATCAACCGAATCCGTGCTTCGACCGCCGCAGCGTCGCTTTCACGCCCCACCTGTCTCAGCAGGAACGCATACGTGTCCAGCATCGCAGCCAGCGACGGATGCCTTGGCCCAACTAGGTCTTCCTCGATCACCACCGCCTGGGCCAAGGCTGCTTCGGCCTGCCGATACTCGTGTAATGCGCTGTGGGTCTTCGCGAGACCGGTGAGGCTCTCGGCTAGGCGCGCGTCTGGCGACGAAAACTGCTCTGCCTCTGCGACCGCTGCCCGGAACATCCGCTTGGCCTTAGCATAATAGCCTTGCCGTAGGGCTTCGGTACCAGCTCGCGTGTAGCCGGACCACCGTTTTTCCGGTGCTCCTCGAGCTTCTCCCAATGCCGCCAGCACCACGAGCCCGACCAGCAGGATGGCTTTCAGTGCCCGCAGCGGCAATGGTCTCCGGCGACACACTTCCCGGGTCGCAACGACAGCTGGGCTGGTACGGTCGATCATTTAGGAATCCAGAGAGCCATCTGCCCTCCTCTTGGAACCCTCATCGGGCAACTGAGGCTGCTCTCGATCACTGCCTAACTGGGGCGGTCGTCGGTAGGAGCCCTCATTCTGCTCCACCGCTGGAGACGGGACGTTCGTCGGCCTCTCATTCGGCGGTCTAAGGGGCATCGACCTCCCCTTTCGGCGAAGCACCAATAGCCGCGGTCAGCGGAATCTGTTCCAATGGCAGTGCCGCATCGGTTCGCAACGATCGCCTTGATCTCGGCATGCACAGACCCGGCCGTGTGTCACTTCATCATTGATCTTCTTGGCCCGACCTCGGGTAGGCTAGTGGGATGTCGCCCGTCAGCGGTTGTGCATCCGGGTTGCAGCCTAGTGACCGGGGGTAACCATGACCGCCATGGTCGATCCCGCGATGGTTCTTGGCCGACATCCCTTCTTCGCTTCGCTCGATGCCAATGGCCTCCGAGAAGTCGGCCGCCATGTCGTGGTACGCGCGTATGCGAAAAACAGCCTCGTCTACCTCGAGGGCGAGCCAGCTCCTGGCCTTTATGTCGTCGCGTCCGGCCGGATCCGCGTTTACAAGGGTTCCGACAACGCTCGAGAGCAAGAGCTCTTTCAAGCAACGGCGGGTGAGTCAATCAACGAGGCGTCCGCGTTCGATGCCGGCCCGACAATTGCCAATGCTCAGGCAACAGAGCTGAGCATGGTACTTCTCATCAGGCGTGAAGCTCTTGCGGAGCTCATGCGGCAGTATCCCGAGATCGCCGCGACCGTAGTGGCACTGTTCAGTGCGCGCGTTCGCGAGCTCGCGAAGCTGGCTGGCGACCTTTCCCTTCTCCCAGTCGTCGCGCGGATCGCGTCCGTCGTACTCCGTCTTGCGGGCCAGAGGGAAATGGCCTCACTCCCAACGCGGAGCGATCTGGCGGCCATGGTCGGTACGGTCCGCGAGGTAGCAACGCGGGCACTCCGCCAACTCGAAATCGCGGGCGCGATCCGGCTCGAACGGGGAGCTGCCGTAATTCTCGACCGCGAGAAACTACAAGAGCTAAGCCATGCGCGTTGGCCCCCACTGACCTGACGGTCGATGCGAGTCGGTCATCGCATGAAGCCGTGCCGCTACCTGCCAGCCGCGCCCCGGAATTGCAACCTTCCATCGGCGATCGCCGCCGATCGCAACGTGTCCGTTCGTCTCATCCTGAAGAGCACGATGTCGACGAGTGTCAGACGACGTTCCAGACGCTCCGTGCCTTCGGCCGGACGCTGACGGATCGGTCGATCGTGCACGTGTGGCCTCGGGAGAGGCGCTAGTCGGAGGCGTCGTCGCAGTCTCGCTCAACTGATCCGCACCGGTCATGCCCGGGACCTCCGGTGTGCATCCGTGAGCCATATCTTGGCCTCTCGCACGTGCTCGTCCGCACCGCATGGTAGTCAGCATCAGCACCACCCGGTCGGACAGCGGTTCGACCAGCACCCATTGCGCTCCCCGATTTGAACCAGCATTCCGCGCCATGCGGTTTTGGTCTGTTCCATTTTTCGGAGCAAAACAGCGGCTACATTCGTGAGGATACTGGTGAAACTTGGTCTCGACTCGAGCAGGGTTCGAGTCGCGTGGCCACCTCCGACCAGTCCGATAAGTGATCTGCAGAGTGGGCTGACACCGTGGAGTCGACTACGCCGCGCGTACCCGTCTCCTGAGCGGGACGGTCGACCTAAAGCGATGGGTGGCTCCACCCGACCGCCAAGCGCGCGGGCATCGGGCGGGCGTTCGTCGCCGGTGGTGGGCGCGATCGCGCGCGGGCCAGGTGGCGAGCTCCGACCAAGAAACTGGCGGAGTGTGGAGCTCGGTCGCCGCGCCGAGGATCCGCCGCGGGACCCGCCAGTGGGCACCAACCAAGACCTCGATCGTGAATACCCCGCGCGGGAGTCGCGCCCACGGCCAGCGACTGCGGCCAGGCACCGCAGCCTGTGCGTGGGCCAGCGCGGGCGGCGGCGGGACGACCGGCAGACGTGCCCGACTCCGTGGAGACGACTACGCCGCGCGCACCTGTCCCCGGAGCAGCACGGTTAACCTAAAGCGGTGGTGGCTCCAAACGGGATTCGAACCCGTGCTTCAGCCTTGGGAGAGTTGGGTCCTCGTCTTGTCATGCGGACTTACGGCGTGGTCGCCACCGGCGGTTGCCACGCCGCCTTCGGATTGAAAAGGGTGCGCTGCTTTCTCGTGGTAGTAGAAGCCAACCAGCGAACTCGCCTGATCTTTTCCCAGGATTTCATTGCACATCGCGGATCCCGAGAAGACCTTGGATGGAGACGGCCTATGACCTCCTTGAGCTGTCACTTCGGCGCGCCCATCATCTCCGACATGCGCTTCTGCATCTCGGCCATCTGCTCCATCATCTTTGCCATCTCGGGCATGGCCATTGGGCCCATCCCGTAGCCGCCTCTCGCCCCCATCGTGCCCATCATCGCGCCCATCTGCTTCATGGCTTCTCCCATCTGCTTTGTCCGCTCGGGCGATATCTGGCCGGTGGCCATCATTTCGCCCAGTTGCTGCATTACCCCGCCCATCTGCTGCATGAGGCCTGTCATCTGATGGTGCATGCCGCTCATCACGCCGGGTCCCATCCCACCAGGTGGCGTCTGCTGCGCGTGCGCGCTTACAAGCACCCCGAACACAACGGCTAGAAAGATCGTCACGCAGCTCTTCATGGCTCACCTCTCCTCCGCTCCGGCCAATGGAGCGGCAAGCTTCAGTCTTTGCCGTGCCTTCAGTGTTCGCCCAAGTGCCCAACCGCGACCTTGCCCGAGGCTGAGGCAGCCCAGGAAGGGGAGATCGATCTCTTCCCCTCCCCTACTCCCGATCGTCACGATCCCAGTCGCGATTCGATGTGACAGGCAGTTCAGTGCGGCGCTCAACTCCCGGATGGGCTGGGCCCCCGTTCACCCCAGATAGAGCTCGCTTCGGTTCGAGCCATCCGAGGCGTCGTCTTGCAACGCCTCCAGGACGTCGCGACCTGTCACGATGCCGACGAGCTTGCCTCTGTCGGTGATCGGCAGACTGCCGATGCGCCGCTCGAACATCAGCAGAGCCGCACGCACGAGGTCGACATCTTGTTCAACGGTCACGACGTCCAGAGTCATGACATCCCGGACTCGCGGCTTCCTCAGCTTCCGTTCCCCTCCGACGACATATGGCGCCAGGAACGGCAAAAAGCTCGAGTGCTCGAGGTCGCGATCGGTGAGGATGCCGATGAGCGCTCCCTGCTCGTCGATCACGAGCAGATGCCGCACCTGACGGCGACGCATGAGCGCGGCCGCCTCCCGCATGGCAGCGTCCGGCGACACCGTCACAAGCCCCTGACGCATGATCTCCTGCACCTTCATGACGACCTCCCGCCACTTCAAAGCATTCCCTGTGCCCGCAAAGTAGTGCCGATATTCTAGGGGTTTCACAAATCCCCGCGCGCTGCCGGGGCATCACCTTCCCACCTGGGGCAGTCGCGCCCCAGTAGTACGCCCGGGCCTCCTACCCTCGATGAGTAGACTCGACTCCCGGCCAGTCGAGATCGAACCAGCCGTGGGGCCCCTACGCGTTGGGTGCTCAGAACCCACCAGCATGCGGAAGTTCTGCCACCCCGCAGGTCAGGACGGGACGTCGTCGAAAGGCCAGTCTTCAGAGACGTGGCATGTTGTCCGTGGCACCCGGGTTGCACCGATACCTGGCCGGCACGACGTGTGGCTACTGCTCGCGCAGTAAAGCCAGAACAACGAGGAGGATCGCCCATGACTGCCCAGCGCCGCAAAGATTCTCGCACGCGACAGGAGACGCGCCATGCCGCCGGTTCAACACGGGCGGCGCCACTCCCCGCGGCTCGCAACCGCGCCGCATTTGCCACGAAGTCGACGACCATCAGCCCGAAGTGCCGCGAGTCCATCAATCCGCTACCGGCGGCCGCGGCCGTAGTGGTGCCACCGGTCGGGCCGGATAATCGACATGCTCTTACCCCGGCGGCACCGCCATTGCTCGAGCGTGCCGAACTGCTGCGCGACGACTTGCTCCGAAGCAAACTCACGCATCCCAATCCATGGAGCTACACGGCCAAGGCGCGCGCCTGGACTGAACGAGCGCAAGCCCTTGTCGATGAGATCGCCGTGACCGGCCAGACGCCAACGCTTAATGACATGCTCGCGAAGCTAGATGCCGAGGTCGACAGTGATCCGGACTTCCAAAGGGCTCGACAGCTGTTCTGACGAGTCGGCCGGGCCGGCGTTCCCTAACCCCTTGAGGAGTTCTATTGGCATTACGGCGAGGCCGATCGACCTGGCGAGTTCTTCACACGAGTGGCAAGATGCGCAGCGAACGTGAGGCCGACGTCACGCACACATCGTCATGTGACGTCCGGATGGCGGATCCGGAGTCCATGAGGTAACTCGATCAAAACCCTGCTCACGAAGGGCTTCACACGTCCCAAGAACTGACACGTGCTCGCATGGCCACTCAATGCCAGATCCCGGTGATGACCGGCGCGGTGGCATCGGCCTGCCCGAGGTTGCCAAGCCCGAGGACCTGTTCGGTCGTTCGCAGCAGACTGAAGTGGTCGTACGGCGCACTGGATGATGACCCTGGCGACACGGCGTCGCCCGACACGACGGTGTAAACGTGATTCCCACGCTGTCCCTCGTCGAACGTCACCACGAGAAGCGTGTTTCGCCGGAAGCGCGGGTCTTGCAGCAAGGGCCCGAAGGTCGACGCGAGCCAGCGATCGGCCCGACCGACGCCCGTGTCGTGGCCGTCGTTCTTCAGGTCCGGTATGTACAGCGCGTAGTTCGGCAGTATGCCCTGCGCAACGTCTGCCTGCAGCTGGGCCGCGTTCACGATCCGCTGACATCGCGCCGGGTTCCCTTGGACATTCTGGAAACTGATGAACGGCTCGTGCCGACGCACGTAGTTGCCCGACTGGGTCCCCGTATCACACTGCCCCCGGTACTGCTCGGCGTAGGCCTTCCAGCTTCCG
>DATBFY010000262.1:0-8250 GCA_036558265.1 Tepidisphaeraceae bacterium | reverse complement strand
TACCTCGCCGCGCGTGACGGGCAGGGTCCGGACCTCGCCGGTGGGGAGGCGGATCTCAGCCTTGCTCACGTTCACGCCCGGGCCGAACCGCGCAACGATGGGCTGCCAGGGTGTCAGGTTCCGCTCGGCGAGCAGCGCGGCGGTCAGGTAGCGGACGGCGGACTGCGCGAACGGCAGGTAGAAGTTGGACAGGGGCAGGGTGGACCAGTCGGCGTCGAGCGGCGTGGTCATCACGAGCACGCGCCCGCGGCCGGCCGGTGACTCGACCAGGAACGGCTTGCCCGAGGCGTACTGGGCGAGCACGCGCGCGTCGCGGCCGCGCACCTCGGCGGGGAAGTACCGCCCGATCGTGACCAGCGGGATGGGGTCGGGCCGCCCCTTGAGGAAGCGGAAGATCGGGTGGTCGAAGTCGGTGATGCCCTGGAGGGTGGTCGCCTCCGAGCCGTCCTCGGCGGTCGCGGCGGAGAGCTTCACCGGCATGATCCCGGCGCCGTCGCGGTAAAGCTGGGCGTTGTAGTTCTCGACCCGCGAAAGGCTGCCCGGGGCGATCCAGACCCCGCCCCCCTCGTAGGCGAACTGCTCGAGCGCCAGCGCCTGCGCCTGCGAGAACTGAGGGACGTTGGCCAGCACGACGACCTGGTATTTGCGCAGCGCGTCCTCGTCCCAGTTTTCGGCGGGGACGACGTCCACGCGGCAGGAGTCGCCGTAGGCCTGGTCGCCGACGGACTTGCCCTTCTGCCGCGCGTCGGCGGTGCGCGGGGCCAGGGCGACGCGGAGGAAGTCCGACTCGTTCTGAAGCGCCAGGCCGCGCTCGTCGCCGCTGACGATCAGGACGCGGATCGGCTCGATCACGTCGATCGACGCGCGCATCGTGTCGTCGAATTTGAGACCGCCGCCCGCCAGGGTCGCGGTGATCAGCTTCGAGCCGGCGTCGCCGAACTTCACGGGCACGCGCAGCGGCGTCCAGGACTCGGGCGCGACCGACACCGTGCCCGTCCGCCCGGCGACGCGCAGCTCCACGTTCCCGCGGAAGGTGCGGCCGAAGTTGTGCACGCGAACCTCGACCTCGGCGGACTGGTCGGTCACGGCGGGCGGGTTGACCAGCTCCACGGATTCGATCGCGAGGTTCTCGCTCTTCTCGGATCCGACGGGGATGACGAAGAACCGGGTCTGGGTCCCGGCGCGCCGGCCGAGCAGACCCCGCCAGCGCGCGCGGTAGGCGTCGGTTTCCAACTCGCGCCAATTGAGCGCCTGGCGGTCGCAGACGACGTAGAGCTCACGGGTGGGCTCGGCGCTGCGGTCCAGGATGTCGAGCGCGCGGGTCAGCCCCTCCTCCAGGTTGGCCTGTCCGGCGGGGTCGTTGAGCGAGAGGACCTTCTGCGCGAGCTGCTGGAGGTCGGTGGTGGGTTGCGCCAGTTGCTCGGGATCCCGCCCACCCATGAGCACGACGGCGGCCGTGTTGTCCTTGAGCGACTCGAGCACGTTGAGCACCGCGGAGCGCGCCAGTTCCATCCGCGCTTTGCCGTTCTCGTCGAACTGCATGCTGGCGGAGTAGTCCAGCACGATGACCGCGTTGACCCGGGCGTCGCGCGCCAGCGACCCCCAGCGCCCGCGCGCCACCGGTTGCGCCAGCGCCATTGCCAGCGCCGCGATCAGCGCCATCCGCAGCAGCAGGATCGCCAGCTCCTTGAGGCGGGCGCTCTGCATCACGTGCGCCTCGGCGCCGTCGAGGAACAGCATCGCCCCCCACTCCACGGTTCGATAACGCGAGCGGCTGAGCAGGTGCAGGATCAGCGGCACCAGCGCCCCGGCGAGCCCCGCGAGCATCGTGACGTTGAGGAACATCGTTCAAGAGAGAAACGAACATGGAGAGTGGACGATCGAGGCGCGGTGCAGTCGCTGTCGCATACCTCTATCCTCTATCTTCCATCCTCCATCCTCGTGCCCCTTATCTTATCTCGCCAGCCGGTGATGCAAAAACGCCGCCAGGCTGTCCGCCAATGACTTATCGGTGACGAACGTGCGGCACTCCGCCCGCAGCGCCCGACACGCCTCATCCAGCTCCCGCGCGTGACGCCGCTGGTTCGCGACGTAGCCCTTGCGAACCAGCGACGGCTCGCACAAGCTCGCGCGTTCCCCTTCCAGCCCCCTGAAGCGCGTCCACCGCCGGAACGGGAACTCGATCTCGTCCCGGTCCAGCACGCGCAGCGCGATTACCTCGTGGCGGTCGTGCCGCAGGTGCGCCAGCCCCTCCTTGAACTGCGCCGCCGGCACCATGAAATCGGAGATCACCACCACCAGCGCCCGGCGCTCGAGGCGCTCGGCCGTCCCGTGCATCGCCCCCGCCACCAATGATTCGCCCTTGGGACTCACCTTCTCGATCGCCTCGACCACCCGCGATAACTGCGCTGTCCCCGGGTGCGGAGCCAGCCAGTTAGTGATCTTCTGCCCGAACGCGCAGAGTCCCACGCTCTCGGTCTGCCCCAGCATCAGGTATGCCAGCGAGACCGCCAGACGCGCGGCATAGTCAAACTTGCTCCCCCACTTGCTCTCCTGCCCGTACGCCATCGACCCGCTGCAATCCAGCATCAGGACGCAGCGCAGGTTAGTCTCCTCATCATACTCCTTGATGTACGGCCGATCGGTGCGCCCGAGCACGCGCCAATCCAGGCGCCGGGGCTCGTCCCCGTGGACGTACGGGCGGTGCTGGCGGAACTCGATGCTCGCTCCCTTCACCGGGCTTTTATGCGAGCCGATCGTGCTCCCCTCCACCACGCTTCGGGCTGAGAGTTGCAGGTGATTGAGCCGCTCGACCAGCGCCGGCTCGAGGAAGCGACTGACCACGCTCATGGCGCGATCCGCCTGCCGGAAAATCCTGCCCCGGCGCTGGGACTCTCGCCCCGCGCCGGCGGCTGCATCGCCGCCGGGGACGCCTGCGGCGGAATGGGCGGCTTGGGGGCTTTGAGGTTGGCGTACTCCTTGAACCCGGCAAACAGTGCCAGGGCGAGCAACGCCGTCGCGGCGGCGCCCCACAATGCCCGACGACGAATCCGTTTACCCTCCATCGCGTCCGATTCAACGACCGCCGGCTCGCTGTCGCGCGATTCGATCAGCGCTCCCAGTCGCGCTGCCAGCCTTCGCAACGTCAGATTGTCATCTCCGTCCATCGCATCCAGCAGTCCGCCAAGCGGAGAATCCAGCTCGCGCCGCGCCTCCACGATTTTTCGCAGTGTGAGCCCTACCGCCTGCAGGTCTTCTGTCGGTTCGCCGTAAAGCAGCGGGCTGACGTGCGTGATGACCACCCGCCCTTCCGCGTCCACGATGGCGTTCGATGCCTTGATCGCACCGTGGACGATCCCCCGGGCGTGCATCATCTCGACGCCGAGTACGAGTTCCCGCGCCAGGACCAGAAGGTCCCGCTGCCCGCAGGTGGGGGCTGCCGCGACCTCCGCCAGCGTCCGGCCCTCCACGTACTCCCAGACCATGTACGTCAGGTCCTCGTCCCGTTCGACGCCATAAAGGTTCGCCACGCCGGCGTGAGCCAGCTCACGTACGCGGCCCAGGCGGTCCTTGATGTTCGGGTGAAGCTGTCCCTTCCACAGGCAATCCTCGTCGAGGACTTTTAGAACAACCTGCCGCCCCCCTGGCGCGACCGCCAACCAACTTTGGTGCTCGGCGAATGAACGCACCAGCCGATATCCGCCGATCTCGGACCGATCCCCTGCTGAATTTTCGCGAGCGGCCAACGTTTCCATGATCCGCCAGATGAGAGGTGCGGGCAGTCTATCGCCTGCCGGCATTATACGCCAAACGGGGATCGGACGTGGCCATACGTCGTTATCGCCATTAACCTAGGCCCCACAAGGGGCTACAGCAGGTATCGAGTAATTGCCAGTGCTCCCTCTTGAACGTTCAGCCGCAAGCTTGACCGCCGCGAGGGCCATACTCGACGTTTGCCTGGTCACTACTGCGGTGCCTCGTAGTCCGGCACGTGATTGCTGATCGCCGGAATGCTCCGCAGATAGGCGAAGACGGCCTTGAGATCCTCGTCCGTCATTCTCGCGTAGGCGGGCCACGGCATCGGCGGCTGAATGGGACGTCCCTGGCCGAAGTGCCTGCCTGTCCGGATCCCCTGGATGAACATCGCCTCGTCCCAGATGCCCAGGCCGGTGTTCTTGTCGGGGGTGAGGTTGGCGGCGTAGGTGACGCCCCAGGGGCCCGCGAAGGCGGTGTTGGTCGCGGCGCCGCTCCAGATCCACGGGCCCTGCGGCTTGGGCGCCGGCGGGAGCTTGAGTTGCTCGGGGTGGCCCGACAGCATCCGGTTCATGTCCGGTCTGGGGCCGGACTCGGTCATCTTGAAGGGGGTGTGGCAGTCGTTGCAGCCGCCAAGCGTGACGAGGTACCGGCCGCGGAGGACCTGCTGATCCTCGGAGGGCTGCGTGTCCTGGGCGCGGGCGGGTCGGGCGGTCAGATTCTCATAGTAGTAAGAGGCGGCTGCGGCCAGCGCCAGCGCGAACACGGTGATGCTCAGCGCGCGCACGCGGCTGGATGGGCGGCGCGGGGCAAAAGTTTGGGTCGGAGCCGTTGGACGGGTTTGCGTGAGGTCTTTTTTCATGGTCGCCGGATCATTGCGGGGGAGTCGTGAGGCTTCAATTCGCCATTTCGGGTCTGTCCCCCCGGGCAATCAGGCGGCCAGAAGCCGAGGAACCTGCTACAACGCGACGCGATGTCACCCGCGCGGCAGATTGACGGGGGCTGGCGCGTTCTTGCTCATGCGGGCCAATCCGAAACGGCAGAGGCACGAGATTTGTACCGGCATCTCGCGCCCCAACCACAGGAGGTTCATATGGGCATGGAAGATCGCGTCGCGGGCAGGATCAAGCAGGCGAGGGGCAAGGCCAACGAGGTCGCCGGAGCCGCCAAGGGCAACACGGCCCAGGAGCTTAAGGGCAAGGTGCAGAAGGCGGTGGGAAAAGTGCAGGAGCGACTGGGAAAGAAGCCGGCAAATCGGCGCTGACGGATCGCACAATGAGGAAGGCGGCGCGATCGCCACGCGCGATCGCCCGCCGATCCTTGAAGGCTTCATTGCAGCCCGCTCGCGGGATCGCCCGCGGCGGGCTTCGTATGTTTGCGTGCGCGCGTTATACCCGGCCGTAGATGTAGTCATTCAGGAAGTGAATCTGCTGCTCGGCGTTGCTCGCGTATTGGGCGTTGACGTCACCGATCGAGATGATGCCCAGGAGCGTGCCGTCGTGATCGCACACCGGAACGTGGCGGATGCGGCGGCTCTTCATGATCGCGCTGACCTCGTCGAGGTCGTCGTGCGGATCGCAGCAGATGATGTCGCGGGTCATGACGGCCGCGACTTGGACGGCGGCGGGCGGCAGCTCGTCGGCGACGACCCGGCTGAGCACGTCGCGCTCGGTGAAGATCCCGGCGACGTGGTCGCCGTCCATGACGACCAGGGCGCCGATCTTGTGCTGGTTCATCTTCCGCGTGGCATCCAATACGGTCGCGTTGCCGGCGATCGTGTGGAGCGAATCCCCCTTGACGGCGAGAACATCTCTGACGGTGGGCATGCAGGGCTCCGTGTATGAGGATTTCGAACAACCTTCGCGCTGCGGACCGGATATGAGGGTCCAGACGTGACGCGGCGCACTATACCCAAGCCCGTTCGATGACTGCAACATTGTGAATAATTTAACTTGCGGTGGCCGATAACCTTAGGGGCGTCGGCGCGGCCGCGCGCGATTGCCGCGTTGGCCGCAAAGCCTAGAATCGCCGACATGAACCGTCTTCCGGTCATCGCGATCGTCGGCCGCCCGAACGTCGGCAAGTCCTCGCTGCTCAACGCGCTGGTCGGCAAGCGCATCTCGATCGTGCAGGACATGCCCGGCGTGACCCGAGATCGGGTTTCGGCCTACATGCCGGTGGCCGGCCGCTTCGTCGAGCTGGTGGATACCGGCGGCTACGGCTTTGTCGACCCGGATCAACTCACCGAGCACATCAATCACCAGATCGAGCTGGCCATGGCAACGGCGGACCTGGTGGTGTTCCTCGTCGACGTGGCCGATGGTCTGACGTCGGCCGACCAGGAGATCGCCTCTCTGCTGCGCCGCAAGGGGATCAAAACGCTGCTGGTTGCGAACAAGGCCGACGGGGAGAAGGCGGACGTGGTGCTGGGCGACTTCGCGCGCCTGGGCCTGGGCACGCCGATCGGCGTGTCGGCGCTGCGCGAGCGGAACATCGATCAGGTGATCGCAGCAATTCGCGACAGCGTCGACCTGTCCGCCGCGCCGACCGAGCTCCCCCCCCCCCAGATGCTTGTGGCGATCGTCGGCAAGCGCAACGCAGGCAAGAGCACGCTGGTCAACGCTATCGCCGGGCTCTATGAGGGCGATCCCAATCGCGTGATCGTCTCGGAAGTCCCAGGCACCACGCGCGACAGCGTGGACGTCCGCTTCGAGAAGGACGGCAAGGTGCTGACCGTCATCGACACCGCCGGCGTCCGCAAGAAGCGCCACATGGTCACCAACGACATCGAGTTTTACAGCTTCCACCGGGCGGAGCGCTCGATCCGAAGGGCAGACGTCGTCCTCATGCTCATCGACGCGACGATCCCGATCAGCGAGCCGGATAAGAAACTCGCCAACTACATCTCCGAGCAGTTCAAACCGGTCATCTTCGTCATCAACAAGTGGGACCTGGCGCGGCAGATCCTCCGCGAGCGGCGCAAGGGGGGTGAAGACCTCCGAGACGAGGATTTGATGGAGGAGTACCGCGAGTACCTCAACCAGGAATTGCGCCACCTCGAGTACGCGCCAATGGCGTTCGTCACCGCCAAGGACGGGAAGAACGTGCAGGCCGTGCTCGACCTGGCGCAGCACCTCTTCAAGCAAGCCAACGAGCGCCTCTCGACCGCGAAGCTGAACCAGGCCGTGCGCCAGATCCTCCAGGAGCGCCAGCCCAGCACGCCCAGCGGTCGCCGCGCGCGCATCTATTACGCCACGCAGATCGAGGTCGCGCCGCCGACCATCGTGCTGAAGGTCAACAACCCGCACTATTTCAACGACGCGTATCAGCGGTTCATCGTCAACCGCATGCGCGACCTGCTGCCATATCCCGAGGTGCCGATCAGGCTGGTGGTTCGCCCGCGCGAGCATGCGGGGATCAAGGGGACGTCGCTGGAGGACCTGCCGGAGGGCCAAATCCCGCGCGAGGCTGAAACGCGAAAAAACCGCCGACCCCGCCCCAACCCCCCCGCTCGACGCGGGTCTAAAAAGTCGGGCCGATCCGGGAAACGTTAACCCCCCTGTTGGCGATCTTTGGTTCTCCCGACGTGCGTCTCACGCGTCCTGGCCGATGCCCGTGTCGGCTATTCAAGGTCTGTGAGTCGCGTTACACTTACGTTCTCCGCGCACCGGGCACCTCAGTAGATGATGCAGTCACACACGAAATACCTGACGTTTAACACCCGAAAGAAACGCGAATACCTCAACATCACCGCGGAGGTCGAGACCGCCGTTCGGGAGGCCAACATCCGCGAGGGAATGGCGCTGGTCTCGGCGATGCACATCACCGCGGGCGTCTTCGTGAACGACAACGAGTCGGGCTTCTTGAAGGACCTGGACGACTTCCTCGAGCGCCTGGCCCCGGAGGACGGTTATTACCGTCATCATCAGAGCGGTGAAACCAATGGTGACGCCCATCTGAAGAACATCGTCGTGCACCACCAGGTGATCCTGCCGGTGACCAAGGGCGTGCTGGACCTGGGACCCTGGCAACAGGTGTTTTACGCCGAGTTTGACGGCCAGCGGGCCAAGCGGTTGGTCATCAAGGTCATGGGGGAATAGGGGATGGCCGCGAGAACTTTTCACCACGGTCGCCCTATGTTTGCAGGCCGATCAGGAAGGTCGGTTGACGAGGTGCTCGGAATTTATTCGACACCGGTTGACAAGCCCGACGCTCGCGATACTATTCGCGACCCCTGACGACCAAACGAGTTGGAGACGACTCGCCGGGTAGGGGAGAAGGCTTCGCGATTGCACCTGCGACCGCGGTTGCAAGCGTATGGCCGCCGAAGTCGTGCGAAAAGCACGCGTTGGGCGTGCGAGTTCTTTGACAAGTGAATAGTCGAACATGAGCCGCGAGGACGTGAGATGAAGTCGGTGTTCACGCACCGATCTCAGACGTCTTCGTGGTGCACGCAAGTAAGTGATCTTCCCGCGTGAGGGCTCTGGCCCTCACGCG
>DATBFY010000261.1:0-1911 GCA_036558265.1 Tepidisphaeraceae bacterium | reverse complement strand
TTGTGCTGGCGCGCGCCATGCACGGTAATCCGGTCGAGCATACTTTGATGGGGATATGGAACTACTTCATTCTCTCGCGGGTTGTCGGTCGTGTGCAATTGCGGTATAAAGGGGCTCAATGCGCAGGTGTGGTCATTGTGGTGGGGGGAGGTTGAAACGGGTCCACCGGACCTTCTTGGAACGATTCAGCTTCCTCGCGATTTATGAATGCCGGGACTGCGAGTACGAAGAGTGTGTGCCCCGCCAGTACACGTACCATATGGGCGAGCATGTCCGCTGCCCCAAGTGCGGAACGCTTCGGGTCTCGAAGCTCCGCGGCCCCGACAAGATAGACAAGATGGCCTCCGGCCTGCTCAACACGCTCGAAAAACTGGCCGGCGGGACGCTGCATCACTGCTGCTTCTGCCGCGTCCAGTTCTACGATCGCCGCGCCATGGCTCCGCGCACCAACCTGCAGCCGATCGTCGAGGAATACGCGGAAGACCACGACGCCCAGGAGATTTCGTCTAGGAACTTACCGGATACGGCCAGTTCGGGTGCGTAAAAAGTCCGCCATCCACCCATAGCGTTTGTCCGGTGACGAAGTCTCCGTCCTCTCCGACGAAAAAGGCCACCGCCCGCGCCACGTCCAGCGGATGGCCGACCCGGGCGAGCGGCGTGAGCGACGCCCACGTCGCTGCATAATCCGCTGCCTCCAGCTTCGTCCGCTCGATCTCGATCGCCCCCGGCGCCACGCAGTTCACGGCAATGCGGTGCCGCCCCAGTTCCGCCGCCGCCACCTTGGTGAACATCTCGATCCCGCCTTTGCTGGCCGTATAACTGACCAGGTTCGGAAACGGCGCCTTGTTACACCCCGAACCGATATTGACGATGCGCCCCCCGCCTCCGGCTCTCATCAACCGCGCAGCCCGCTGCGTGCACAGAAAACAACCCTTGAGATTGGTGTCGATCACCCGGTCCCACTCGTCCTCCTCGAGTTCGAGCAGCGGCTTCCACACCTGCGTCCCGGCATTGTTGACCAGGATATCGAGCCGCGGAAACCGCGCCGCAACATCCTCGAACATGCGATCCACATCGGCCGCCTTCCCGACATCCGCGTGCGTCGCAAACGCCGAGCGGCCCATTGCCGCGATCTCCGCCACCGTGCCCTCGGCCCCGGCACGATCGGTTGCGTAGTTCACCGCCACATCGCACCCGCGCCGGGCCAGCTCCAGCGCGATTCCCTTCCCCACTCCCTTGCTCGCGCCCGTCACAAGGGCGGTCTTCGATTCCAGCGGCAGGCTCATTCCCGTAGCATACCGTTCCCGTCAACTCCCGCCGATCCGTTGTCAGCCGCGACCGAAGCGAGCGCCCCAACCCCTAATCCCCAACCCCCCTCAAGGCCGTCGCCCATTCCTCCACCGTCGAGTGAATCGCCCGTCCCACGTATGCCGCCCGCAGGGCCCGCAGATCGGCCAGTTTCCGGGCCCCGATCGCATACCGGTGGAAGCGCGGCTGCTGCTCCAGCGATTCGTCCGGGAGGTACACCGGCTCCCGGCGGAAATTCACCAGCGACAGCCCCCGCGTCAACTGCTCCACAGGCGTCCCCGCGCGGAAAAAATACGTCGCCCGGCCAGTCCCGGTCGTCGCCTCCCACGCCACGACGTCTTTGCCCGCCATCGGCAGGAAGAACCAGAAGAACAGCGCCTCCTCGCCCTCTGCCTGCTCGTCCGGACGGGTGAATTTGAACCCGGCGTGCCACGCTCCGGTCGACCGCCGCCGCAGCTCGTCGAAATATGGCCTCAAATCCTCATCCACCGCGCGCCCGATCAGCGCGTCGCCGAGCTTGGAGTGGACCGCCGCCAGCGCCGCCGAGGACACGCTCCGCCCCTCCGGCATCAACGGCGTGAGGCGCCGCAGCTGGTCCGGTTC
>DATBFY010000260.1:0-4911 GCA_036558265.1 Tepidisphaeraceae bacterium | reverse complement strand
GCGGCACCGGCTTCTCCGGCCGCACCGGCGTCGGCTTGTTCGGCACGTTGTCTGCCAGCACGACGGCGGCGGACAGACTGAGCGTGAGGACGGCGGCGATCAGATTGCGAATCATGGGGAAGGCTCCTGGGCACGAGGCGGGTCGCACGGTACAAGCGAGCGAAATGGCCCGCCCCGAATATAGGACGGCCAATACGATCCTTCAATTCCAAATCGACCAACACATGGCTGGCAATAAATTTAGACGCGTCCAGGCACCCCGGGGGTTCGAATTCTCCAGATTGCCCGCGCAGCGTGACGACCCTCTCATTCATCGAACAAAATCCACCTGACCCGGAAATATCCGCCTCCTGACCCGTGTTCCGCCCCCTGTCGGGTAAAGGGAAGTCGTACGGGAGGTTGTTCTTCTTGCGGTCCCGCCCACAGAGCCAGGTTGGAGTTTTTCATGTCAAACGGGTTGTTCCCCGCGCGCACGCGACGGAAGTCCGAGGCAACAAATAACCAGCTTTTCGAGAACCTTGAGGGTCGCCTGCTCCTCTCCGGCGGCAGTGGCGGCGGCGGCGGCGGGGGTGGTGGCGGTGGCGGAGGAGGTGGGGGAGGCGGTGGCGGTGGTGGCGGCGGCGGTGGATCGACCATCACCCTCCCGGCCCCGGCCATCCCACCCGGTACCTTTGACGGCATCGGCTCCGGGCCGACCTACATCCGCGAGTCCTTCGGCTTCGCCCAGGGCACGCGTTACAAGCAGAACGGCGACATCAAGCAGGCGCTCACGCATACGAACGTCAACGGCTTCCGCGCCGAGTTCCCCAACAACAAGACCGAAACCTGGATCGCGCCTCCCGAAACCAGCGGCGGGCAGGAATGGGACTTCGCCACCGTCGGCCCGGCGGACCCCTACGAGGCCTACACCCCGCTCCAGGACGACGGCGCCGGGAACTACTCGGACGGCCTGCTGTTCCTCAACGGCGCGAGCTTCCTGGACGGCACGCCGGACCTGCGCCCCAACGCGCTGCTTCCGTTCGCCGCGCCGCCGAACTCCGCCTACACCGTGTCCGGCGATTCCGTCGCGTTCTTCGGCAAGACGGCCATCGGATTCACGTCGTCGGGCGCGGTGAACCGAAACTTCGAGACCAGCGGGCAAGCATGGCTCGAGGTGGACTTCACCCCCAACTTCCCCCCCGGCGGCGGCACGTTCATCGACACGTGGGTGCTGCACACCGGGGGCCTGAGCGGCCCCACCATGTCCGGCACCTTCCAGGGCGATCCGACCGGCTTCAACCGACTGGCCCTCAGCTACGACCCGGTGAACCACGTCGCGGCGGCGTCGATCAACGGCGCCGTCGTCGCATCGATCCCCTATACGCTCAACGCCGCCGTCAAGTACGTCGGCGTGGAAGGTTCCTGGTTCGGGAACATCGATAACTTTGCCGTCCAGACCGGCGCGATCACCCCGCCGCCGGCGGTCACCCCCACGGCGACCTCGGCCACGTTCAGCACCACGCCGATCACTAACGACCTGCTGCAGTCTTCATCCGGATCAGTGCTGGCCTGATCAGTTCGCCGCCAGAACTCTCGCGCATAAAACTGCCCCGCCATGAGCGGGGCACTTTCTTTGAACCCGTAAGCCGAAGATGGGAGTTGAACCCACAACCCCCGCTTTACGAAAGCGGTGCTCTGCCATTGAGCTACTTCGGCGTCGCGTCAGCGGACAGGCCGACCGTCCAGGCCGCTCGCCCGCGTCACTGCGAAAGTATGCAGCATCCGGCGATGCTTTTCAAGCCGACGACACCCGCACCGCGGCTCTGACACAGGGTGATCGCATTAGGAAGGACGAGCCTGGCGTGCGAGCCGCGGGTTCCCCGCAAGAACACGGCTCGGTCGGAGCCTCGCCCTCCCATTCCGCGGCTACGCCTGCTGGAGCTTTTGCAGGTGCAGGCGGCTGACCAGGTGGTGGATCAGCTCCCGCACCGCGCCGCGCCAGTCGCGCTGGCGGGTGCGGCAGGTGAAGCGACCGGCCGAGTCGCGAACGTTCGCGATCACCTCGTGCTGCCGGCCGACCCGCAGCAACTTGATCGTCATGTCGAAATCACCCAGGCGCTGACCGATCCGCGACGGCCTCTTCAACCACCCCATGAGCTGCCTGCGGTGTGACGGTTTGAGAAGCACGTTACCGGCTTCGAGCTTAACCATTAGGCAAGACTCCTGTGTTTGCGGCAGGTATGAGTCTACTCACGCAAGCAATATGCCGGAACAAAAATCGCGATTCCTGATGCCCCTTGCGTGGTCCGGATAACGCGACCGGGCAAAGTGGGGGAAAACGCCCACTTGCTAGACATTTGAGCCGCCATCGCTAAGTTACCCACCACGAAAAAGCACTGAACGCGAACACGCACCGGAAAGGAGCAAGCCACATGGCTAAGCCGCGACGCCGACGCAAGATCGGCAGCAAGAAGCGCAAGGCCCGTCGCGATCGCCGCAAGCGATAAGCCGCCGAACGGCAACACCCCTGCTGCGCGGGACGAACATACCGAAGACGCGCCCCCCGATTGGGCGGGGCGCGTCTTCGAGCGCATACCGACGAGGAGTTTTTAGATGTCGGAGCATTTCGCCGACCGCCTGATCGCTGCAATCCAGGTCAAGAACTCCCCCATCTGCGTCGGGATCGACCCGATCCTGGGCAGCATGCCTGATGCCGTCTTCCGCGGCGGGCGCGAGCGCGCCCTCGGGGGCGACTCCCAGGCGGCCATCGACGCCGTCTTCGACTTCACTACCCGCGTGCTCCGCATCGTCGCGCCCCACGTCCCCTGCGTGAAGTTCCAGTCCGCCTACTTCGAGCAGTTCCACTGGGACGGCGTTGAGGCCTACTTCAACCTGATCCAGGAAGCCGCCGAGCTGGGCCTGGTGGTCATTGGCGACGTCAAGCGCGGCGACATCGGCAGCACTGCCGCGGCCTACGCCGCCGGTCACCTGGCCGAGCCGGCCCTTTCGGCGAGCGACGAGATCGCCACGCCCGACGCGATTACCGTCAATCCAATGCTCGGGATCGACACGCTCGACCCGTTCGTCAAGACCGCCGCTGAGTTCGGCAAGGGTTTGTTCGTCCTCGTGCGCACGAGCAACCCCGGCTCGGCGGAGTTGCAGGACGTGACGCTCGCCGACGGCCGGACGTGGAGCGAGATGCTCGCCGACAAGCTCGCCGCCGTCGCCGGCGCGATGGTGGGGGGGCGCGGCTGGAGCAGCCTGGGCGCGGTCGTGGGCGCAACCCAGACCCACACGATGGTCTCGCTCCGCCAGCGGCTGCCGCAGTCGATCTTCCTCCTCCCCGGCTACGGCACGCAGGGCGCGACGGCGGAGATGACGAAGAGCGCCTTTCGCGATGGCCTGGGCGGCCTGGTTTCCGCCAGCCGCAGCATCCTCTACGCGCACAAGGAACCGAAGATCGCCGCAAAGTACGGCAGTGATTGGGAGAAATGCATGGAGGGGGCGGTGGTCGAGATGAAGCGCGATCTTCAATCCGTCCTCGGTTGATCCATCGCTGGGCAAGCCCAGCCGCTAAAAGGATGCGCGTCCGCGCGCGTTGGGCGCACTCATTTCCCGTGCCGATAAACTAACCGTGCACATGCCCCAACTCCGCAACCAACGCGTCACCGTCATGGGTCTGGGCCGCTTCGGCGGCGGGATCGCCGTCGCCCGGTGGCTTGCCAACCAGGGCGCCCGCGTCCTGGTGACCGATAAGGACCCCGCCGACAAGCTGGCCGATTCGGTCAGGCAGCTTGCGGGCCTGCCGATCGACTTCCGCCTGGGCGAGCACCGCGAGGACGACTTCCGGAGTGCGGACCTGGTCGTCGCCTCTCCCGCGGTTCCACTGACGAACCAATACCTCCAGACCGCCCGCGCCGCCGGCGTGCCGATCTCCACCGAGATGCGGCTGTTCGTCGAGCGCTGCCCGGCCCGCCGGACCGTGGGCGTCACCGGCACGAAGGGCAAGTCCACCACCACCGCCATGCTCGGCACGATGCTCGCAAAGAAGTTTAAGACCTTGGTCGGCGGCAACATCGGCAAGTCGCTGCTCGACGACCTGCCCCGCATCGGGTGCGACGATGTCGTCGTCCTCGAGCTCTCCAGCTTCATGCTCGAACACCTCCGGGCCATGCGCTGGTCGCCCCACGTGGCGGTGATCACCATGATCGCCCAGGACCACCTCGACTGGCACGGCAGCGTCGAGGCCTACGTCCAGGCCAAGCGCGTGCTTTTGGAATTCCAGAAACCGACGGACTTCGCCGTCCTCAACGCCACCTGCTCCCGCTGCCGGGAGCTCGCCCGCACCAGCCCCGCACAAGTCCGCCTCTTCGGCCAGGGCGATGCCAAGCCGTTCGACCTCAAGCTCCCCGGCGTCCACAACCAGGTCAACGCCCAGGGCGCCTTCATAGCCGCCAATTGCCTGGGGGTCACGCACGCGGAAGCTCAAGCCGCCCTCAACGAGTTCAAACCGCTGCCTCATCGTCTTGAGCTGGTCCATGAGGAACGTGGCGTGCGGTTTTACAACGACTCGATCGCCACCATCCCCGAAGCCGCCGTCGCCGCGCTGGAATCGTTCCCGGCGAATAAAGTCATCCAGATCGTCGGCGGGCGGCAGAAAGATCTGCCCCTCGCTCTGATGTGCCAGGCCCTGGCGAGCCGCGCCAAGGCCGTGCTGTGCATCGGCGAGAAGGGCCCGGAAATCGCCCGGGCAGTGCGCGAGGCGACCAGCAACGGCACGCCGACGGTGCAGGACTGCGCCGACCTGAACGGCGCGATCCGAGCCGCCAGGCAACTGGCCCAGCCGGGCGACATCGTCCTGCTCTCCACGGGTTGCAAAAGCTACGATCAGTTCATCAATTTCGAACAGCGCGGGGAGGCGTTTGCGCGATT
>DATBFY010000259.1:0-4004 GCA_036558265.1 Tepidisphaeraceae bacterium | reverse complement strand
ATTCGGGCGTCATAACAATTGGCGAGACCTGCAATTGGCGAGACCTCCGCCGCTTCACGCCGCGGAGCGTTCGCACCTCGGTCCGTACCACAACCCATCCGCCCACATCGCTCCGCCAATGCCCGCGGCGGGGCTTGGCGGGCATCCGCCCCCGCGAGCGGCACGGCGACGGTTGAGATCGGCGTTGAGTCGCAGACGCTGGATTACAAGGTCGAGGGCAACAAGCTCACGATCGTCAACCCCAAGGAAGGGGATGCGGTCTTCACGATCAACGAGGATGGCACGCTCACGGGGCAGCTGGGGATGATGACGAAGGTGAAGGGGTGATGAGGGAGAGCGCGGGGCAAGCCCCGCGGCTAAATTAGGGAGCGGGGCCCGGTTACTCCACATTTAGCCGCGTCGCTTGCGACGCGTGTCCGAAGCGCTGAATTCTTCCGGAACGAACGGCTGGATAAACGACCACTGCTGTGTTGGCAAACCATCCCGAGCCGGGTTGCGATTGGTGTAGTCGATGGATCGGATCACATCCTTGTCCGAATCAAGAAAGATATTCCAGCCGTGCTGAGCCCAGGGTGAGCGGTCGGTGAACCAGGCATTGGCGCGCAGGGCCCGCGTCATTTCGGACTTGATGTGTCCAATGACATGCCGGATATCTCTGCAGGTCCGGCCGATGATCGCGTGTACGTGATCAGGCATCACCGCCAGAGCGTGAAACGTGTACGGAAGATTGCGGAGCGAGTCTCCCAGGACTCGGATCTGGGGAATAGTGAAGCGGACGGGGGCGCGTTTCAGACCGGACTGCATTTGTTTCTTGAGGGTGCGGTCGTATGGTTTGCGCGCGACGAAGTCGTTGGGGCCGACGGTGGTGGCGGGGCCGTAGCGGAACAGTTCCCAGGAGGCGACGAAGGTGGAGAGGGAGCCACGGGGTTCGTTGGGGAGCCATGTGCCGTAGGTGGAGAAGATGGAGTGGATGGCAAGGATCATGCGGTGGGTCACGCTGTTGTAACGAAATGGGAGAGTGCGGGGCAAGCCGCGCGGCTAAATTCGGGAGCGGTCCGGCTGTTCGACATTTAGCCGCGTCGCTTGCGACGCGTGTCGGAATTTCTCCAGCAACTCCCTTCGCCCACATACCCCCTCGTCCCGATAGATGTGACCCATGTGGTTACGGATTTGCGGGACCGTGAGCTTCATCTGCTTCGAAATGGTCGTGTTGTTTCCACCTGCAAGCAGCAGTTGGAGGATCTGAGCGCGGACGGCGAGGTCGCGCTGTTGCTGGGGGAGGCAGATACCGAGCTTCCGCGCCAGTTGGCGGCGGCCGTGGACGTTGTGTTGCTGGTAGATGTTGTGGGCGTGGTTGGCGATGCTCTTGGTGGTGATGCCGAGGCGGCGGGAGATTTCGCGGTAGTCCAGGCCTTCCAGCAGGAGCTTCATGACCGGTTCGCGCCAGCGGGACGGAGCGCGGGTGATCGAGGGGCGATAGGGGCCGAGCTTTCGGCGAGGCTCTTTGAACTCCGCCGGCATGGGCACATCGTTGCCGCAGAGCAGCCCGCCGCTGAGGTGAGAGATGAGATGGTTCCACGCGACGGCGGGCCGAGCGCGGGAGAAAAACTGGACGCGATGGCAGCGGTGGCAGGCGAAGGCGGGGGCGGGGGGAGTGGTCAGTGGTCGGTGGTCAGTGGCCAGATTGGCATCGACTGACCACTGATCACTGGCCACCGACCACTTCTTCTCTGGCAACTGGCAACTATCAACTGGCAACTGCATCAGGAGAGGCCGCATGGGCATGTAAAGCACCTTTGCGGTTCGGCGGCATTGCGGGCAGAGCCAGCTCCATCCGCGGAAGAAGAGTGAACCGGTCATCAGTTTTGGCCTGGGCTTTGGCCCGCGGCCCTGGGCCTTGAGGCGCGCGCGGGCGGCGGTGCGCTTTTCGATCATGCGGTCGTAGGAGGTTCCGACATAAGTGTCGCCCTTCCACTTGTACCAGACGTAGTCAGGCGGGGGCGGGGGAAGGCGGCGGGGGTCTTCCGCGCGGAAGCGGGACGGAGGTGACGCGACTTCGGGGTGGGTGGACTCGCTGTTGTGTTGCCGCGCGTCGGCGGGGGGATACTCGGGCACGCGTGTGAGGACGGTTTCGAAATCATCGGGCAGACTGTTGGGCAGATAGGTGGCGGTCCAGCCCCAGAAGGGATCGGCGGATGCGAAGTGCCGGGCGCACGGGTCCAGCGGCTGATCGGTGTAAAGGAGCGGGACGGGCCTGCCGCGCCGGCCGGCGAGGTGACGCACGTAGTGCGTGCGAAACGCACCGCTGATGCGGCCGGTGTGCAGGCCGTGAGTATCGACGCCAAGCTTGCGGGCCACCTCATCGTGCAATTCGCCGGGCCAGTCGATCGTGACGGGTTTGCAGAGTCGCTGGATCAGTCGCTTGGTGAACGTGACTTCGTGGGGGAGGAGCTTGCCGAGGTGATCGAGGTCATGCGGGTTGATCGCATGTTCGGGAACCATCGGAAAGTGTCCGGAATTGATCCGCCGATCGCCCGCGCGGATCGCAAGGCACCACGCGCGCGGCGGGCGCTGCAGGAGGGGCCGATTTCGCCGCGCCAGGCGGCGGGCCAGCTCATCCGGACCGAGCAAAGGCGCGATCCGCCTCCAAGCCGAGAGAATGGCGAGCTCGAGGTCATCCAACCAGCATTAGTACGGCGGATGTTAGGATGGGTTCGGCACGTCATCTCACCACGCAGACACAGAGGCAAGAAGAAGAAACTGATGCACCAATGGGCGTGGCTTATTTTCTGTTCTCTGTGCTCTCCGTGTCTCCGTGGTGATAGCTCATCAACTCGTCGAAACCCGGGCTCGCCGTCGCGGACGCTTCGAGTTTGGCGGCGTCTTGGGGTGTGAAGCGGTCGAGGTTTTCGATGCGAACCGTGCGGAAGTCGCGGCCGTGGAGGTCCACTGATTTACCCGTGTGCTCGTAGACGACTTGTTCGATCCGCTGCGGGGTCAACTCGGAGGGTGGGATGCGGACTTCGTCGTACTTTTTGTCGGATGATCTCTCGCGAGAGCGGTTCGGCGGCAGGTAAATCGCGCCGGTGGAAAAATCGACGGCGTACGCAACGATCCCCGGGATCACGAAAACCAGCAGGCACGCTCCGTCCAGCAGGACGACGCCGACATCGAGGTCGCCGGCTTTCTGCCCCCGGCGCTCGGGATAGATAATCGTCCCGCAGGACATCTGCAGCACCGCCAATCCCACCAGCACCACGCCCGCCCATTGCCAGGGGCGAATGGTCTTGCTTGATCCTTCCATGGCGCAAACCTCCATCTGCTGGCAAAAAGGGAACTCGGTTGAGACGAGGAACTTAAGCAGATGCGCTTGTCAATGCAATTCTTGTTGAGCGGCCGCCGACTACGGCTGCGCGGCAGCCTGGGCCTGGAGAAGGCCTTTGAAGAACTCCAGCGGCGGGAGTTTGGATTCGAGGTAGCTGCCGCGCAGGCCGGCGCCGACCATCGGTCCGCCGTTGCAGGCGGCGTTGACGATCCGCCAGGATCCGCCGTCTTCGGGTCTCTCGAAAATGTAGGTGTTGGAAACGCTTTTGCCGTTGGAGAAGGTGGCGATGAATCGCACCGCCGTGACGGTGGGCGCCATCGGCTTCTGCTCGAAGTTATCGAAGCTCGCCTTCTTCATTTCACTGGCGACCTGCGGATTGGACATGATCTGCCGCACGGCTTCGCGGAGCATCCCGCTCATCGCCGCCTTCTCGCGCGGCGAGTAACGATCCAGATCGTCCTTGCAGATGATCTCCAGAAGCGTGGCGAAGTCCCAATACTGCACGACCGCATCGCTGACCCCGCCGGATTTGCAGAGCCGCGTGTATTCCTTGGCGATATCAACGGGCGTCTGCCCAACATCGCCGCGCAGCGTGGCGGGGAATGTCAGAAGGGCGGCGATCAAAAGGGTCGGCAGTGAGATGGATGCGCGCATCGAAGGCCTCCATCAATGACATCGG
>DATBFY010000258.1:0-7539 GCA_036558265.1 Tepidisphaeraceae bacterium | reverse complement strand
ATTCGGCCCAGGTACATGACGGCCACCTCGTCGGAGAAGTGCTCGACGACGGCGAGGTTGTGGGCGATGAAGAGGTAGGCGATGTGGCGTTCGCGCTGGAGGTCGTCGAGGAGGTTGAGGATCTGTGACTGGATCGAGACGTCCAGCGCGGAGACCGGCTCGTCGCAGACGATGAAGTCGGGGTTGAGCGCGATCGCGCGGGCGATGCCGATGCGCTGCCGCTGACCGCCCGAGAACTCGTGCGGGTAGCGGGCGGCGTAGGACGGGTCGAGTCCGACGCGCTGGAGGAGTCCGGCAACGGTGTCCTCGCGCTCGCGGCCCCTGGCGATGCCGTGGACGGTGAGCGGCTCGCCGATGATGTTGCCGACGGTCATGCGCGGGTTGAGGCTGCTGACCGGGTCCTGAAAGATGATCTGCATCTGCCGGCGGAGCTTGCGCAGCTCCTCGCCGCGGTAGGCGAAGAAGTCCTTCTCCTTGTAGAGCACCTGGCCGCTGGTGGCGGGGATGAGGCGGAGGATGGTGCGGCCGACGGTGGTCTTGCCGCAACCGGACTCGCCCACCAGGCCCAGGGTCTTGCCGGCGGCGACGTCGAAGGAGACGCCGTCCACCGCCTTGACGTGACCGGCGGTTCGCTGGAAGACGCCGCGCTTGATGGCAAACCAGGTGCGCAGATCGCGGACCTGGAGCAGGGGGGCGCCGGTGGGGAGGGTTTCGGCGAGGTCGGCGCCGGCGGGGCGCTGGTAGTTGACGGTGGAAGTGGTCATGAATCGTCAGTTGTCCGTTGTCAGTTGTGGTCAGGCGACGGTGACGGTGCCGATCGTTTCCGGGGTGACCTGGCGCTTGTTGGCCAGCGTCGGGCGGGTGATGGGGGCGCGGTCGAAGCCTTCGACCAGGTGGCAGGCCGCCCAGTGACCGGGGGAGATCTCGCGCAGGAGCGGCTCGTCGGCGGCGCACTTGCGGAGCACGCGGAAGCGCTCCTCGGTGGTGATGACCTCGACGGTGTCCGCGGCCGGGGCGGTGGCGGCGGCCTCGCGGGTGCGCGGGCAGCGGGGGTGGAACTTGCACCCGGTGGGGAAGCGCGCGGGGTTGGGGACGGCGCCGGGGATCGAGACCAGGCGCTCGGAGTGCGCGCCCAGCTTCGGCACGCTGCGCAGGAGGCCCTCGGTGTAGGGGTGCAGGGGACGCTCGAAGATGTCCTCGACCGGGGCGTACTCGACGACGCGGCTGGCGTACATGACCGCGACCACGTCGGCGTTCTCGGCCACCACGCCCAGGTCGTGCGTGATCAGCAGGATCGCCATGCCGGTCTCGCGCTGGAGCTTTCGCAGGAGCTCGAGGATCTGCGCCTGGATCGTCACGTCGAGCGCGGTGGTGGGCTCGTCAGCGATCAGGAGCTTGGGCTTGCAGGAGAGGGCCATGGCGATCATGACGCGCTGCCGCATGCCGCCGGACATCTGGTGAGGGTACTCGTGCAGACGGCGGCCGGGGTCGGAGATGCCGACGTCGCGCATGGCCTGCTCGGCGATCTCGTAGGCCTGGCGGCCGTTGACGTGCTGGTGGAGCATGACGGCCTCTGCGATCTGGTCGCCGATCGTGTAGACCGGGTTGAGGCTTGTCATCGGCTCCTGGAAGATCATGGCGATGTCGCGTCCGCGGACCGAGCGCATCTCGCGCTCGGAGAGGTCGAGGAGGTTGCGATCCTGGAAGCGCACCTCTCCGGAGAGGATCTGCCCGGGCGGCATCGGGATCAGGCGCAGGATCGAGAGCGCGGTGACGGACTTGCCACAGCCGGACTCACCGACGACGGCGAGGGTTTGGCCGGGGTAGATGGTGTAGGAGACGTCGCGCACGGGGCGGATCTGCCCGCGGTCGGTGTTGAAGGCGACGTTGAGGTTGTCGAGCTGGAGGAGGGGCTGGGCATTGCCGATTGTGGATTGCGGATTGGGGATTGGGGAAGGTTGGGCCATGGGGACGGTTCAGGGTTCAGATTTACTTCTCGTTTCTCGCTTCTCGCTTCTATCTCACTCGATCCCCTTCAGCTTCGGATCCAGCGCGTCGCGCACGGCTTCGCCGACGAGGTTGAAGGCGAAGACCGTCAGGAAGATAGCCAGCCCGGGGAATATGGCCAGCCACCAGTAAAACAGGCCGCCCTCGGAAAGCGCCTGGTTGAGCAACTGGCCCCAGCTCGGGTCGTCGATCAGGCCCAGGCCGAGGTAGCTGAGCGTGGCCTCGTAGAGGATGGCCGACGCGATGCCGAAGCTGGCGCTGACGAGGAGCGGGGCCATCGCGTTGGGGAGCATGTGTCGGAAGAGGACGGAGCGGAGGGGCAGGCCCGCGGCCTTGGCGGCCTGGACGAAATCCTGGTTGCGCAGCTTGAGGAACTCGGCGCGGACGAAGCGGGCGTCGCCGACCCAGGTGGTCAGGCCGATGATGACCATGATCATGTACATGTTGCGTTCGAAGAATGCCACGAAGGCGAGCAGGAGGTACATGATGGGGATCGAGCCGAAAATCTCGACGAGGCGCATGCCGAGCAGATCGACCCAACCGACGAAATAGCCCATGAGGCCGCCGATGATGGCGCCGATGACCGCGGCGATGCCGGTGGCGATGAAGCCAATGGCCATGGCGATGCGGCAGGCGTGCATCATGCGGGAGAGGATGTCGGCGCCGTTGCGCTCGGTGCCGAGCCAGTGGCCTCGCGAGGGCGACCAGGGGTGGGGGCGGTTGACGTCGAACTGGTCGCGGAGGCGGTCGCTGGCCGAATAGGGCAGCGGCGCGCGGAGGATGAACTGCACGTGGCCGGCGGCCTGGGCTTCGCGATAGGCTTCGTATCGCGCCAGCACCGGCGGGTTGACGGGGAAGATGATCAACAGCACGGCCAACGCGCCCAGTATCGCAGCGTAGGTCGCCCGGACTTTACCGGGGATGGGGGAGCCCAGGAGGATCCAGGCGAGCAGCGCCAGGTCCGCTGCCCACATCAGGAAGATGACGATCAGCCTCGACATCTCCCTGGTCCTGGACGGGAACTTGTCCCAGTCATGATGTTCCTGGGCGACCCACAGGGCGAACGGCTTCCAATAGGTGATGGGCAGGGCCGCGAAGAGCACGGCGAAGAAGAGCAGCAGTTTCTGAGCGGTGCCCAGGCGGCGGCTGAACCAGAGGGCGACGGCGGCGACTGCGACGATGACCAGGGCCACGTCGGCGCCGCCCAGGTATCGCAGGAGCGGACTGGACCACGTGCCGAACTGGCGAACCAGGGACGGATCGTCGGTCTTGAGCAGGTAGGGATGGGTGTTGGCGAGGAACGGGGCAAACACGGCCAGGAAGGCGACGACGCCGATCCACACCAGCCCGAGCCGCGCGCCGGTGCGGCCGATGGTGTCGTCCATGACCTCGGCGAGCCAGGGGCGCGGGCCCTCGGCTGGGACGTCGGCAGCCGAGGACGGCGGTGGCAGGGTTTGGGCGGCGGCGATCGTGCTCATGGTCGATCAGTCATAGGTGATGCGCGGGTCGGCCAGGGCGTAACAGATGTCGGCGATCAGCAGGCTGACCACGGTGACGATCGAGACGACGAGGGTGACGGAGAGGACGATCTCCTGCTCGCGCTGGAAGATGGCCTCGATCATCAGGCGTCCCATGCCGTTGATGCTGAAGATCTGCTCGACCACGACCGAGCCGCCCAGCAGGGTCGGGACGGTCGCCGCCGCCATCGTGATCAGGGGGAGGATGCTGTTGCTCAGGACGTGTCGGAAGAGGACGGCGTTTTCGGACAGGCCCTTGGCGCGGGCCGTGCGCGCGAAGTCGGCGGACAGGTTCTCGAGCATCGAGGAACGCATCAGCTTGGAGAGGAACGCGAACTCGCCGTAGGTCAGGCAGGCGACGGGCAGCGCGAGGTGCCAGAGGCTGTCGAGCAGCCACCCGCGCTGAAAGTGTCCGGCGACGATGTGGGGGAGGAAGGCCATGTTCTCCGCCGCCGTGTCGTGTAAGCCGCCGGTGGGGAAGGCGCCCAGGTAATCCTTGTTGGCCAGAAACCCGATCATCATGACGCCGGCCCAGATGGTGGGGATCGACCAGAGTCCGAGGAAGACGGTGCCGCTGGTCACGTCGAAGAGCTTGCCGCGGTGCCGTGCGGCGTAGATGCCGGCGGTGACGGCGATCGCGTAGGCGATCGGGATCGTGGTCAGGTTCAGGAGGAGGGTGATGGGGAGGGCTTCCTTGACGATCTCGATCACGGGGCGGTTGCGAAGGAAGCTGTCGCCCAGGTCGGGCCACTTGATGGTCGGGTGGCGGAAGTCGAGCTCGCCCGCCCGAACGGAGGGTTTGACGCCTTCGCCGGCCTGCCTGGCCCGTGCGGCGGCGTCGCGCACCTTCGGGTCGTCGTCGGTGTAGGTGCGAAAGCCAATGGGCGAAACTCGGTTAAGCCAGCGGCCGTACTGCACCATGATCGGCTTGTCCAGGCCGTAACGGCGGTTGAGATACTCCATGCGCAGCCGGCGCTCTTCCGGGCGCATGTTGCCCTGCGCGCTCAGGAGGGCGCCGGCGACGCCGCCCGGCGCCATGGCCATCACCAGGAACACCAGCAAGGTGATCCCCAGCACGGTCGGGATCATCAGGAGGATGCGTCGGATGATGTAGTTGAGCATGGGGGCGGGCCGCGGCGCGAGCGCGTCACTTGATCCACTTCTGTTGGTTGCGCGGGACCCACCACTCCAGGCGGTCGCCCATGGGCAGGCCGAGCGGCCCCATCTGGACGTTCTGAATCCGCTTGTCCAGCAGGTACATCTCCTTGGTGAACCAGAGGAACATGTAGGGCTGGTCTTCGTTGAGGATGCGCTGGGCCTCGTGCCATAGGGGGATGCGTTTGGCCTCGTCGACGGTGGTGCGGGCCCTGCGGACAATCTCGTCGAACCTGGGGTTGGCGTACCACATGAAGTTGTCGCCGTCGGTCACGCTCTGGCTTGAGTCGAACATCTGGAAGATGTCGGACTCGGGGTTTCCGCCGCCCCAGCCCAGCGAGATCGCCTCGAAGTCCTTGGTGTTGAGCTTCTGGGTGAAGACGGCCCACTCGAGGGGGTCGAGGTCCATCACGATGCCGACGCCGGCGTAGGCGTCCTTCATCGTCAGGGCCATCTTCTCGTAGGAGGCGCTGCCGGAAGGGAAGGTGAGCTTGAAGCGGAAGGGCGTGCCGTCGGGCATACGGAGGACGCCGTCGCCTTGCGTATCTTTAAGGCCCGCCTCGGCCAGGAGTTGCTTGGCCCTGGGCACGTCGTAAGGCAGCGGCTTGACGGAAGGATCGAACTGTTTGCCGGCCGGGCTGAACGGGCCCGAGGCAAGTTCGGCGTAGCCGAGCGTCAGCTCCTGCATCATGCGCTCGCGGTTGACGAGCATGGCCATGGCCTGGCGGACGCGCTGATCGGCGAACACGGTGGGCTTGCCGTTCTTCTTCTGCTGCCAGGCGACGTAGCGGTAGCCGCCGTTGAGCGAGAGGATATCATGCGCCTGGCTTCGCTTCATCAGCTCACGGTCGTTCTTCATCGCCTGGTACTGCTCGGGGCGGGCCTCCAGCACGTCGATCTCGCCGTTGCGGAAAGCGGTCTGGCGGGCGACATCGTTGGAGATCTCCTTGAAGATGATGCGATCGAATGCCGGGAGCGTGCCCCAGTAGCGCTCGTTTCGCACCAGGACAACCTGACCCGAGCCGGGCTTCCATGCCGTCGGGTCCTCAAGCCGATATGGACCCGAGCCCATCAGGAGCCCGACGGACTGGTTGTATTGCTCCGGCTGGTACTTCTCGTAGAAGTGTTTCGGCAGGGCGTAAAGCGAACCGGCGAGCGTAAGGATGTCATAATACGGCTCGCGGAACTTGAACACGAGCTGGTTCTCTCCCTTTTTCTCGACGCTGCGAATCTTCTCGAAGTTCGAGCGGTCGCGGACAGCGGCGACCTTCTCGTTCATGATCCAGTTAAAGGTCCAGACGAAGTCGTCGGCGGTGATTGGCTTGCCGTCCGAGAACTGCGGTCCCGATCGCAGGGTGAACGTCATCGTCACCGGGATCGGCAACGAAGGGTCTTTCCAGATCTCCTCGATCTTGCGGCCCTTTTTCTTCTGCCCATCGACGTACTTGTTGTAGGCCTCGACGTTATCGTCGATCTTGGGCAGGCTGCTGGCGAGCAGCGGCTGCCAGTCGAGCGTCATCGGGTCGCGCGTGAGGAGTGTTTCGAGGACCAGGTCCTGCACGCGCATCGCGTAGAGGTCGGAGGCGATGAAGGGCGTGAGCTTGGCGATCTGGCCCATGGCCACGTCCACGAGCCAGTCGCCCTCGGCGTAGGTGGGGTTGGCGCGGGCGGCCTTGATGCGTGCGAAGGGGTCGTCCTTGCCGTAGTCGGCGGGGTTGGTCGAGGCGATGCGCGAGCCGGTCGCCAAGGTTCCCGCGCCCCCCTGGCTATTGAATGTGACGCCGCGGGCGATGCTGCGCTGGAGGTCGCGGAGGTCGCGTCCCTGTTCGGCCAGTTGATCGCGGATCTTCTGCACGTCGGTCCACTGCCGGTCGTACTGGAGCATGGCGAGCACGACGACCCCGATGAGCAGCGCCAGCAGAACGAACAGGATGAAATCCTTGACGCCGAACCTGTTTTCCATTTCGACCTTTCGATGCCTCTCGCGCCGCCGCGGCCGCCGCCGTGCGCGTCAGATCTTAGCCGCTTCCTTCTTCGGGTCGAACACGTCGCGTAAGCCGTCTCCCAGAAAGTTCAGGCTCAACAGGGTAACCGCCAGCAGGACGCAGGGAAACACGAGGAGCCACCAGTAGAACTTCAGCGGGCTGAGCTGTTCGACGCCTTCGCTCGCCAGGCTGCCCCAGGTGGCCAGGGGCGGGTTCACGCCCACGCCCAGGAAGCTCAGAAACGACTCCTGAAGGATGGCCGAGGGCACGGTGAGGGTGGCGTAGACGGTGATCGGTCCGATCAGGTTGGGCAGGATGTGCCGCAGGAACACGCGGCCCTCCTTCAGTCCCAGGGCGCGGCAGGCCTCGATGTAGGGCAGGCTCCGAAGCGACAGCACCTGCCCGCGAACGACGCGTGCCATGGTCAGCCAGCTCACCAGGCCGATCGCCGCGAACAGGACGACCCCGTTCGCCAGTTCCGCCGGGCTGTTGAGATTCAGCACCGTGGGCCCGAAGAGCGTCTGGAGGTGGGGCTCGAACGCGATCTTGAAGAGGATGACCAGCAGGATGTACGGCAGGCCGTACATGACGTCCACGAAGCGCATGAGGGCCGAATCGACCCATCCACCGCGGTAACCGGCGAACAACCCGACCAGCACGCCCAGGCAGACGGCAATTGCCGCCGCCGCGAGGCCCACCGCCAGCGAGATCGTCCCGCCGAAGAGCGACCGCGCGAGGATCGAGCGTCCCAGCGTGTCATAGCCGAACCACGACCACCAGTTTCGGATCCCACGGATGTGTCCTTCGGCGTCGCGAAGGAAGATGATCGGCGCCTGGCGGACCATCTTCTCGTTCGACAGCGTGTAGAACGCGAC
>DATBFY010000257.1:0-4728 GCA_036558265.1 Tepidisphaeraceae bacterium | reverse complement strand
TGAGCAGCTTCAACGGGTTCATGAGCAGTGTCTCTTCGGGCACGCGCTCGAGGAAGCCGGCCCGCAGGAAGGATTCGTTCGACGTGTTCTCCAGGAGCCGCCGCACCAGGTACGCCATCCCCGGCAAGAGCGCCCCCACCGGCGCGTAGACCCGCACCCGGTGGTTCATCCGGATCAGCGCGGCCTTGATCGGGTCGGCCATCCCATAAAGCAGTTGAAACTCGATCGCCCCCTGCGGCAGCTTGTGCGCCTCGGCGTGCGCCAGCGCCGCCGCGATCGACCGGATGTTGTGACTGGCGATCGCCGGCCGAAGCCACTCGCAATTCTCGATCAAAAACGCCGCCTGCGCCTCATAGTTCGCATCCGTCTCGGGCTTCTGGTCGTAAACCGGCAGCGGCCAGTCGTTCTGCCGCGCGACGATCCGCTCGTAATCCCAGTACGCCCCCTTCACCAGCCGCACCCACACCGGCGTGCCCCGCCGCCGCGCCCATTGCGCCAGTTCCCGCAGGTCCTCGCCGGAAGATTTGAGATACGCCTGGATCGCGATCCCCACGTCGCCCCACGCCCGGAAATCTTCCTCCCCCAGGATCTCGCGGAAGATCCGGATCGTCAGATCCTTGTACGCGAACTGCTCCATGTCGAAGTTGACGAACGCCCCGCGATCCTTGGCCAGCCGCAGGATCGGCCGCAACCGCTCGCGCACGGCGCGGCTGGTGCCGTCCGGGTCGATGGGGTCGAACTGGCTGAAGAGCGACGACAGCTTCACGCTGACGTTGACCTTGGGGATCGGCCCACGATCGTCGCGGTCGATGAGCGGGTCGTCAGGCCAGTTCGCCGCGTCGTTCGACAGCCCCTCGACCAAATCGAGGTAATACTTCTGATACGCGATCGCCTCGGCGGCCGACAGCACCGCCTCCCCCAGCAGGTCGACCGTGAACGTCATCCGTCTCGCGCGCAGCGCCTTGGCCGCCGCAACCGCCTCGGTCACGTCCGACGCCGCGATGAACCGCCGCGCCATCCGCCGCGTGTTCTTCACCGCCGCCCCGGCGAGCCTGCGCCCGAAAAACCCGTTCTCGGGCAGCCAGCCCAGCCCCGCCCGCGCGACCCACGGCAGATGCTCGCGCACGTCTCCCAGGTATTCGCGCAGGTGACGGTTCACCTGCTGTGACGTGGATAACACCGGCAGCACGTCCACCAGGCGGAAGAGCTGGGCCTTGACGTGTTCGTCGCTCATCCCAAGGGACATCACCCGCCGATCCCACCACGATTCCCCCGACGGCATCCGCCGCGCCAGCGCGAACAACTCCCGCCCCAGCGCCTGCGTTCGCGCATCAACCTCCGTGTCGTCCTTGAGGACCTCGTCCGTGGTGGCCAGGTTCATGTCGGATGATATGTAGCCGCTGGCGCGAAAACATCCAATAGCGGGGATGTCGCCTACTGGGCCGCGGGCACATCCGCGGGCGGCGTGGCGTCCTTTGCCGCGGGTCGCTCGATCCGCGCGTTCAGCGGATTGGTCGTCTTCGTCTCGCCGCCGGTCTGAAGATAAAACCGCCCCTCGATCACCCCCGCGTCGATCGTCTCCTTGGCCTCCCACGTCGAGCTCGACGCCGTGAATCGCGCGCTCGGCAGCGGCTTCCATTGCTCGCCCACGGCAACCCATCCGTTGCCGAACGTGGCGCGGCGAACCTCGGTGGCGCTCTTCGTATCCCGCCGAAAGTCCTCGATGAAGCTGTAGAGCCCCTTGAGCCGATCGCCCCCCGTTCGCGTGCGGAACGTGACCAGGTGTTTCCACGACTTCGACTCGGGCAGGTAAAAGTAGCCGCTGTAGGCGGTCTTCTGGTCGTCCACCTTGGCGCGGACGAGGAAGCGGCAGGTCTGGCCGACCTTCCAGTCGTATTTGAAGAAGGATTGCCCGCCCGTCCCCTCACCGCCGAAGCGCTTGACCTCGACGTCGGGATCCTGGTGCAGCACCTCGACGCGCTGCTCCAGAGGCACCCGCTTCGCATCGTCCCCCTTGGTCGGATCCCAGACCGAGAAGATCACGACTTTTCTGCCGCCACGACCCAGCTCCTGGATGCCGAAATAACCATGACTGAACCCGCAGGCCATGAAGTAACTGCCGGGGACGCTCTTCTCGACGGTCAGCTCGTTGTAAAACGCGTCGGCCGCGGGTGCAGGATAGTGAAGGTGGACCGAGCGCGCGGCCCGCGGGGGCTTTGCCGGCGGCGCGTCGGCGGCGAGGCTGACGCTTGAGCCCAGGACAACGATGGCGATCGTGATCAGTCGAGTCATGGTGTAGTCGATTTCGGTTCGGTGTGCAGGGAGCCGGTCAGAATGTGCCCACAGGGAACAAATCCGGCTTTCTGTAGTGTCTTCCGCGACGCGACGTTGTTCACGCCGCACCGCGCCGCCGGGATGTTCCCGTGCTCCCGGGCCACACGTTTGAGCTCCTGGACGAGGTACGACCCGAATCCGCGCCGGCGAAACGCGTCGCGCACGTCCATGTAGATGTCGCCGTAGGGCGGGTTGTAGTGGAAGAGGATCCCACCGCTGGCCGCGACCGTGCCGTCCTCCATCTCGATTACCCCGTGCGTATCGAACTGCTCGGGATCCACGCCCTCCAGCTTGTCCTCCGCCGTCGCCCGGCGGAAGCGCGCGCCCGGTGGCGGGGGCAGCGCCGTCGTCAGCCGGTCGTGAAACAGGATGCTCTCGCTCTCCACGCCGCGGCCGTAAACGTGAATCATCACCGCCAGGGGATCACCGTTACTCTGCGTCTCGATCGCCACCGGCGACGTCGCCGCGAGCAGCGCCTCGAACAGGTCGAAAGCGCGCGACCGGAACTCCGGCAACACGAAGAACTCGTAAACCGTCGGCTTGTCCTTCCACGGCCCGGCGACCGCGATCGAACCATACCCGGCCACCGCGCCGTCGATGCGCAATTGGTATTCAAGGCTCCAACCCGGCCGCGGGTGGATCGAATCGTGGATCACCTGGCAGTCCATCTCCTGCCGATAAATCGCCCGCATCGGTCGGATCGCCGCGAGATCGACAGGTTCGACTCGAATGCTCATCGGGTCACCGACTTCCCGCTTCTCGTTTTCAAACTCCCATCTCGCGCTTGAGCTCGCCGAACGCCTTCACGGCGAATTCCAAGTCCTCCCGCGAATGCCCCGCCGACACCTGCGTGCGGATCCGCGCCTTCCCCTGCGGCACGACCGGGTACGAGAACCCGATCACGTATACGCCCCTGGCGAGCATCCGCTCCGCCATTTTCGCCGCCACAACCGCATCGCCCAGCATGATCGGCGTGATCGGGTGCGTGCCGGGGACGATGTTGAAACCCGACTCGCCCATCGCGCCGCGGAAATACTTCGTACCGGCTTCGAGGCGGTCGCGCAGCTCGGTCGAGCGCTGGAGCAGCTCGATCGCCTTCAGGCTTGCCGCCACGATCGGGGGCGGCAGCGAGTTGCTGAACAGGTACGGCCGGCTCCGCTGCCGCAGCATCTCGATGATCTCCCTGCGCCCACTGGTGTACCCGCCGCTGCCGCCCCCCAGGGCCTTGCCCAGCGTGCCGGTGATCACGTCGATCCGCCCCATCACGTTGTGATACTCATGACTGCCGCGGCCGGTCTTGCCGAGGAACCCGGCGGCGTGGCTGTCGTCCACCATCACCATTGCTTCATAACGATCCGCCAGCTCGCAGATCGCCGGCAGGTTGGCGATGTGCCCGTCCATCGAAAACACGCCGTCCGTCGCGATCAGCTTGAAGCGCGCCTTGGCGGCCTGGGCCTCCTTGAGCTTCGCCTCCAGGTCCGCCATGTCGTTGTTCTTGTAGCGGTATCGCTGCGCCTTGCAGAGCCGCACGCCGTCGATGATCGATGCGTGATTCAGCTCATCCGAGATCACCGCGTCGTCGGCCGCCAGGATCGTCTCGAACAATCCGCCGTTGGCGTCCCAGCAGGACGAATACAGGATCGTGTCCTCCGTGCCGAGGAATTCCGAAATCTTCCGCTCGAGCTGCTTGTGCAGTTCCTGCGTCCCGCAGATGAAGCGGACGCTGGCCATGCCATAGCCCCAGTGATCCAGCGCCTGTTTCGCCGCCGCGATCACCTCGGGATGGTTCGCCAGTCCCAGGTAGTTGTTGGCGCACAGGTTCAGCACTTCCTGACGCCCGACCCCCCCTGCGGCCACGCCCACGTGCGCCTGCTGCGCGCTGGTGAGCACGCGCTCGGGCTTGTAAAGCCCGGCGCCCCTGAGCTGGTCCAATTCGTTCCGAAGATGCGTTTGAAGTTTCGGATAAGCCGGCATGGTGCGGCAGTATAGCCGCCCCGCCCTCGCATGACTCGCCCCGCCGGGCAACGGTTTCCCCCGCGCCCCCTTCGCCGCGCCGCTCCAAACATCGCTTGCGATTTCGCGAATCCAAGCGCGTTCCCGCCCGTCATGTCAAAATTGTACCGGTCCAATTTGGCTTGACGCCCCGCGCGTGGCGAGACAGACTCGTGCTATGAGCTTGGACAACGTCCTGCTGGACCGCGTGTTGGAACTCAGCGCCGCCGAGCGCGGCGAGCTGGTCCGCCGACTGATTTTGAGCTTGGAATCTGAGGATTTCGACGCGGATGCCGAGGAACAGTGGGCAGCAGAAATCGACGCCCGGCTGGCCCGGATGGACGCCGGCCAATCGGTCGCTTCCGACTGGCGGGAAGTGATCGATCGGGTACGTGGGTCGCT
>DATBFY010000256.1:0-4495 GCA_036558265.1 Tepidisphaeraceae bacterium | reverse complement strand
GCCGACGCCGTCTCCGCCTTGTGCGGCAGGATCAGCAGCTCCACCCGGCGGTTCTTCGCGCGCCCGTCCGACGTCACGTTGCTCGCCACCGGACGCTGGTCGGCGTACCCGACCATCGCCATCCGGCTGCCGCTCACGTGGTTCTTCTGCAGGCACTTGCCCACGCTGATCGCGCGGTGCGCCGACAGGTACCAGTTGTCCAGGTGACCCGCCCTGATCGTCGCGGCGCGCTCCACCGGCATCGAGTCCGTGTGGCCCGCGATCATCAGTTCGTAAGCGCTCACGCCCTGGTCGTTGAGCACCTTCGACAACCGGGCGACCACCTCGCGCGCCTTGGGCGTCAGCTCGACGGCCCCGGGCGCGAACGTCACGTCGCTCTTGAACTTCACGATCCCGTGCTCCTGGTCGAACTCCACCATGTCCGAGTTCGACGCGGCGAAGCTCGACAGCTCCTGGTTCAACTCCGCCGGCAACGGGTTGTTCGCCCGCTCCAGCGCCTCGGCGTACTGCCGGTTGATCTCCTCGAGCTGCGCCTGCAGGTCCGCATTTGCGCTCGACAGGCTCGTGATCTGCTCGTCCTTGCCGTTCGACGCGTCGGTGATCGCGCCCAACTGGTTCCTGTAATCCTCCGCCTCCGCGCGGGCCGACTCCACCTCGCCCTTGAGCTGGTCACGTTCGGCAACCGCCTTCTTGTATTGGCCCTGAGACACGCAGCCCGTCAGCGAAACGCTGACGCCCAACGCCGCAAGACTCAACCATTTCGTTACGTCGCGCATGAGGCGCTCCTCTATTGTGTTATGAAGGACGCCCGGCATACGACCGGGCACACGGCTATCCCCCACGTCGGGGGCGTTTCAACGTCCATGACATCGCATATATCGCCCCCCTCATGTCGCCGGATTTTCCCCACCGGCAGGACTTTCCCCCCGGGTCGCGCGTCAAGCCAGTCAACCCCTGCCGCCCGCAACGGTCGGGCAGACTTGACCCCACCGATAACGATCCCCCCGACCACGACCGATAACCCCGATACTCGCGGTTCGGAGTTCACGCTTCAGCGTGTCTTCAATTCAAAAACAGGCTGAAGTATGAACTCCGAACCGCCCGCCCGAGTCCTCATTTCACAACCCGCTTGACACCCCGACCTTCGCCCCTCTTATTCCGTCCGCAGGGCAGCGGGGGTTACCCGCCGGCCGGCAAGGCGCACCGCGATCACCAGGGAGGCCAGGCCGACCACCAGGACCGCCGCGAGCGCGATTGAAAGCGCGCGGACATTGATCCGGTAGGCGCTGGTGAGGACGTTGGGGATCACGCCCGCCAGCGCGCAGCCGGCGCCGATGAGCATGCCCAGGAGCAGCAGGCTCACGTTTTCCCATAAGACCAGACGCGTCCGCCGCTGCGGATCAAACCCCAGGGCCGAGAGCAGCGCCAACTCCGGGCGGCGCTCGATGAGGTTGCGCACAAGCACGACGGCCAGTCCGATCGTACCGAGCATGAGGCCGAGTGAGCCCAGGACCCGGAAGGTGGAGAGATAGGTGTTGGCGACCTGGTGATAGGCCTGGAGGCGGGCGGCGGTGGTCTCGATGCTGGCGGAGTAGTCGCTCTTCTCCTGGTCGGTCGTATCGTTGAGCGTCTCGCGAAGGAGGCCGGCAACGGCTGATTCGTCGGTGGGCGTGGTGTCCACCAGCACGGTCGAGAAACCCGCCTGGGCGGGGAAGAGCCGCAGGAAGTTCGGCTCGCCCATGAGCATTTCGGACTGGAAGATGCTGCCGGCGAGGGTCGCGACCAGCTTGAGCTTGCGTGGGCGGCCGGTCGCGTCGGTGATGGGCATCGCGTCACCGATATTCAGGTGGAGGATGTACTTGGCGCTCTCATCGTCGGCGATGACGGGGACGGTATTCTCGTCGGATTGCGGTTCGTTCAGCAGGTCCCACGGGTTCGCGAGGTCCTTGGCCTTACCGGCGAACCGGAACCGTTCGTTGGACCCGTCCGGGCGCGACGCCATCATCGCGCGGGGGACGGTCAGGATGGTCGGGCTATCCGGGCGGGTGACGTTGAGGCAGGAGATGTCCTGCCCGGCCCAGGCGCGCATCATCGCGAAGTGGGCCTTGTTCCAGCGCGGGTCTTTGGCGCTCTTGAGGCGCATGAGGAGCTGCCGGCCGGCGGGGGAGTTCAGGTCGCCCAGGAGGGGGATGTCGGTCTGGACGATCAGGGCGTAGCCGCCGGCGCCGCTGTGCTTGTCGAACGTGTCGCGCGGGGTGCCGGACTCCATGGACGAGACGGTAACGAGCGTGAAGCTGGCCAGGGCGATCAGGGCGACGCAGAGGAGGCTTCGCGTGCGGTGGCGGGTGGCATTGCGGATCGCGAGCGTGCCCAGCGACAGGGTCGTTACCGCGTGGTGGGCGGGGCGGAGGCGCGCGAAGACCAGCAGGAGCGCGGCGAGCAGGAGCATGGACCCGCCGCCAAGGAACGCGCCGGTGGTGTCGATCTTTCGCGTCGCGCCGGCGGCGAAAAGGACGATGGCCGCCAGGGCGGCAAGGAGCGCGATGACGAGGGATTTCTTCGGCGGCCTGGCCAAGCGCACCGCGGCACTTTGCAGCGCGCCGGCGAGTAGCGACGCCGGGGGCGCTTTGGCGACGCGCCGCACGGCCCAGAGGATCGCCAGCATCGCGACGATGACGCTGGCGACCAAGCCGCCGGCAAGCGTCGCCGGGACGACGTGCAGCCGCAGGGCCGTCGTGCCGATCGCGCCGACCCACCAGGTGCGCAGGCCGTGGATGATCAGGGCGGTGTAGGCGACGGCGAGCGCACCGCCGAGGATGCCGCCGACGATCGCGAGGAGCAGGCCTTCGCGCAGGCAGAGGTTTCGGAGCTGCCGGGGTGCGAAACCGCAAGCGGAGAGCAGACCCAGTTGGCGGGCGCGCTGCTCGATGCTCAGGCGGAAGAGCATCGCTACGAGGAGGATCGCGGCAATCAGGAGGAAGAACGAGAAGCCGATGAAGAGCCCGCCGAACTCGGTCCCGCCGGATGCGGCGGCGAGCTGCTGGCTCTTGATCGGGCGGAAGATCATGCCCATGGCGGCGGGCGGGATCTGCTTCGCCAGGGCGGTGGCGAAGGCCTCGCCCTTGTCGGCCGGGACGCGCAGGCTGGTGACGTCGCCAAACGCCGTGCCCCATAGGCGCGCCGCCGTCTCGAGGCTGATGAAAACTTTGGGGGCGGCCTTGTGTTGACTCCAATATGCTTCGTCTGCTTTGGTGACGAGTTTCTTGTTGATGTTGAGTCCGGCGGGGGGGCGCCAATCGGCGATGGTATCGGCGTCGGTCAGGCCCTTGTAGGTGGGGGTGAGGGTGGGGTCGGCGCCGATGCCGGTCATCGGAAGGATGCGCGCGACCTTGAATGTCGTACGGCTGCGCGTCTCGACGAGGTCACCGTTTGGTTTGCGAACGTAGTAGTCGAAGGTAAGCAGGTCACCGGGCTTGAGGCCCATCTGGTCGGCGGTCCACTGGTTGACGGCGGCCTCGTTGGGCGCCAGGGGCTTGCCGTCGAGATCGCTGATGCCGGCGGCGATCGCGTAGTGGATGGCGGGGCCCTGGGGCTGGGGGACCGGCGATGCCCTGGTCTTTGGCGCCGCCGCGGCCATCGCGGAGGGCTTGCTCGCGGGGGTGGGAACTTTCGCGACTGGCGCGGCGGGCTTGGTCGTCGCGGTGGGCTTGCTCGCCGCCCCCCCTTCTCGCTTCCCGCTCCTCGCTTCCCGCTTCTCGATCACGGGAGCCGGCGCCGCCCTGGCCACGCGGTTCACCAGGTAGACGCTGACCTTGCGCAGCGGAACCTTCTGTTCTGCCGCCACGCGCTCGGCGGCCTGTGCCACGGGCGGCAGGATGTAGGTCGAGCGGCTGCTGACGACCGTCTCGGTGTTGTCGGCGCTCTTCTGTTTCTCCAGACCGTAATCGGCCAGCGTCGCCACCTGCGGAATCAGGGCATTGAGTACCTCCGCGTCCGCGGGCGTCGCGCGGCCGGGCCTGGCGGCCACGAGGAACAGGTTTGCCTGGGCGGCGCGGTCCATCTCTTCCTGCAATGATTGGAGGTTCACCCACGCATCGGGCGTCGGCCGCTGCCCGCCCGACAGGTTGAACAGGTCCAGGAACCCACCGGCCTGCGCCGCCTTCGAGGTCTCCACGGCGAATGAGAGGATGGTGTCGTCGCGCGAGCGGCGGGCGAGCGTCGACTCGCGCGGGGCCTCGTCGGGCGCCGGGAGAGAGAAGCGAACGCCGACGCCGACGCCGACGCCGCCGAGGTCCTGTGCGAGTTCGCCGTTGAGCACCACCTGGCCCGCGGGCACGGCGTATCGATCGGCCAAGGCCGTGATTTGCACGCCGGCCGTGCGGCCCCTGGCGTCCGCCCGGGCGGCGCTGCCGCGGAGGGTGACGCCCGGCGTGATCGATTGGAAGCGCTCCTTGAACACGGGCGATTGCGCCAGTCGCGTGGCGAGCGACTGATC
>DATBFY010000255.1:0-28861 GCA_036558265.1 Tepidisphaeraceae bacterium | reverse complement strand
GGGGCAAGGGGCTGGGCAAGGTGATCGCCGGGGCCCTGGCGCAGGCGGGGGCGGACGTGGTGGTCAGCGCGCGGACGCTGGCGGACTGCGAGAAGGTGGCGTCGGAGATCGTCGCGGCAACGGGCCGGCGGGCGTTCCCGGTCGCGGCGGACGTGACCAAGGCCGGCGACGTCGATCGCATGATCGTCGAGGCCGAGCGCGCGATCGGGCCGATCGACATCCTGGTGAACAACGCGGGGGTGAACATCCGCGGGGGGGCGCACGAGCTGACCGAGGCCGACTGGGACGCGGTGATCGACGTGAACCTCAAGGGGACGTTCCTGGCGTCGCGGCGGCTGGGGCCGGCGATGGTGGGGCGCGGGTGGGGGCGGATCATCAACCTCGGGTCCATCATGTCGTTCGTCGCGCTGCCGGGCCGGGCGCCGTACGCGGCTGCCAAGGCGGGCGTCATGAACCTGACGCGGGTGCTGGCGCTGGAGTACGCCGGCAAGGGCGTGACGGTCAACGCGCTCTGCCCCGGGCCTTTCGGGACGGAAATGAACCGGCCGCTGCTGGACGACCCGGCGAAGTACAACGCGTTCGTCGCGCGGATCCCGATGGGGCGATGGGGGGAGCTGGGGGAGATCGCGGGTCCGGTGTTGTTTTTGGCATCGGACGCGTCATCGTTCATGACCGGGAGCGCGCTGGTGGTGGACGGGGGGTGGACGGCGCAATGATCGAAGGATGAAGGATGAAGGCAGAAGGATGAATCGGATCACGGCGACGCCAGATTTCCCGTAGCACGGGCGCCTCGCCCGTGATGGAGCGTTCTCACGGGCGGGGCGCCCGTGCTACGGGGCTTCTTCACGCTGCCCTTCGCGTCGTCGCGTCTTCGCGGTAAATTCCTTCGCAACTGAACAGAGGAGCAATTCGCATGGGCATGGATCTCAAGGGCGAGGTGGCGCTGGTGACCGGGTCGGCCCGCGGGCTGGGGCGGGCGATGGCGCAGCGGCTGGCGGAGCTGGGGGCGGCCGTCGCGATCCACGACATCAATCCCGAGGCGTGCGCCGAATTCGGCGAGGCGAAGAACATCAACGAGGTGGCGGGGCAGATCGCCTCGTCCACGGGCGCCAAGACCACGGCGGTCTGCGGAAACATCGCGGATGAGGGGCAGGTGGCGGCGATGGTCGAGAGCGTGCAGGCGTCGCTGGGGCCGATCACGGTGCTGGTGAACAACGCCGGGGGCGACATCGCGCTGCGCGGGGGCAAGCCCAAGCCCAATAACGGCCTGGGCGTGCCGATGGAGGACGTGCGGGCGATCTTCGAGCGGAACCTGATCGGGACGATGATCGTCTGCCGGGCGGTGTGCCCGGGGATGGCCAGGAGGTGCGCGGGGAGCGTGGTGAACATCGCATCCGCGGCGGCGCACTTCGGCGTGGATGACGGGGTGGCGTACGCCGTGGCGAAGGCGGGGATCGTGGAGTGGACGCAGTGCCTGGCAGTGGAACTGCGGGCGGCGGGGGTGCGGGTGAACGCGGTTTCGCCCGGGCCGACCAAGACGGCGCGGTTCCTGGTGACGCGGGTGATCGACCCGAAGCAGGCGGACGAGTCGGTGCCGCTGGATCGATACGGGAAGCCGGAGGAGGTGGCGGACGCGGTGGCGTTTTTGGCGTCGCCAGCGGCGCGGTTCATCTCCGGGCAGACGCTGATGGTCGATGGGGGGCGGTTTACTCGGTTGGGTTTGTAGGGGTGGGCGGGCGCGGAAAAGAAAACTTTAGGGCGGCGGGGGTTGTCGTAAGTGGTTGAACCGACGTCGTTTGAGATTTTGATCGCGCTGGAAAAGCGCCGCCCAAGCGCCTCCGAAGCGCCCCCAAAGCGCCGCCCGGATCACCCCAAAGCGCCGCCCATTTCTCCCCAAAGCGCCGCCCGAATTACGCCGAAGCGCCCCCATCAACTCTGTCGAATCTTGTTGTCAAAGAACAATGGCAGGACGGAAGGATGATAGGTCCATGGGAGGGTCGGGGCAATCGGAAAAGTTGGATTTTGTTAGGGTAATTGCGAGCGTGATGAGAAGACACGCTAAAGCGTGAACTCCGAACTGCGCGCGCTGCGGGGTCGTTCGTCGTCGTGTTATCGCTCATCGCGGCGGTGGTCGAGGTTTCGGCGGCCGGCCGTGGCGGCGAGGTAGATCACGGGGGTGTAGACGAGCAGCGCGAACGCGCCTTGGCCGTCTACCGCGATGTGGGCGATCATGGCGGCGGTTGCGCCCGTGAACGCCACGAGCCAGATGGCCGGGCGGGAGTGGAGGGCGAAGCGGCCGAGCGCCGCGGCGGCGAGGATGGCGGCGAGTTGGGCGATCAGGGAGAACGTTGCGGCGGGATTGGAGATGGCGAGGAGGGGGGCGATGGACGCGTGTTGAAGGGGGGTCATGCCTGGGCCCTCATGGGGATCTGGCCGCATTCGGGGCAACGGTCGGGGGTGGCGCGGAGGTCGTAGCCGCAAGTGGGGCAGAGGCCAAGGGCGAGTCGTGAGGTGCGGCGAGACGTGCGAAAGAACCGAATCGAGCCCCAAACGATTGGCGGGACAAAGGTGATCCCATACAGCAGCCAATCAGCAATCCGGTACTGCGTGTGGTCGCCGTCGCCCGCGCACGACCGCCATAGCATCAGGCCGTCGAAGTCATCTCAAGGGCAGTTTACCATAGATGGATCGCATTTTCCGGAATGACTCCCTCGCGCAGGATTTGAACGAGCCAGACGCGTGTGACCAGGATTTGGGTAGATTTGCTGACGCTCCTGCGACGTGCGGCGTTTGCGCATTTTGCCGGGACGGGGGTTGGTTCACGACGTTCCGTGGAGTGGCAAAATGCTCCAACGCCGTGGGTCAGGAGAGCGCCCTGTAGCGTCAACGCGTCGCCGTCATCTCTGAAGGGTTTTTGATCCGCGAAACCGCACGCGACCTACTGCACGGCAGGTCGAAGCGACGCCGTCGAAGCGTCGCGCCGCGCCGATTGACAACGGACGACGGACAACTGACAACTCCCCGCATGCACCTCTACCGCACGTCTGAATACTGGCTGGTGGCTCACGACAACACGGTTTTTCGGCTTTCGCGGTTTGACGTGGATGCGTGGCTGGACTCGGAGAACCCGGTGGCGTACGTGCATCACCTGGTGCGGACGCTGGCGCCGGCGCACGTGCCGCTGCCGGGGTCGCCGCTGGCGCCGATTGGAAGCCAGGAAGTGTGGGCGGCGGGGGTGACGTATCAGCGGTCGAAGGTGGCGCGGATGGAGGAGAGCCAGACGGCCAAGAGCGCGTACGACCTGGTTTACGACGCGGCGCGGCCGGAGATCTTCTTCAAGGCCAACCCGCGGCGGTGCCGGGGGACGGGGGAGATGCTGCGGCTGCGGGATGACACGAAGTGGATCGTGCCCGAGCCGGAGTTGGCGCTGGTGGTGTCGAGCCACGGGCAGATCGTGGGGTACACGATCGGAAATGACATGTCGTGCCGGGACATCGAGGGGGAGAACCTGCTGTACTTGCCGCAGGCCAAGACGTGGGACGGGTGCTGCGGGCTGGGGCCGGCGATCCTGATCGCGGATCCGGCGATCGATATCCGGTCGTCGGCGATCCGCTGCACGATCGTGCGCGGGGGGCGGCAGATGTTTGCCGGGGAGACGAAGGTGTCGCAGATCAAGCGGGGGTTTGAGGAGTTGGTGGGGTACCTGTTTCGCAATCAGAGTTTCCCGCAGGGGGTGGTGCTGCTGACGGGGACGGGGATCGTGCCGGAAGGGGAGTTCTCGCTGGCGAGGGGGGATGTGGTGCGGATTGAGATTGAGCGGATCGGGGTGTTGGAGAATGCGGTGGGGTAGGGGCGTGGGTGAGTGAGCGGCGGAGCGGCGTTAGATGGTAGCCCATGACGTAAGCCATGGGTTTAATCGTAAGGCGAGACAATGGCCCCGGCAGGGGCGACAGGGTTCTGCCGCCCCTACCGCTACCGGGGCTGATGCCTCGCGCGCATTATGTACCCCGGGCTCACGCCCGGGGCTATTTTCTGGCGCCGCTACGCGGCTGGGGAGACGTCGGCTCACATTTGCGCGATTCGATTGTAGCTCCTCTAGCAGGAGGCCGGCGATGCGTAACGTTTGTGCGTGGGCGATTGGGATACTGGCGACGTTGGCGTGGGGCGCGCTGGCGGCGGACAAGCCGATCGTGTTCGCCGTTCATTCGGCGCGGAGCGGGAACTGGTCGGATGCGGCGACGTGGCGCGAGGGGCGCGTGCCGGCGGCGGGGCAGAACGTGCAGGTTTCGGCGGGGACGGCGGTGACGTATGACCTGGCGCAGGGGCCGGCGTTTCGGGACATTCACGTGGCGGGGACACTGCGGTTTGCGCGGGATCGCTCGACGGTGCTGAGCGCGGGGCTGATCAAGATCGCGCCGGGCGAGACGTGCGGCGAGGACGGGTTCGTCTGTGATGCGCACGCGGGCGCGGCGATGCCCGAGGCCGTGACGGGCGAACGGCCGGCGCTGGAGATCGGCACGGCGGAGGCACCGATGCCGGCTGGGGTGACGGCGACGATCCGCCTGGTTTATTTCGACGGGATGGATAAGGAGACGCTGCCGGCGGTGATCTGCTGCGGGGGGCGGTGGGACGTGCACGGCGCGCCGCTGAGCCGGACGTGGCTGAAGCTGGGGGCGGACGCCAAGGCGGGCGAGCGCACGATCACGCTGGCGGAGCCGGTCACGGGCTGGCGGGTGGGTGACCGGGTGATCGTCACGGCGTCGAAGTCGCTCGATGGTTACGCGGACACGTTCCGACAGGTGCCCGGCAAGCGGACCGACGCGAACACCGAAGAGCGGCGCATCGAGCGGATCGACGGCGACAGGCTAACGCTCGATCGCCCGCTGGTCGTCGCCCACCTGGGTCACGGCGAGTATCGCGCCGAGGTCGCGGATCTGTCGCGCAACGTCATCATCGAATCTGCCGACCCCAATGGCGTGCGCGGGCACACGATGTATCACGCGAACAGCACCGGCGGGATCTCCTACGCCGAATTCCGGCACCTGGGGAAGGAGGGGGTGCTGGGCAAGTACTCGATCCACTTTCACCTGATCCGCGACGGCATGCGCGGCAGCGGGGTGATCGGGGCGAGCATCTGGGACAGCCGCAACCGCTGGATCACGATCCACGGCACGGATTACCTGCTGGTGCGGGACTGCGTGGGTTACCAGAGCGTGGGGCACGGGTTTTTCCTGGAGGACGGGAGCGAGCAGTACAACGTGTTCGATCGCAACCTGGCGGTGCAGGCGTTTCACGGGAAGCGACTCAAGGGGCAGGCGCTCTCGTTCGATTCGAACGACGGCGCGGGGTTCTGGTGGGCGAACGGCCGAAACACGTTCGTGCGCAACGTCGCGTGCGAGAACGACCGGTATGGGTACAAGTTCGAGCTGCGCGGGAAGTCGGGGTCGTTCGATCCGGACTTCCGGCTGCGGATGCCGGACGGCGAATATCGGACGGTCGATGTCCGCACGCTGCCGTTCCTGCGGTTCGAGGCGAACGAGGCGCACTGCGACGGGCTTTACGCGATGAACTTCGGCGACGAGAGCGACAAGAACCCGGGCGTCCGCGGAGACCGGGCGCACCCGTTCATCGTGCGCAACTTGAAGATCTGGGAATCGCACTATGTCGTGCGGCCGAACCTGCAATATTTCCTGCTCGATGGGCTGGACTCGTGGAACAGCGTCTACGGGGTGTATCACCCGGATTACGACTATCACGTCTATCGCAACGTGCATCTCAACAATATCAATTCCGAGCCGATTAACCGCGGGCTGGATGATGAGGACGAACAGCGCGGCACCTTCACGTACGAGAACCTGACGATCGAGAATTGCCGCGTCGGGCGCGATCCGATGATCCAGATGTCCATCACGTCGCCGCACGCGGGGGCGGCGGGGCATTTCCGGAACCTGGTGATCCGGAATGACCGCTCGCCGGCGAACATCGTGGACCTGGGCGGTGGGCCGCGCAATACGCGGATCGCGCACGGCGTGGCGTACTATTTTCACGATTATCCGGCGCCGGGGCAGGTGACAAAGGTGGTCAGCCCGCGGAATCCGGAGATGCTGGCCGACGGGGAGTACCAGGCGATCAAGGGGTTCACCGGAAAGGACGTGCGCGCGGCGGTGGTGAGCGGGATCGGGTTTCCGACCCTGCTCGAGCCGGTGGACGACCTGCCGCCCGCAACCGCAATCCGGTCGGTCGTGAAGGCCGGCGATCAGCTCATCGTCACGGGCTTTTCGGAGGACAACGGCGACGTCGCGGCGATCCGCGTGAACGGCCAAACCGCGGAGGTCGTTTCCACCACCCCCGGCCTGGTCGATTGGCAGGCGCGCATCCCCGCGCCCGCGGACGGCCTTGTTCAGGCTTCAGCCAGGGACGCGGCGGGAAACGCCGAAAAGACCGTTCACCGCCTGACCGCCGCGCGGTAAGACCGCTTGCATGATCCGCAAACTCAAATCCGGCCAGTACCGCCTCTACTCGCGAAAGACCGATCCCAAGACCGGCAAGCGCCGTAACCTCGGGACCTTCGGCTCCCGCGCCGCCGCCGAGAAACACGAGCGCGAAGTCCAGTACTTCAAGCGTCACTGAGCCGCGCCACATTTGACATTTGATACTTGCCTTTTGACATTCCCTGCATGTGCCATGCCATCCGCCATCTTCCATCCTCCCTCCTTGTTCTTGTTCTTTTGACCCTCCCCGCGTTGGCCGACGATCCGCCGACGCAGTGGGTCGATGCGGCGACGGGTCATCGGGTCACGCGGCTGTCGCGCGAGGCGGGCAGTTCCAGCTTCTACTTCCACCAGAACGGCTATCCCGCCGGGGGCGACACGCTGGTCATTTCCACCCCGTCGGGGCTTTCCGCGATCAACCTCAACACGGGTGAGATCCGCCAGGTCGTCGAGGGCCGCGCCGGCCAGGTGGTGGTCGGACGAAAGACCCGGCAGGTCTATTACCTGCGCGGGCAGGGCGTCTTCACGACCAACATCGACACCCGTGAAACGCGCAAGATCGGCGATCTGCCGTTCCGATCTGACTCAGGTCTTACCGTCAACGCCGACGAGACGCTGCTGGCCGGCAGTTGTCAGGACCAGAGCGGCCAGGCCGCAAGATCCACGCTGACCGACGCCGATCGTGCCTCGCTGGAGCGCGAGGGGCGGCTGGGCGCGCGCCTGGCGCGTCAGTCGCCGATGATGCTCTACACGATCGACACGAAAACGGGCGAGGTGAAGACCTTCAACCACTGCACGGACTGGCTGAATCACGTGCAGTTCTCGCCGACGGATCCGGGCTTGCTGATGTTCGCGCACGAGGGGCCGTGGCATCGAGTGGATCGGCCGTGGGTGATCCGCACCGACGGGACGGGGCTGCGGCTGGTTCACAAGCGCTCGATGCCGATGGAAATCTCCGGCCACGAGTTCTGGAGCTCCGATGGCAAGACAGTCTGGTTCGACCTGCAGACGCCCAAGTCCAAGGTGTTCTGGCTTGCCGGGCAGAACCTGGTGAGCGGCGAGTTGACCAAGTATCCGCTGACGGCGCCGGAGTGGTCAGTGCATTACAACATCTCCCCCGATGGCAAGCTCTTCGCCGGGGATGGCGGCGGGCCCAGCAGCGTGGCGGCGCCGAACAACGGGCAGTGGATTTACCTGTTCACGCCGACGGCCGACGGCAAGTTGAAGTCGGAAAAACTCGTGGATCTATCGAAGCACAAGTACACGCTGGAGCCGAACCTGACGTTCACGCCGGATGGAAAGCGCATCGTGTTCCGGTCGAACATGTTCGGGCCGACCCACGTGTTCGCCGTTGAGATCGCCAAGCCGTGAAAACACCGCGGGCGTCGTCCGCGCGTGGACGACGCCCGCGTTCATCACCTACGCATCGCGCTTCTCCGCAGCAACCAGTCCGCGGACCTGCTCGCTCAGGTCGCCCTGGCCGAAGACGAACGTCGCCTTCGTACCCGCCAGGACCTCCTTGAGCAGCTCGAGCTCCTTGAGCCGCGCCAGGGCCGGGTTCTCCGCGAGCAGCTTGGCGGTGTTCGCCTGGCTGCGCGCCGCGGCGGTCTCCTCGCGTCGGCGGATCAGGTTGGCCTCGGCCTCCTTGGTCGCGGCGATCACCTGGTTGAGCAGCGTCTTCATGTCGCCGGGCAGGACGATGTCGCGCAGGCCCACGGCGGTGACGCGGACGCCGTACTCGCCGGCCCGCGTGCCCAGGGCGTTGCGCACCTCGCCGCCCACGCTCTCCTTGTCGGAGAGCAGTGCGTCGAGCGTCCGCGTGCCCACGGCGGCGCGAAGCGCGAGCTGTGCATCGCGGTAGAGCGCCTGCGCGTGGTCGGCCACCGCGGTCACCGCCTTGAGCGCGTCGGCCACCTGGTAGGTGACCAGCAGGTTCACGCGCAGCGTGACCTTGTCGGCGGTCATGATCTCCTGGCCTGCGACGTCGGCGATCAGCTCGCGCCGATCGACGGTCTTCCAGGTGACCTTGCCCGTGCCGCGCCAGAAGACGTGCAGGCCCTGGCGCAGCGTCTCGACCAGCGTGCCGTCGCGGTAGAGCAGCACGTCCTCGTGGGCGTCCACGAACACGCCGTCCAGGTGCTTGACGGCCTCGGCGTGCTGCAGGATCGCCTGCAGACGCGGGTGCGTGAAGCGGAACTGGTTGACGTCGTACACCGCGATCTGGATCGCGTAGGGCGTCTTCCAGAAGGCGTGGCGACCCGGGCCCAGCACGTGGGCCAGCCGGTCGTCCTTCCAGACGAGCGCGCGCTGCGTGTCGTTCAGGTCCACCACGTGGAGCTGGTCGCGCAGGCCGCCGTGCGTCAGCAGCACGTCGAGCTGGCCGTGCTCGAACTTCGAGCGCGTGGTCTCCACGACGCTGACCTGGTCGCGCCGCACGTTCCAGAACGCAACCCGGTACGTGCCCGGCATCAGCACGTCCACGAAATCACCCCGGCGGAACCACAGGCCCCGCTCGTGCTTCTTGATGTAGATGGTCTTGTACATGGGTGTAAACCCTCCCTCGTGGCACGGGCGGCTCGCCCGTGAGCACTCTCAAGAATCAAAAACGAAAAGACGAGAAACGAAATGACGCCGGATTAGACCAGTTCCAGTATCTGGTCATTCCGTTCGAAGTCGCCGCGCAACTGGCCGGAGACGGGGTCGAAGCCTTCGACGCGGGCGCGGTGGATAAGCTGCTCCGCGGCCTCGCGATCGTCCGTTGAGTCGAACCACCCGGCCTGTCGGTTCAATTCAAGCAGTCCCGCCAGGTCGTAATTCGCCCACAGGAACCGCCACCCCTGCGCGGTCACGTGCGCCCGGAACCGCGACGCCGCCCTGAACAGGGCGACCACCGCCTCCGGCTCCGACAGGTCATGCGGGTAGAAGCTGGTCCCCTGGGGCGCCGGGAGGGGTTGCCAGGCCAATAGGATGCGAGTCATGGTCCCCCTCCTCTCTTGTAAAGGTCGCAACTGACAACAGAACACAATTCACAATTCACTTCTTCCGAAAAAACTGCCGGCCGAGGGCGACCCGCACACAAGCCACCCCACCGTCGCAGCGGAACCGGCGCGGGCATGGCGGGTCAGAGGTCCGTTCAATTCCGATCCGTCGCGCACGCTCCCCCGGCACGTGCGGACGAACCGATGTCTCGCGAAGACTTGACCCGCGGCCAAACACGCCGATCACAAAGCCGCTTCGATGTTGCCCCCGCCGTGCACGCCGCTCAGGGGACACAGATGCCCTGAACAGGTCCATGCCCAAAAAACGGGCACGGCGGTGGCAGGCGGTCGCGTGAAGCTCAAACCCTCGCGCCGGCCTCTTTGTTCCTGGTCGGAGAAACGGGAGTCGAACCCGCAACCTCTAGCTTTCAAGGCTAGTGCTCTACCTTTGAGCTACTCGTCGCACCAGGCGCGTTCCGAAGCTGTTCGCGGGACACGGCAAGCCGATTTTCAGGCCCACCGGGCCGCCAGCGGCTCGCCCGGATGCTGTCCGCAATGTTGCCAAAACACGTTACCGGAACCACCGGGACGGCCCGGGCGCGCTTGCCAGCGCCCGGCGTCTCGATATTCCCGGACATGCGGCAGATACGGCCGGTCAATGCAAATCTGACAGAGCCGAACGCCGATAATTCGGTTAGCGACGTGACATCGCCGACCGCCGCTTCCGTGGCCGCCGCCCGATCCAGTTCGCCCCTTGAGGACGGGCTTCGTTCGGTGCGGCCCGGAAATTGCAAGTCAGCTCGTGAGCAACTTCGTGCCGCAGCACGCGAAAACCTCCCTGGATGAGGCGTTACCCGCTCGGCCGCTGAGGTTGCCCTCTGACGGGAGGTTGTGCGATGTGGTCGTGTGGTAAGTTTACGGTCGCGTTGTGCGCAAATCTGGTCGGCCTGTGCGGCGGGCTGGGACTGGCAACTGTCGCCGCCCAGGCCGCCCCGCCCGAGGCCGCCGATCCCTACGCCGCCATCCTTGCCGACCAGGCCATCGACCCCGACCTTCACGGCGTCGTCGCCTACCTTAAGGCGCTTCCTCCCAGCGACGACAACCGCGGCCTGATCGCCTCGCTCATCCTGCAACTGGGCAGCCAGGACTTCGCCCGCCGTGAGCTCGCCGCCCGCCAGCTCATCGCCATGCCGGTCGTCCCCGTCGAAGACTTGCGCGCCGCCACGGCAGACGACGACGGCGACGCCGAGGTGCGCCTCCGCGCCCAGCAGGTCCTGGCCGCCCGCGCCGCCGGCAACGCCAGTTCCTCTGTCGCCGTCGCCTGCTTCCGCACGATCGTCAAGAAGAAGCTCATGGGCGCCGCGCCCGTCCTCCTCCAGGTCCTGCCGCTCTACGGCGAGGAGTACGTACTGGCCGCCGGCCGCGACGCGCTCAAGGCCACCACCCGCCCCGAGGACGCCGCTCTCCTGCGCGATGCCGTCGCCCGCGGCCCCACCGAGGCGCGCGTCGCCGCCGTGGGCGCGCTCGCCGCCATCCTCGGTGACGACGCGCTCGATCCTTTGCGCAGCCTGCTCGACGACGCCGAACCCCGCGTCAAGCTCGCCGCCGCCCGCGCGCTGGCCGACCGCGGCGATCGCGCCTGCCTCGCGCCCCTGGTCGCGCTCCTCTCGTCCAGGGATGTCCGCGTCCGCCACGCGAGCGTCACGACCTTGCGCGCCCTGACCGGTCGACGCTCCGACTACGCCGCCTGGCTCGACCCCGACGCCCAGGCGGCCGTCATCGCGTCCTGGCAGCAGTGGCTCGTCCGCGACGCCCGTACCGTCACACTGAACTATCCCGTCCGCTGCTCGACGGACGGTGACATGGGCCGCACGCTCTGCTGCCTCTATGCCAGGAACGAGATCATCGAGTTCGACTCCGCCGGACGAACCACCTTCTCGGTCAGCGAGCCCGGGGGCTGTCCGTGGGCGTGCCAGGGACTGCCCAGCGGCGGGCGGCTCGTCGCCCTCTACTCCGCCAACTGCCTGGTCGAGTACCGCGCCGACGGCAAAGAGCGCCTCCGCATCCCCGTCCCAGGCGGGCCGATGAGCGTCCAGCGCCTCGACAACGGCAACACGCTCGTCGCCTGCAATAACGCCCAGAAGGTCGTCGAGGTCGATGACGCCGGCAAGATCCTCTGGGAGGTCGCCATGTCCGGCGGACCGTGCGACGCCGTTCGCCTCGACAACGGCCACACGCTGATCACCCTTCAGAACGCCAACAGCGTCGTCGAGATCGACTCGACCGGCAAGGAGACCTGGAAGGTCGAAGGCCTGCACACGCCGCGCAGCGCCACGCGACTCGATGATGGCAACACGCTGGTCTGCGACCTGGGCAGCGGCAAGGTGATCGAGTTCGGCCCTTCGGGCAGCGAGGCCTGGTCCCAGGGCGGCTTCGCCTCCCCCTTCGGCGCCCAGCGCCTCGCCAGCGGCACCACGCTGGTTTCCGACACGCAGTCGGTCAAGGAAATCGACCGCGACGGCAAGGTCGTCAGCGAGTCCAAGCAACAATCCCTGGGCCGCGTCTGGCGCTATTAAATTGAGCCGCGGAGGGGCCGTGGTTACGGTTTCACCGTTGCCCAGATTTCCGCCAAGCGCTTGGCCGACACCGGCACCGACGTCCGCAACTCCTGCGCGAACACCGATATCCGGAATTCCTCCAGCAGCCACCGATACTGCTCCAGCGTCCCGTCCGCGATCCCCTCCCGCCGGTGCTTGACCACCCGCTCGTGGTAGGCCCGCTCCAGCGGCAGCACCTGCTCCATCCCCTGCTGATCCTTCTTCAATCCCGCGTTCAACAACCGCGTCAGCCTCACGCTGATCCCCTTGATGAACCGTGGCAGGTGCACCAGCCACTCCGCCGGCGTCGCCTGGATGAAGTTCTTGGGCATCAACCGCGCCAACTGCTCGCGCATGTCCCGGACCGACGGATCCAGCAGCGGTGCGACGGGACGCGAGAGGTCCTTCGCCAGGGCGAAGTACGCCAGCAACGCCTGGTCAACCCAATCGGACAGTTTGCCGTGCTGATCGGCCAGTCGCTGCCAGGCCGTCCCGCCGCGCTGCTGGTAATCGGCCTGTTGCCGCACGTTGGCATCGGGCGTGAATGCCCGCTCCGCCGCCACCGCCACCAGTTGCCCGCGCAGCTCGTCGGTGCTCCCCAGCAGCTTGTAATTCATGGCCATCCGCTCAAAATTACGCACGTTCCGCCACAGGTGCCGCAGCTCGGGACCCAGTTGCAGCATGAAGAGTCGGCGCACGCCGGCCAGGTGAGCGGCCCTGGCCGCGTCAGGCGAGTCAAACAATCGCAGGCCGATCGATTCCTGCTGGTCCACGATCGCCGGATATGCCCCCAGCGTCACCCCGTGCCGCTTGATCTCGATGCGCTCCGGCAGATCGCCGAACTCCCAACCCTTGAGACCGTCCTTATGGAACTGGGGATGGGGCGGCAGTTCCGCGAACGTCGCCCGCGCCGCCAGCCCCAGCTTTCGGCGGATCTGCTCCAATTCCCGGCCGGTCGCGATCGCCTTGCCGTGCTGATCCACGATCCGGAAGTTCAGCTTCAGGTAGTCGGTCAGCTCTGACGGATCGAAGTCCGACGACTTCACCGGCAATCCGCTGAACTTCCCGAGCACGACCGCCAACCCCTCGTACAGCGATCCCTGCCCGAACGAGAGCGCCTCGGCCGCACGATCCGCGAAGTCCGGCGCCGGCACGAAGTTCACCCGCAGCGGCTTGGGCAGCGTGCGGATCAGTTCCAGCACTTTTTCGCGCAGCAGCCCCGGCACCAGCCACTCGAACGGCTCTTCGGGCATCTGGTTGAGCGCCGCGAGCGGGATCGTCACCGTCACCCCGTCCATCACGTCGCCGGGGTCCAGGTGATATTCCAGCGGCAATCGCGTCCCGTTGACCAGCATGAAATCCGGGAACGCCTCGGGCGTCACCTCGTCCGCCGACCGCTTCAACAGGTCGCGCCGGGTCATGAACAGCAGCTTGGGGTTATGCCGCTCGGCGTTGCGCCGCCAGCGCTCGAAGGTGTGCCCGTTCCAGACGTCCTGCGGCACCCGCTTGTCATAAAACTCGAAGCGCGCCTCCGCGCCCACCAGGTATTCCCGCGTGCGGCTCTTGGCCTCCAGTTCCTCCACCTCCTCCACCAGCCTGCGGTTGTGCGCGAAGAAGGGGGCCTGCGTGCGGTACTCTCCCTCCACCAGCGCGTGATGGATGAACAGCGTCCGCGACACCTTCGGGTCGATCGGCCCGTAGTGCACCGTCCGCCGGGGAACGATCGCCAGCCCGTAGAGGCTGACCTTCTCGTCCGCGACCACGTTGGCAGTCTCCGCTTCCCATCGCGGCTCGCTGTACGAGCGTTTAACCAGGTGCTCGGCCACCCGCTCGATCCATACCGGATCGACTTTGGCGTTCGTCCGCGCGTACAGCCTGGTCGTCTCGACGATCTCCGCCGACATCAGCCACTGCGGCTTGCGCTTGAAGAGCGCCGACCCGGGGAAGATGGAGAACTTGTTCCCCCGCGCCCCCGTGTACTCGTGCTGCTCGGTCTTCTGCCCGATGTTTCCCAGCAGCCCCGTCAGAAGTGCGCGGTGAATGCCCTCGTAATCGATCTCTGCGTTGGTGCGATCCTTCAGCATGAAAACCCCCGATCGTAGGCGCGCGTGTGCCCCTACCAGTTCACATCCTTGCGTGCCTCGATCGGATGCTTGGCCTGGAGCTTCTGGAGCGTTTCCTTGTCCTGGTCGTCGATGTTCCTGGGGACGATCACCTTGACGATGTTGTACTGGTCGCCCTTCTCGTTGCCGCGATAGATGCCCCGTTCGCGGATGCGGAGCTTCGCGCCGCTGCTCGTGCCCGGGGGGACCGTGATCGTCACCGGGCCGTCGAGGGTCGGCACCTCAACCTTGGTGCCCAGCAACGCCTCGTACATCGAGATCGGCAGGTCGAGATGGATGTCCAGCCCCTCGCGGTGGAAGTACGCGTGCGGCAGAACCCGGGTGACGATGAACAGGTCGCCCGGCTCGCCGTTGGTGTGCTGGCCCTTCCCTTTGATGCGCACGCGGCTACCCTCTTTCACCCCCGCGGGGATCTTGACGTCGATGGTTTCCAATTTGCCATCGCGGCTGATCTGCAGCGGCAGCGTCATCCCCCGCGCGGCTTGCGCGAACGTCAAAGTGACGGGGTATTCGATGTCTTCGCCGCGGGCGGCTTGGGTACGCGGGCGACCCGTGGCAGCCCCGCGGCCACCCGCGGCGGCCCCGCGCTGCCCGAAGAACTGCTCGAAGATGTCGGCGAAGCCCGAGGCATCCCCTCCCGCACCCCCCAGGTCGAAATCCTCGACCGAGACGTTGGGCTGCGGCTGCCAACGACGGTAACCGGCCCGCGGCCCGGCCTGCTGCTGGGCGCGGCGGAACTCTTCGAACGGGTCGGCCCCGGGACGGGCCCCGTAACCCGGCTCAGCGCCGACGCCGGCGTGGCCGAACTGGTCGTACTGCTTGCGCTTGGCCTCATCGGACAGGATGTCGTAGGCTTCCTGCACTTCCTTGAACTTGGCTTCGGACTGGGGGTTGTTCTTGTTGACGTCCGGGTGGTACAGGCGGACGAGCTTGCGGTGGGCTTTTTTGATCTCCTCCGGGGAGGCGGTGCGGGCGACGCCCAGAACTTCGTAATAGTCGCGCTTGGCCATTATCCAGCAGTAGTCAGTAGCCAGTAGTCAGTAGTCAGCAGGTTGCCGTACGATCTTAGCACACGAGCGAGGGATGGAAAGATGGCGAAAGATGCGCGCGCGGAGGTCGCGGGACGATGAACGATCAAGAAGGGATCAGCCGGATGCTGAAGGCGAGGCGGGTCGCGGTGGTGGGGATGACGCCCGAGCCGACGCGGGCCGGACATTACGTGCCCGAGTATCTCCGCTCGCGCGGGAAGGAGATCATCCCGGTCAATCCCACATACCCGGAGATTGAGGGGTTGAAGAGCTACGCATCCCTGGCCGAGGTGCCCGGACCGATCGACGTGGTGCTGGTCTTCCGGCGGCCGGAGTATTGCCCCGGCGTCGCCGAGGAAGCCGCCAGGGCGCACGCCGGTGGCCTGTGGCTTCAGAGCGGGATCTACAGCGAAGAGGCGAAGCGCATCGCCGAGGAGGCGGGAATGGCGTTCGTGCAGGGGCGGTGCATGATGGTTGAACTGCGACGAGTGAAACATGAAGACATGAAACATGAAGATCACCGGTAGCCGCGCTCTTCATGTTTCATGTCTTCATGTTTCACGTTTCTCTTCGCGGAACGCGAAGTACAGCATCCCCATCGCCACCACGCACATCACCCCCGCGACGTTGAACGCCCTGGGCAATCCACCTTGGGCGATCCGGCCGAAGAGCTGGCTGCCGATGACCTTCCCGCCGCCCAGCACCAGCATGGCGTACAGTCCCTGGATCGAGTTGCGGCACTCGTCGGTGGCGTGGCGATTGAGGAAGATCGGGGGCACGACGCCCATCGCCAGCACGGTCATCCCATGGATCAGTTGCACGCCGATCGCCACGCTTAACTGCGGGAACGCGGCCAGGAGGAAGAAGCGCGCGGCGATCGCCAGCGCCCCAAGGTACATGACGCGGCGCACGGTCAGCCGTGCGGCCAGCCACGCGAAGGCGAGCATGTAGAACACCTCGCCGACGGTGCCGACGTTGGTGATCATGCCGATCCAGCGGTTGTCCACGCCGCAGCGCTCGGTGAGGTGCAGGGGGTAGAACTCGTAGAACGCCTGCGACGTGAGGTAAAGCAGGAACATCGCCGCGCAGAAGACCAGGACGTGAGGCTCGAGCAGCGCCCGCGCCGCGGCAGCGGTCGGCAGGCGCGCGTGACTTTCGGCCCGCGGGGGCGGGGGCGTGTGCGGGAGGAAGAACGCGCTGACCACGCTCAGCGCGCAGAACGCGGTCCCACACCCCACTGCCGGCGTCATCGACTCACCCGGCCGCAGCAGAAACCACAGGAGCGTGCTGGGCAGGATGTATCCGATCGTCCCCCAGACCCGCACCGTATGGTACGGCACCTCGTCCAGCCCGCGGGTCCGCCGGATCGACTGCGCGGCGAAATGAATCCCGTCCTGAAGGGCGAATACCGGCTGCAGCGCGAACGTGTGCAGCGCGTAGAGGATCAGGATCGGCCAGAACGTGCGCGCGCCCCAAAGCCCGGCGAGGAAGAACCCGGCGAGCACGAACAGCCCCGCCATCAAGAGCCGCGCGGCGATGGCCGTATCCGCCAGCAGCGTGACAAGCACCGGCGTGACGACCACGCCCAGCGACGCCACCGCCCAGACCGTGCCGATCTGCGATTTATCCAGCCCGCGCTCGGCAAGCAGCACGGAGACGAACGGCACCAGCGACCCCAGGACGGCGTAGGAGAGGAAGTACTGTGGCTTGGTGGAGTGGGGCGGTGGCTGGGCGGCAGTCACGGGGCGGGAGCGTATGGGCGCGACCACCGTGAACGCAAGCGGACTGGCGTGAGGCGAGTCCCCTCTCTCGGACGCGACCTTGGGAATCCATCTTGCGAATCGGCTCAACGCGTCTGGGAGAGGCATAGGGTGAAGGGCAGTTCGAGACGCATGCAGGCGACCGACACTCCCCTCACCCGACCCTCTCCCACGGGCGTTGCGATGGTTGGCGAATGTACGCCAACGGCGCCCGCGGGAGAGGGAGAAAGAGGTCGCCCTTCCCGGGCCGCGGGCGGCAAACAAAACGGGCCCGGCGCGCCTCACGCGCACCGGGCCCGATTCAAATCCGACAACTCAGCCGACCCCGATCACTTCTTCTCGATCGGCCGAACCTTGATGTTCCGGAACGACACCTGCCCGTGGTCGCCCTGCAGCGCGATGTAGCCGCTCTCCGCCTTGGCGAAGTGCGCCATCTTGCCGAACTTGCTCTTGGCCACGCGCTCGTTGAACTCCGGGCTGCCCAGGACGAACTCGTAGTACTTCACGCCGTTCATCTCCGTCTCGCACTTCTCAGGCGAGATCAGGACGCGCACGTGGTTCCACTGCCCCGCCGGCTTGGTCGCATCGATCGGCTTGCCCGTCTTGGGATCGACCGGGGGCTTGTAGAGCTGGTAAACCCAGCCCGACAGCTCCGGGTCGTGCGCGTGCTGGTTGTCCTGGAGCTGCACCTCCGGCCCGGTTCCCCAGGCCGAGCCCGCGTCATCGGTCACGTGGAACATGATGCCGCTGTTGCCCCCTTCGGAGATGTTGTAGTCCAGCGACAGCTCGAACCAGTCGTACTTGTCGGCCGTCACGATGTCCCCGGCGTGCTTGGGATCGACGCACGCGAGCGCGCCGTCCTTCACCTGCCAGCCCGGTTGCACGCCCTGCTTCCTGAAGTTGTGCCAGCCCGACAGGTCCTTGCCGTCGAACAGCAGCTTCCAGCCGGCCTGCTTCTCGGCGTCGGTCAGGGTATTCGTGGTGGCCTCATCGCCGGCGACAGCGGCGGCGGCGGGCTTGGCGTCGTCCGCGGCGAACAACATGCGGGCGGCAGGAACGCACAGGGCCGCGGCAAGGGCGGCGACGGCGAGACGGCGGCGGGTCTTCGATGCGGCGGTCATGATGCGCGATGCTCCTTCGAGAATGGGTCAGTTAACCGTAGGCGGCGATCACTTCTGTTCGATCACGTCGATCTCACTGTAGAACGTGTTGCCAAAGTCATCGTCCGCTTCCGTGCGGTACATGTCAAACAGCAGGTAACGGTACTTGCCGATCGCGCCGGCCGGGTCCGCAAGGCTCACCCCGTATTGCCCGCCTCCCTCGGCGCCCTGCTTCGCACGCGTATCGACGCTGGCGATCAGTTTCCACCCGGCCTTGGCGGGATCGGTCCCCGCCTTGGGCTGGCCGTTGAATCCCTGCTCCGATCCCTCGGCCGCATAGAGCTTGTAGAACTGCGGCCCCCGCGTGTTCGGATGCCACGAGTACGTGTTGACCTGCTTGATCTCGATCGCCTTCGCGAGGTCGATCAAGAGCCGTCCGCCCTCCGTGCCGGCGTTGAAGAAGAAGTTTTCCTCGGGCTGGTCCTGCTCGCCGGGCAGCTTGCCGTCGGTGACCTTGTCCACGTCTCCGCCGTTGTCGTCCTTCTCCCCGCTGACGATGCTGACCTTGGCCTTGGCGGCGGCATCGTCCTTGGCAGGGGCGGGGACGGTCTTGAACTTGAATTCCGCGGTGGCGTGATCGTTGTCGTTGTGATCGACCGTCACCTTCACGTCGGCCCGGGCGCACAGCGCGATCGACAAAAGGACACCGACGACGACGGCCGGCAGTTTGCGGTAGTTTCGCATGCTGGGATGCTCCTCACGGGGACGAGATTCCGTACCCTGGGCGGAGCATCCTACACGCTTTGAGTCCGTTCGGCGACGGGGCGAGCGCGCCGCGCCGTTCTCCCTCGCCCGGTACTCGGGGAGAGGGCCGGGGGGGCCGGGGTGAGGGTCTTCGTCGGTCGCGCGAAAGCGGAGTCGGCCGGTGCGAGCTATATCGATTCGCGCGCCGCTTCGGGTGGCATGGGCAATTGCCCGTGGTCTTCGCGTGGCTTGGCTCCGCGTTGCGCGGTGTCACCGTGCGCGGGCGCGCCGTTCCACTCGCCGCGCCTGCGGAGGGATGTAAACGCCTTCACGAGCTCCGGATCGAACATCCGTCCCGCCCCGTCTTCGATCGCAGTTGCCGCGCGCGGTCCATCCCAGGCCGACTTGTAAACCCGCGGCGTCGTCAGCGCGTCGTACACGTCCGCCAGGTGAACGATCCGCGCCTCCATCGGGATGTCCGCGCCCGCCGCGCGGTCCGGATAGCCCGAGCCGTCCCAGTTCTCGTGGTGGCTCCGCGCGATCCGCCGCGCCGCGCCGAAAAATGGCTTGGTCGACGAGAGGATGTGTTCCCCCGCCAGCGTGTGTTCCTGGATCACCCGCCGCTCCTCGTCATCAAGAGGCCCCGGCTTCTTGAGGATGCGGTCCGGCACGTGGATCTTGCCGACATCGTGGAGGATCGCCGAGTACCCCACTTTCTCCGCCTCGCGCGGCGCGTAACCGATCTCGCGCGCCAGCGTCTGGCTGAAGTGCTGCAACCGCCGCACGTGCGCGCCCGTGTCCTCGTCCTTGGACTCGCTCGCGATCGCCAGCATGTAGATCGCGTCCATGTTCGCCTCGTGCAGCTCGATCGTCCGCTCGTGTACCCGGTGCTCGAGGGCCTCGGAGTAATCCTTGAGGTTCTCGGCCTGCGACAGGATCGTGTTCGAGAGCTCGGCGATGATGCGGTACTGGTTGCGCAGGTCGTCCTCGGCCTGCTTGAGCGGCGTGATGTCGGTCAGGGTCACGGCGTAGTAGGGGCGCGCGCCGCCGGTCGAATCGCGCCAGGCGCGGCCGGACATGACCACGGGAATGCGTTCGCCGCCGGCGCCGGGAACGTAAAACTCGCCCTCGCGCGGCGCGTCCATGTCCGCCAGCGCCGCCCCGATCAACGCCTGCGCGTCGGCGTCGGGATACAGGTCCTGCACCCGCTGCCCCACCAGCTCGCGCGCCGCTCGGCCCAGCATCGCCGCGGCACGCGGGTTCACGTGTACGATCCGGCCGCCGCGCTCGATCAGCGCCGCGCCGCACGCCAGCGCGTCCAGCAGGTGGGCGAAACTGACCACTTCGGTATTCATCACCTCTCGCGACCCGATTCCCGGCCTGGGTGGCATGGGCAAACTCGTTTGCCCGTGGTCTTCGTCTGGCGTCCCGCGCCGGCGCGCGTTTGCGACCACGCCGCCCTCATTGTAGCAACACACTTGACAACGCTCATATCGACCGCGGCGAAGCCTTCCGCCGCCGCACCCCCGCGCACACCGCAACAATCACTCCCGCGACCAAAGCCATAAGCCCGACCGAGCGAGACGACCGCGCCGCCGGACGATAGTCAAACGCGATCTCGCCCCAACTTTGGTTCTCGTTCCGGTTCTGTTTGGTGATCCGGATCCAGCCGGACCTCGGCCGGGCAGCGTTGACCAGGTACACGCTCACGCCCGGCAGGTGCCGATTCTCGACCGTGAGGCGGTGCTCTCCGGCGGCGAGCGAGCCAGGATGGATCGAGAACTCCACCTGAACGATCCCCCAGCCACCGCGAAGCTCGCCGGGCTCGGGGTAGTGCGATCCGGCGAGCCTCAATTCGACGTCGCGATCGTCCAGCCGAACGGTCAGGTCGCGCTTGAGCAGGCCGGCATACCGGGCCGCCTCGTCCGTCGAGATCACGCCGTCCCGGTTGGGGTTCATCAGCGCGAGGATCGGCTCGGCGACGTCCACGCCGGGCGTGAGGTTGATCTCCAGCCGGATGTCGTCGGGCGCGATGTCCACCAGCGTCGCCTGCAGGTACTCGTCAAGCACGTGGGCCCAAGCGGTGCCCGGCAGCGCGACCACCGCGACCAAAAGCACCAGCGCCGCTCGACGATCGATCGGGGTCACGGCTTCCACCATTTCGCGCCGTAGTCGTTGGTCGGGTCGCGGTAGATCGTGTGGATGTGCTGGGTCGTGTCGCCGCCCAGGCGCTGGGGGGCGAATTCGATGAACACGCTTGGCCCCTGGATGCGGAAGTACGCCGCGCCGCCCGCGTCGGTCGGGCCGCTCCAGGCGAACCACGTGTCCGAGATGCCCTTCTTCATCTCTTCCATTTTCGCCGTCGCGGCGGCGTCGTTCAGGATGCCGGTCCACTCGCTTGCCAGATCCAGCAGCATCTCGCGCTGCTTCTCGGTCAGATCCGCAGCCTTGATCCCCTCGGGCTCGATCGTCTTGCCGTCGCGACCGGGGCCCAGCACCAGGTCCCGAATCTGAAAGCCCAGGATCGCCCGCTTCCGCTGCGCCTCGTCCAGCGAACTCAGAAGCGCGAACGCCTTGTCCACCTCGCGACCCAGCGGGCGGATCGTCTTGCCTTCGAGCTGGTAACGCGCCGGCTGCGCACCGGTGTGGCTGGGCGCGAGCGTGCCGTTGTCACCGGCAAGCGTGATGTTGAGCCCCAGGTGATGCCCGCCGAACTGAATCATCCAGGGTTCGGTCGCGGAGGGCTGGCCGAGGAACGAAATGTAATAGTTGTCGCGTCCGAAGCTGACGCCGCCACCGCCCCCCCCACCACCGGGTCCGCCCGGTCCCCCGCGCCCGCCGGGGCCGCCTCCCCCGCCCGGACCGCCGCGCCCACCGCCCTGGTTCTTCTTCAACGTCTCGTCCGCCTCGACGATTTGCACGACCTTCTCGTATCCGCGCGGGCTCAGCGCCGCCGCCAGCACCGCCATGGCCGCCTCGCGCTGCGGCGGGGTGAGATCGCCCATGCGCAGGCCCGCGCGCCGGAAGATCCCCGACGGCAGATTCGACCAACGCTTGCGCTGCTCCTGATCCTTGAAATCGAACACCACTTTGCCACGCTGACCCTCGTCAAGCGCGCCAAGGAATTTCCGCGCGGCGGCGGTCACGTCCCCGGTCGTCTTGCCCGCCTTCGCAGGCTCGGCAAAGGTGCTCACGCCCCATCCGATCACAAAGAACGCCACAGCAGCCAACGCCAATGCCGTCTTATTGATCATGTTCGCCTGCGCTTTCCTCGCCCCGATCATCGTTCCCCTAAAGCAACGTCCCCCGCAATACGATCATCGCCACGGTGAAGTAAATGACCAGCCCCGTCACGTCCACCAGGGTCGCCACGAACGGCGCCGACGCCGACGCCGGGTCCAGCCCCGCCTTCCGCAGCAAAAACGGCAGCATGCTCCCCACCGTCGAGCCGAACGTCACCACGCCGATCAGGCTCAGCCACACCGTGCCGGCCATCAGGTAAGGATGACCCTCATAGTGCGCCCACCCCAGGTAATACCACAGGAGGATTCGCGCAAAGCCGATCATCCCCAGGAACGCCCCCAGCGCCAGGCCCGTCCCCATCTCCTTGCCGAAGACCCGCCACCAGTCGCGCAATCGCAATTCCTTGAGCGCCAGCGATCGGATGATGATCGTCGTCGCCTGCGAGCCGCTGTTGCCGCCGCTGCTGATGATCAGCGGCACGAACAGCGCCACCACCGCCGCCCGCTCGATCTCGTGCTCGAAGTGCCCCATCGCCGTCGCGGTCAGCGTCTCGCCTAAAAATAGCGCGGAGAGCCATCCGCCGCGCTTGCGGATCATGTGCCAGAAACCGACCTCGTTATAGGGCGCGTCCAGCGCCTCGGCGCCGCCGATCTTCTGGATGTCTTCGGTCGTCTCGGATTCCAGCACGTCGATCACGTCGTCGGCCGTGATGATCCCCAGCATGTGCCCCTGCGCGTCCACGACCGGCAGCGCCACGCGGTCGTACTTCTTGAACAGGTCCACCGCCTCCCCGCGCGGCGCAGCCGCCGGGATCGCCACCAGCGGACGATCCTCGATGTCCACCACCCGCCTGGCGGGGTCGGCCATCACGAGCGTTCCAAGCCGCAGTTCGGAGATCAGCACCCCCGCGCTGTCCACGACGTAGAGCACGCCGAGCGTCTCCATCTGCCTTCCGGTGCGGCGGACGTGTTCCAGCGCCTCCGCCGCCGTCATTTCCGGACGCAGCGAAACGTAGCGCGGGGTCATGTACCGGCCGGCCGTCTCCTCCGGATAACCCAACAGATCCCGCGCCGCGCGCAACTCGTCGGGGCTGAGCGTTTCCAGAAGCCGGCGGGTCACCTCGTGGGGCAGTTCCTCGAGGAGGCGCGCCTGGTCGTCGGGCGTCATGCCCGCCAGCACCGAGCGCATCTGGTCATTCGAAAGCGTGCGGAGCAGCGCTTCCTGGTGATCGACCGGCAGGTATGAGAAGACCTGTGCCGCGAAGTCCCGCTTGAGCAGCCGAAAAATGGCGGCATCCTGCTCGTCGGGAATATCCGTCAGGATCTCCGCGACATCGGACGGGTCCATCTCCCCCAGGATCTGCTGGATATCGGCCCACTGTTTCTCGCGAATCAGCTCTTCGATCTCGGGTTGCAGCAAGCTTCCGATCATGGGCGCGATCCTATACTGGGGTTGATCAGGATGATCGGTGTTTTTAAGATGCCATCACGACAGCGCATGGGAAATCCTGTCTAATGAAACCAAATCCAGGCCCATTCCGTAATTTTGAATGATGCGTCCGTTTGCGACGCGGACGCGGCCCCGCTATCTTACTGTCGGCAAGTGATTGGCCTGGAGTAGCTTATGGCGACCCCTCCGATTCCCCCGCCGGTGCCCAGCCCGAAGGTGGTCACCCCTACGCCCCCGCCGGCTACCGCTGCGCCCCCTCCGCCACCCCTTCCGCAGGCCCAGATCCCCAAGGACCTGCAAAGACAGGCGACCGTTGACGAGGTGGCGGGCGAGCATCAGGGGGTGGAGCGGAGCTTCTGGCAACTCCCCTTCGTACAGGACGTCCTCCCCTTTATCACCTCGCTGGTGCTGCACTTAGGCCTGATCGGCCTGGGAATCCTGACCTACAAGGCCGCGCAGATCATCGTGACCGCCAGCAAAGAGCCGGTGGTCATCCCCGACGCAACCATCGTCGAAAATGCCGAGGTCGGCGGTATTCCCCACCCCGGCCTGGGTGATGACAACACGCGGGATGCGGCCCAGGATCAGTTTAAGGATGTGCCGCCCGATTCGACGGGCATCACGACGCAGAAGCCGTCCATGGCGCTTCAGATGTTGGCCGGCGGGGGGAGCGAGCCGGAGGATAACCTGATCTCCCAGGGCACGCAGAGCACGCCCTGGGGCCATGGGCCGGCCGGTATCCAGGGGCGCGGGACGGGCGACGGGAACGGCGGGCCGCTGGCTCCCTTCGGCATCCCCGGTGGAGGCGGCGGCATCGGCCCCAAGAGCCCCTTCATGGGCGTGTCGGGCAATGCGATGAAGGTCGTCTATCTCTGCGACTCGTCCGGGTCGATGATGAACAAGTTCGATACCCTGCGGCAGGAGCTGCGCAAGGCGGCGGATACGCTCAAGCCGATCCAGGCGTTCGACATCATCTTCTTCTCCGAGGACAACTTCATCGCGCTGGACAAGCAATTGATGCTGGCGGTGCCCGAGGCCAAGCGCCGGGCGTATGACTTCCTGGATAAGACCGCGCCGCACGGGTCGTCGGATCCGATCCCGGGGTTGCGGGCGGCGTTCGGGGCGGGGCCGCAGCTCATCTATATCCTGACGGACGGGGATTTTCCCAATAACAACCAGGTATTGGAAGAAATCCGCAAACTGAACAAAGATAAGCGGGTTAAGATCAACACGATCGCATTCATGGATCGCGGCGAGGCGTACGAGAAACTGCTCAAGCAGATCGCCGACGAGAACGGGGGGTTGTTCAAGTTCGTATCGGATACGGAGTTGCAGCAGAGGTAGCGATTTTGTCCCTCCTGAGGCGCGAAGAGGCCATTGCTTTGATCGACCGGTGTTCCGACGCGAGCCGGTCGATTTTCACAACCTGGATATAACGCGGAATGGGGAAAAAGCGGGCGCGCGGCGCGTTTGGCGGTGACAGCGACAATGTTCCGGCCGACCGACGATGCCGACCCCGGACTTGCCCACATTCCACCCCTGGCGGATGGCAATAGACAGAGAGATCGGCTCCGGTCCTTGCTGGTCCGAAGGGAATCACCCCTGATCGCTCGCCAAGTGCGAGAGAGGTATCGTTCATGCGTCGTTACGCTACGTCCAAGCTTCGGCTGGGGCTGTTGGTGGCGTGCATCGCCGCCGTGGTATTCGTGGTGTCGTCGTCGGGATGGGCGCAAAACACGGGCGCGGGAGGGGGTGGCGCGGGCTCGGCCGCGGCCGCGCCGGCCAAGGGCACGGCGCGAAGCCCGTTCACCCTGATCTTCGACCACCTGGATTTCGTCTTCTTCACGATTGCGATCCTGTCGGTGATCGGCTTGACGCTGATCATCCAGGGGTTCATCAAGCTGCGCCGGCAGGCGCTGATCCCGGATTCGAGCACGGATCACATCCGGGACTTGATCGGCCGGCGGGAGTTCAAGGAGCTGATCGAGTTCACCGAGACCGATCCGAGCTTCGTATCGCGGGCGCTCAACCCGGCCCTCAAGCGCGCGCCGAGCTTCTCCTCGATGAAAGAGGCGATGGAGACGGCGATCGCCGAGCAGACGGCCGAGCAGTTCCGCAAGATCGAGTATCTGAACATCATCGGCAACCTCGGGCCGCTGCTGGGCCTCCTGGGCACCGTGCTGGGGATGATCGAGGCCTTCCAGGCGATGCAGGCGGCGGGCGGCGAGGCCAAGCCGAGCGAACTGGCGGGCGGTATTTCGACCGCGCTGACGCACACGATGCTGGGGTTGCTCCTGGCCGTGCCGTGCCTGGCGGTGTTCGGGGTGCAGCGGACGATGGTGGATCGCCTGACCACGCAGGGGGCGTTGATCGCCGAAGAATTGCTCCTGTTGATCAAGCCCGCGGAGGCCAAGCCCGCGGCGGTGTCGGCGGCGGCGTCGGTGCGTCCGGGCGCCAGCCCGCAGCCCGCGCCCGTGCCCGGGTCGGTGCGCAAGGCGCCCGTGCCGGTGCCGCCGACGGTGCCGTCCTGAGGGCAGTAGTCAGTAGATGGTAGCCAGCAGTCGGCAGGCAGACATGCCTACGCGCGCGCTGCTGACTGCCATCTCTCGATCAAGGAGCAATTCCATGAAACGACACATGATGCCGGAGATCAAGGAAGGTGGGGTGAACGTCACGCCGCTGATCGACGTGGTGATGTGCCTGATCATCTTCTTCATGCTGGTGGCGAAGATCGGGATCTCCAGCGGGATCGACGACAAGATCGACGCGCCGACGACTTACCTGGGCAAGAGCGCGATCGACCTTGGGAACTCGCTGGCGTTGAACCTCTACGGCAAGCCGGGGACCGACGAGCCGCAGATCCTGGTGGACCTGAAGGGCGAGCGCCAGAAGGAGCTGCGCCTCCAGGAAAACAAGGGGGGCAAGCTGGTCCACCCGCTCCAGGAAGTCCTTCGGGACATGAAGAAGGAGCGGGGGGAGAAGTTCAACGTGATCATCAACGCCGAAAAGGGCATGCACTACGCGCAGATCCAGCTCGTGCTTCAGGAGTGCGCCAGCGCGGGCGTGACGAACCTGAACTTCGTGACCAAGCAGCAGAAAGTGCAAGTACAGGGGTGAGGAGCGCGACATGAAATTCAAAGGTGCCAAGGCGATCCACTACGATTCGGGGCCCAACATGACGCCCCTGGTGGACATCGTGATGGTCATCCTGATCTTCCTGATGCTGACCGGCAGCTTCGGGGCGTCGGCCCACTTCCTGCAGAGCAGCATGCCGATCACGGCGAGCGGCAAAGGTCAGATCGACCCCAAGAACATCCCCAAGGTTCCGGACCCGCAGCTCGAGATCTTCGTCAGCTCGCTGTCGGACGACACGTTCCGGGCGCGGATCGGCAGCGGGGAGTACTTCACGGATGCGGACAAGCTGGCGGACGCGCTGACGCTCAAGCGCAAGCAGCACGAGGCGACCGGCTCGTCCGCGGAGAAGATGCAGATCAAGATCTGCCCGCGGCTGCTGACGCGGTACAACCACGTGATCCTGGTGTACCAGGCGGCGATGAAGGCGGAGTGGCCCAAGATCGGGTTTCAGGCCGCGCGGGATTGAGCGCGCGCGCGCGTCGTCCGCGTTTCGTCATCCTGAAGGAGTTTCAACGACTGAAGGATCTGGCTGCGAAGGGACGAGTTCTTCCCTTCGCGGCCAGGTCCCTTCGACAAGCTCAGGGCAGGCTCTTCGCTGCGCTCAGGACGACGGCTGACTGCCGTCTGCGAATTGCGGAGCCGGCAGGGGGAAACTATCCTCGTGGGCGATCCGTAAAGATCTATTGAAAGGATCTTCCTCATGCTGTTCTCGCGGAATCGTGCCTGGACGTGGACCGTTGCGGGGTCGGTGGCGGTGTCGGCGGGCTTCGCGCTGGCACAGAATCGCCCGGCGGCTGGCGCACGGGCTTCGGCGGTGTCCCCGGAGCAGGCCGCGGAAGACCGGCTGATGGGGGTGCTGGCCAGCCGCGAGATGGACGGCCTGCTCGAGTATTACTTCAAGACGCACAACGTCGCGCCCGACAAGCAGGCGGCGGTGAAGAGCATCGCGGCGTGGCGCGAGCTGGCCAACCCCAGCCTGCCGGCGGCGCGGCGCAAGGCGCTGCTCTCCGACGGGATCAAGGGGATCAAGGCGTTCGTGGATTCGACCCACGACACCGAGGCGCTGATGAATCGCGCCGGGATGCTGATCGAGTACGGCATGAAGGGGCAGGTGAACCAGATCGAGTATTTCGGCGAGAGCCCGGCCCGGCAGTCGGAGCTGAACGAGTCGGCCGAGGCCGTGATGAAGCTGCTCGACAAGACGATCGAGGAGTGCGAGGCGCAGGAGACGCAGGTGCTGGCCGGCCAGACGCGCCCGCAGCCGCAGATCATGGCCAGGTGGCAGGCGCTGGACGACCGGCTGCAGACGGCCAGGTGGACCAAGGCGTTTTCGAGTTATGGCCTGGCGTTGTCGCTGGACGCGGCGGACCCGAGGCGGAAGGAGATCGCGGACGCGGCGATCACGTTCCTCAAGGACTTCGAGGACCCGCAGTACCAGCGCGAGGCGGTGGTCAAGATCCAGATGGGCAAGCTGAACCTGGTGAAGGGGGACACGGCGGCGGCGATCGCCAAGTTCGCCGAAGCGCTCAAGGTCAAGGGGATCGACAAGGCCGCGCAATACGAGGCGCTGTACGGGACGGCGCTGGCGCAGCTTCTGGCGAAGAAACCGGACGAGGCGACCCGGGCGTTCGCGGATCTTCAGCAGTGGGTCGCGGCGAACCTGCAGGGCGAGGACCTGAAGTTCGTCTCGGCGAGCATCGGACTGCTCGACTATCGCATCAACGAGCTGCAGGCGGACCTGGCGAAGGACCCGGCCCAGAAGCAAAAGTTCGCGTCGGCGGGGGAGGCGGCGCTGAACAAGCTGATGAAGGAGAACCCCAGGCTCGAGCCGGTCATCAAGAAGATGCTGCTCGACAAGCTGCCGGCGGACGCGGACCTCTCCAAGCAGGACACGGTGATCCTGCGGTCGCTGATGGCGCGCGGCGTGGACGAGGTGATCCGGGCGAAGGATGAGCTGGCGGACGCGCACGGCAAGCCGGTGCTGGAGCGGGCGTTGTCGGCGGCGGCGGAAATCCAGAAGCGCAAGGGACAGCCCAACGCCACCGAAGACGCGATCGACGAGGCGTCGTTCCTCGAGCCGATCTTCTGGTCCAAGCTGGGGAACAACGTCAAGACGATCGAGGAGTCGCTCGACTACATCCAGAACCACGGGAAGAACAAGGAGCGGAGCAAGAACGCGCTGGCGAACGCGCTGGCGGCGGTGGACGCGCTGC
>DATBFY010000254.1:0-4673 GCA_036558265.1 Tepidisphaeraceae bacterium | reverse complement strand
AGCTTGATACCGCTGCCCAGGTTGGCGTAACCCATGTTGTTGAAGTTCTCCCCGACCAGGATGGTGGCGATGCCGTTGGCTTCGAGCTTTCCGGCGGCGAGGTGGGCTTCCCAGGACTGGCCGAAGGTGGCGATGGTGACGAGGTCCCCGGCGGGGTTGCCGGCGCCGGGGCGGGCGTAACTCAGGATCGGCGGAGTGGATGAGTCGTCGGCGGGATCGGTCATAGTGCCTCCACCTCATACATAACCGATGGCCGATCGATTGTAAGCGGCGGAGATGGGGGACAGGGCGTAGAATGCCGGCCGATGCGGGCGCTGGTCCATCTTCGTGGTCGCGATCGCGCGCGATCCGGGCGCGTGCGGTGGGGGGTTCTGGTTTTCCTGGCCTTATTCGCGGTGGGGGTCGTGATCCTGTCGCACTACTACGTGATGCCGGCGTTGCGCGCGAGCCTGGGCGCCAGGCAGCAGGGGGATCGGATGCGGACGCAGGCGATCCGGGCGACCAGCGCGCTGCTGCTGGCGATCATCCTGTTCATCCTGGTGACGGGGGTTCTGCTGACGTTTCGGATGGGGCGCTTGTTCTTCCCGCGCAAGCTGGGGCCGCGCACGCGGACGAAGTACGTGGACGCGTGGGGGGAGAGCGCGAAGCGCATGGAGACGCCACCTGAGGATAAGGAGTGACTGCCCTACTGAACTGTCACGTCACGAATAGAGTCATCCTGAGGGAGTTTCAGACGACCGAAGGATCTTGCCGCGAATGGAAGGTCCTTACCCCTCGGTTCAAGATCCTTCGTCGGTAGAACCTCCTCAGGATGACGGCGCTTGGCTTGACGAGGACCAACCGGCAGTTCACGCGAGGATGATCACGCTGATCGCGTCGCCGGCGTGGACCGTCCATCGGTCCAGCGCCAGCGGGGGTTGCTGGCCGTTGACGGTGATGCCGACCACCGGGAAGCCGCCGAAGTGATTGTTGTGCTTTTGTCCGGCCTCGACGGGGACGCCCCAGTTGCGGAAGAACTCGCCCAGGTGGAACGATCGCGCGACGGTGTCCTGCATGTGCAGGGTGCCGTCGGCGTCGGCGTAGAAGGTGGAGCGGTCGAACTTGCCCATGCCGTCGGGGAGGGAGGTCAGGATGCTGGGGTCGCCCGCGGCGGCGGGCATGGAGATCTGGAGCGTCGCGGTCTGCTGGACGGCCAGCGCGCCGGTGCCATAGGTTTGCGCGGCGGGCGAGATGTCGTCCGGGCCGGCGTCGGTGGCAACGTCGTCGCCGCGGGCGTCGATCACGTCACCGCCCGGGCCGCCGGTCATGGTGTCGGTGCCGTTGTCGTCGGCGAAGGTGAGCGACGCGCGGCTGCCGACCAGATCATCGTTCCCGCGTCCGCCATCGAGCCAGTCGTCGCCGGGCTGTGGAGTCGGGCGGCTCACCAGCGCGCCGGTGAATCCGGCGTCACCGCCGAGGGTGTCGTCGCCCCCCTGGCCCAGGAGGGTATCGTCGCCGGCTTCGCCGTAGAGGAAATCGTCACCCGCGCCGCCGAGGATGTCGTCGTTGCCGGGCCCGGCGAAGACGGTGTCGTTGTCGTCACCGGCGTCCACGGTGTCGTCGCCGACGCCGGGGCGGATGTCGTCGCTGCCGGCACCCGAGAGGATCGAATCGTTGCCGGCGCCGCCGTCGATGATGTCCGCGCCGGCACCCGCGCGGATCGTGTCGTTGCCGGATTCGCCGCGGAGGTGGTCAGATTCGTGGGGGCCGGCGCCCGCGCCGTCGAGGGAGTCGTCGCCGAGGCCGCCGTAGACGCTGTCGGGGCGGTTGCCGCCGACCAGGGTGTCGTTGCCGGCGCCGCCATCCATTGAGTTGAGCGCGTCGGGCAGGCCTTGGATCTGATCGTCGCCGTCGCCGCCGGAGGCGAAAAGCTCGCCCAGTCCCGTACCGCCGATGATGCGGTCGTTGCCACTGTGGGCGTTGACGACGGCGTCCATCTGGCGGCTGCTGCCGCTGATTTCGATGAGGTCGTTGCCCGGCCCGCCGTTGATCGTCATGCGCGAGACGGTCGAGGCGTCGAACTGCGAGAGGCGCCCGTTGATCGAGACGTCGAGGGCACCGGTTCGTCGGGCATTCAGCCGCACGACAATGTGATCGTCGCCGGTCGTGCCGTTGACGGTGATGGCGCTTTGGTTCTGTGTCGCGCCGGTCGGCAGGGCGGGGATCGGGTCCGTGGGGATGAGCAGGACGACGTGTCGGTTGCCGGCGGAGTCGGTGGCCTCGCCGACGATCGTCGTGCCGTCACTGATGCCGGCGGCGTGGCGGATCGTGAGGCCGCCGGTGTTGGTCAGGGCGTTCAGGTCGGCGATGTGGCCGACCGAAGGGTCGTAAAGGAACGCGTGGGTGTGGTCGGCGGGGGTCGTGGCGTCGCCGACGATGTAGCCCTGATTGTTGATGCGGGTGGCGGCGGCGTCCTGTCCACCCAGGCCGCCCAGGTCGGTCACGCGCGCGCCGCGCGAGGTCAATGTCCACAGCAGCGCGTGGTCATCGCCGGCGCCGACCACTTGGCCGAGGTCGTTCAGATCAGACGCGGACAGCCCGCTCGTCTGGCCGGTCGCGTCGGCCAGTTCCAGGGCGTCGGTGTCGTTGCTCTTTGGCTTGATGACGGCGTTGCGGACCGCGCCGTCGCCGTCGATGCCGCTGACCAGGATCTGGCCGGACTGGTTGATGTCGATCCCTTCGGTGAACGTCCAGTTGATCCCGGAAGGGCGCAGGTCGTTCAGGTCGAACATGTAGTAGCGGTTGTTGCGATAGGTGGCGTAGAAGGCGTGGGTGTTGCCGCCGGGGATTTCGCTGTGGCCGACGATGCTGGAGCGCGCGCCCATCGCGTTGGCGTCGCTCGATCCGGTGGGGGAGAGCGTGCCGACGTCCTTGGCGTGGATCCCCGTGCCGTTGTGTTCATAGAACATGGCGGCGTGGCGGAGCCCGGCAAAGGGCATCGAGCCCAGGACGATCGCGCCGTATCGAGGGCTGGGGTTGAGCCGGTTGCCCACCGCGCCCGAGGGGACGAGCGCGCTGGTGTACAGTTTTCGATTCTTGTATTGCGAAAGGCCGGACGGGCCGAGGATGAACGTGTTGACGTCGAACATGCCTTCGCCGGCCGGGGCGTTCGTGACGCCCAGGTCCACCAGGTCGAACGTAGCGGCGAGGAGCCGGCGCGGTTCCAACGATTCGAGCGACAGGAGCAGGGGGGTCATGAGTGCCCTCTTTTAGGGGATCGCCGGCTGCACGCGAACGATGCGCGAGACCTTTCGCACGGACGATCTACGCTTGGATCGGCGTAACCCCGACCCAATCTTCACCAGCGCCGCGCGATAGCAAGGTCTTGACGTGATGCATGGGGCGTTGCTCGATCGGATATGATCGATCCCCCGAAATCATGTCTGACGACACCGATCCATCTTCGCTACCCGCCGCGCCGCGCCCGTCGCGGCGGCGGCTGCTTCGGAACTTGGCCATCGGCTTGGCGGTGCCCGCGGGTGTGGCCGGTTATGCGCGGTGGGTCGAGACGTTCTGGCCGGAGTTCCACGAGCTGGCGCTGCCGATCCGTAATCTGCCCGAGGCGTTTGAGGGGCTTCGGATCGCCCATCTGACCGACCTGCACGTGGACGGGCACGTGCCGGCGGGGTATGTCCGCGCGGTGGTCGAGGAGGTCAATCGGCTTGGTCCGGATCTGGTGTTTATCACCGGCGATTTCGTGACCAGGGGGCGGGCGCTGATCCGCGAGTCGTGCGAGATCGTCGCCGCGATCAGGGCGCCGAAGTACGTCAGCTTTGGCAACCACGATTATGGCCGGATCACGTATGACGGCCGCTCGGTTGAAGTGTCGGACGAGCTCGAGCGGCTGCTGGCGGGGCAGCCGCGGACGACGGTCCTTCGCAATGCCGCGGTGCCGCTGATGCGCGGCGGGGCGCGGCTGTGGGTCGTCGGGATGGAAGATTTATGGAGCGGGCGATTCTCGCCGGCGCGGGCGTTCGCTTCGGTGAACTCGCCCGACCCGGTGCTGGCGTTGTCGCACAATCCGGATACGGCCGCCGCGCTGGACAACTACGGCGTGACGTGGACGCTCGCGGGGCACACGCACGGCGGGCAGATCCGGATCCCCGGATACGGCGCGGTGCTGCTGCCGGTACACGACCGCCGCCTGCAGGCCGGGCCGTACGATTTTCCGCAGAGCCGGTTGTACATCAGCCGCGGCATCGGCTACCTGGCGAAGTTGCGTTTCAACTGCCGGCCGGAGATCCCGATCTTCACGCTGACGCGTGTTTGACGTCCAGCCCGGGGCCGAATTCAGCCCTCGACGCACCGTCATCCTGAGGAGGTTTTGCCGACGAAGAGCCTGCCCTGAGCTTGTCGAAGGGATCTTGCCGGAATGCACGATCAATTCCCCTCGTGGCCAGATCCTTCGCTTCGCTCAGGATGACGGATTTGAGCGTACCCCTTCAATCGGTGAGCTTCTGGATCACGCTCTGCAGGGCCTGGATGTTCACGGGTTTGACGAGGTGGGTTTCGAAGCCGGCCTCCTGGCTGCGCCGCAGGTCCTCGTCCTGCCCGAAGCCGCTGAGCGCGATCCCGCGGATCTGCTGGCGGGCGCGCATGTGCCGGATCACGTCCACGCCGCTGCCGTCGGGGAG
>DATBFY010000253.1:0-1918 GCA_036558265.1 Tepidisphaeraceae bacterium | reverse complement strand
GGCCGAGCCCTCGCGGGCTTGCCGACCCTTTTCTATTGGACGGACCGACATTGGGGCTTGCGGCGGATGTGCCGCACTGCGCGCCAGGCAGGTGGTTCAATTGGGAGTGCGCGGGCCAAAGCCCTGCCCGCGTTCGCGGTCGGTCGAGCCGCCCGATTGTTGGGGGAGCATACCGGCCAGCCGGCCGCGTGCGGCGGCCTGTTCGCCCTGATCGGGGGCCAGGCAGTTGGGCAGGGCACTGACGATGGTCGAGGGCTTGTCGGACCGGATCGGCGGCGGCGTTGCCCTGGCCCTTTGCTGCAATTGGACGAACGTTCGGTCGTCGGCGACGGGGGAGTGGCGCCAGGACTGCGAGGCGGCGGGAAGTTGGTCGGCCCAGCGGCGCGGGTCCTGGGCGCGCAGGTTGTAGTCACGGCCTCCCACGCGCTGAAAGACGTCGCCGAAGTGGTAGGGGTCCCAGCCGGCGTGCGCGTAGTACTGGAAGGCGGCCTTGTCCGCTTCGGACTCCTCCGCGGGGGAATAGGTCGCCTTGATGATCTGATTGGCCAGGACGACGGCATTGTCCGACTCGGTCAGGTCGCGCTTGGCAAGGTGGCGGAGGGTGGTGTGGGCCATCGCGTGGGCCATCGCCGCCGCCAACTCCTCTTCGCTGCCGCAGCGGAGGAAGAGGCCGGAGTAGACGTAGACGTGTTCGCCGCCGGTGGAGAAGGCGTTGACGGCGGGGTTGTTGACGAGGTGGAAATCGATGCGGATCGAGTCGATGGCGCCGCGTTGCGCGTCGGACTTGCGCGCGCCTTCGACGAGGCGCTTGCCGACCTCGCGGACGTAGGCGTTCAACTCCGAATCGGCGCTGAGCGTGGGGCTGATCGCGTCGTGAATGACGCTCGCCTCCTGGACGGCCTTTTTCAGTTGGACGGTTTCGGTCTGCGAAAGCCGGACGGAACCGTTCTCGACGCAGCCGCCGATGATCACGAGCGCCGGCAACAGTGCGGCGAGGGCGGCGGGCACGGAGTTCACGGGTGAACGTGACATGATGCCATCTCATCGCCGTTCCCTGACGTGAGGCTCCCCGCGGAACGGTCAAACGGGTGGGATCATGATAATTCCTCGTCGGCCGGGCTGCAATCACCCTGATCAGGCGTGACATGACCCCCAAGGCCCCCCGCATAGGCGGATGGTCACCGGGTCAAGCGGGCTGAGCGACGCCGCGGGGAGTCAGATCGAACGATTTTCGGGGACGAGCCGGGGCAGCGCGGCGATATAATCAGGGCAGTGGGTAAGGAACGGAGGATCTCGTGGGTACGGCGCAAGCAGGCATTCGAGTGCACCAGGAGTCCGGCGGGTTGACCTTCCGCGTTTGCGGGCGTGCGACGATGCATCAGAGTCCGGCGTTCCTGCGCGTGGCGGCGCGGTCGCTGGCGGGGGGCGTCACGTCGCTGAAGGTGGACTTGCGCGAGTGTGCATACATGGACAGCACGTTCATGGGAAGCCTGCTGACGCTCAAGCGTGAAGTGGAGGCCAAAGGGGCCGGCAACGAATTTGCGCTGGTCGCGCCGTCGTCGCCCTGTCGCGGGCTGTTGCAGCAGATGGGCATGGACCGGGTTCTGCGCATCGTGGACACGACGGGCGGCGACGCGGCGGCGCAACCGTCGGGCGACTGGCGAGAGCTCGAGGACGCCGATGCCGCCGCGGCGGCCGCCGGAGAGCATCCGCAGGCGTTTCAGGAGACGGTGGTGCGGGCACACCAGGAGCTGGCGGAGATGCCCGGGGCGGGCGCGCAGCAGTTCAAGGCGATCGCGTCGAAACTGACCAAGGCGTGGGAAGCGGAGAAGGGGAAGCCGGCAAATTGAGAGGCGGGCGGCCGAAGGCGGGAAAGCTGGGGTACTAGGATTCGAACCTAGACAAACAGATCCAGAGT
>DATBFY010000252.1:0-8076 GCA_036558265.1 Tepidisphaeraceae bacterium | reverse complement strand
CGATCCTCGATTATACCCTCACCAGCGCCACGCGGCCCGCCCGACGGAGCGGCTGCGCCCTTGTTTTCCTCCAATAACTGGTCGAATTCGGCCAGTTTCGCCTCGATCACCCTGGGCGGGGTGAGCTCGTCCACGACTACTTCCTGGGTCTTGAGGCCGTTGCCGGTGATACTCACGACGATCGACTCGTCCCTGGGGATGCGCCCCTGCTGGATCAGTTTCATCGCAACCGCAAGGGTGGTGCCGCCGGCGGGCTCGGTCCAGATCCCTTCGGTCTTGGCGAGGAGCTTGATGGCGTCAACGATCTCGCGGTCGGTGGCCGATTCCGCCCAGCCGTTGGATTCCTTGACGGCCTGATAAACGTAATACCCGTCCGCCGGGTTGCCGATGGCGATCGACTTGGCGATGGTGTTGGGCTTCTGCGGCTCGATGATGTCCACGCCCTTGTGGATGGCTTTCACGACCGGGTTGCAGCCGGCGGCCTGGGCGGAATAGATCTTTGGAGAGTTGTCTTCGACGATTCCGAGTTGTGCGAGTTCCTTATAGGCCTTGTAGACCTTGGGGAGGATGGTGCCGCCGGCCGTTGGGACGATCGTGTGCTGCGGGAGTTGCCATCCGAGTTGCTCGGCGATCTCAAAGCCGTAGGTCTTTGCCCCTTCCGTGTAATAGGGCCGGAGGTTCACGTTCACGATTGCCCAGCCGTATTTGTCGGCGATCTCCGTGCAGAGGCGGTTGACGTCGTCGTAAGTGCCGCGGATCCGCACCATGGTCGGACCGAAGATCAGGCTGCCCAGGACCTTACCCTGCTCCAGGTCGTGGGGGATCATGACGTAGCACTTGATGCCGGCCTGGGCGGCGTGGGCGGCGGTGGAGTTGGCCAGGTTCCCGGTGGAGGCGCAGCCGACGGTTTCGAAGCCGAATTCGACCGCCTTGCTGATGGCGACCGAGACGACCCGCTCCTTGTAGGAGTAGGTGGGGTAGTTGCACGAATCGTCCTTGATGTAGAGCTGCTTGCAGCCCAGTTCTTTCGCCAGGCGGTCGGCCTTCTTGAGGGGCGTGAAGCCGGAGTGATACCCGGTGACCGGCTTGTCTACGGGGAGAAGGTCTTTGTACCGCCAGAGGCTTTTCGGACCTTTGGCGATCGACTCGCGGGTGACCTTGCCCGTCATGGCGGCGTAGTCGTACTCGACCTCGTAGGGGCCGAAGCACTGCTCGCAGACGTGGAGAGGCTTGATCGGTGCGCGGTGGCCGCACTCTTTGCACTTGAGTCCCAGGACGTAGCTCATGGCGATTCTCCGTCGCACGCGCGGGCAAAACAAAAAAACCTCTTCCGTTGTAAGAAGAGGCTCCTGCGTGCGTTACGGTAGCTCTTCTTATCTCTCCCGCATCGTCTGACCGTTAGCCGCAGGCGACATGGGTGGGAATTAGCACCGCTTCGGCCGCGCTTCGATGTGTAACTCTCGAAGCCGCCGCTGGTTGCTGTGGCGTCACAGGGCCCAACCCTCAGCCACTCTGGATAAGAGGACGTATTCGGTTGTGGGCACGAATGTTACCGACCGGGCCGCTCCTGTCAAGATTTATTGTCGGATCGGGGTCCATGGCGCATGCTGAATCGTGCGGCAGATTCGCACTTGGATTATCCAAATTTGTCTCAACAATTCTTGTTTGAACAAGGTATGATGCCGACAATGCCTATGGCTGCGGAACAACAAGATCACAAAAAACGGCATCAGCGCTTCGATTCACCCCAGCAGGAGGCGTTTCTCAATTTATGGCGAACCTACGACCGGCTGCGCCTCCTGGAGGACGAGCTATTCGGGCGCTATGACCTGACCGCCCAGCAGTACAACGCGCTGCGGCTGCTCAAGGCGGCGCATCCGGCCAAAGTGGCGACCCTGAGCCTTGCGGGGCGGCTGGTGTCGCGTGCGCCGGACATCACGCGTCTCTTGGACAAGCTCGCGGATCGCGGCCTGGTGGATCGCGAGCGTCCGGTGGACAACCGTCGCGTGGTGAACGTGGGGATTACCGAGGCGGGATTGGCGCTGCTGGAGAACCTGGGCCAAGCGGTTCGCGATTGCCACACGCGGCAGCTCGGACATATGGATGAAGCCGAGATGCACACGCTGGTGGAACTGTTGCGCAAGGCGCGCAGTCCGCATGAGGGGGAGGACAGCCCCTGGCATTGAGCCTCGCGGCGCGAAGGACGGTTGCCATGCACAAGCACGTGTGGCGAGTTCGGGTGGCATGGGCAAGCGTACTCGCTTGCCCGTGGCGATTGCGCAAGGGACGTGGCTCAACGGGCAAACAAGTTTGCCCATGGCACCCAGGCTTGGTCCTGGCGGTGGTCGCGCTGGCGGCGCTGGCGGGTTGCAAGAAGGAATCCGTATCGAAGGCCGGCGGGCCGACCACGAGCCCGACCGGTCCCGAGGTGTCGAAGATCCGCGTCGGATACATCGGGCTCTCATGCGAGGCCCCGATTTTCACGGCCGTCGAGAAGGGGTTCTTCAAGGAGGAGGGGCTGGACGTCGAAATGGTCCGCTGCCAATGGGCCCAGTACAAGGACGTGCTGGCGCTGGGGGGCTTCGACATCACGCACCACCTGGTGATGTATTTCCTCAAGCCGATCGAGCAGGGGATGGATGTGAAATTCACCGGCGGCATCCACCGCGGGTGCCTTCGGGTGCAGGCGCCGACGAACTCGCCGATCAGGACCGTGAAGGACCTTCGGGGCAAGCGGATCGGCGTGCCCGGGATGGGGACGCCGCCGTTCATCTTCGCCAATCGCGTGCTGGGTGCCAACGGGATCGATCCGGCGAAGGAGATCCAGTGGCGCGTGTTCCCGGCGGGGGACCTGGGGCTGGCGATGGAGAAGGGGTTGGTGGATGCGGTCGCGGACTCCGAGCCGATCGGCTCGCTGCTGCTGGCGGACGGGAACGTGAAGAACATCGCCGACCAGGTCAATGACCCGCCGTACGACCAGGAATACTGCTGCGCGGTGCTGGTGAACGGGGACTTTCTGCGGAAGTACCCGCGTGCATCGGCGGCGGCGACGCGGGCGCTGCTCAAGGGCGCCAAGTGGGTGGACACCAACCCGGTGGCGGCGGCCCGGCTGTCGGTCGAGAAGAAGTACATCCTGTCGAGCCCGGAGCTGAACGCGATCGCGCTGTCGAAGCTGCACTACATCCCGAGCGTCTCCGGTGCCGAGGACGCCGTGAAGTCGGCGGCGGCCGAGATGCGGGTGGCGGGCATGCTGCTCAAGGGGACCGACACGGCGGAGTTGGCGCGCAACGCGTTCGTGCACCTCGACGGCGTGACCGACGAGTGGGTGAAGAACCTGCAGGTGGAGAAGGTGGCGGGCGGGCAGGTGCCGCCGGAGTGGGACATCCGGCAGTTCGCGCAGGAGATCTACGCGAGCCGGACGAAGTCGTGCTGCATCGGGAAGGTGATGGAGGTTCCGAACGGCACGGAGAAGGCGTTCACGGACGCCCAGGGCGGGAAGGCGAGGTGAGAGGGTCATGTCGCAGCAGGGAATGGAATTGACGGTGGAGGCGCCGGCGGATCTGGCCGCAGCATCGATCGGTCGCGCGGGCGCGGGGCGCGGGGCGGCAACAGTATTGACGGCGCGCGGCGCGGCGGACGCGCGGCGCGGACGGTGGCGGAGCGTCACCAACGCGATCTGCGTGCCGGTCGCGGCGGGCGCCGCGCTCGTGGTGCACGTCGCCCTGCCCGACCGGGGACCGGTGATTCGCACGCCGGTGTATACGGGCATGCTGGTGGCCTTTTTGGCCTTGGGCGTGGTGGCGATCGGGGTGCGATGGGTATCGCCTGCGGCGCGGGGGTGGATCGCGGCGCGCGCGCCGCTCTTCGCGGGCGGCCTCTTCCTTCTGTGCGCGTGGGACCTGATCACGGCGAAACTGCTGCTGTTGCCGGCGATGTACTTCCCGGGTCCGCAGCGGGTCTTCCAGACGCTGATCGACGACCGCGGCCAACTGTTCGACAGCACGTGGCACTCGCTGTTGCTCCTGTTCGGCGGTTACGCGCTGGGCGTGCTGTCGGGGCTGGTGAGCGGGATCACGATGGGGTGGTCCGGGCACGTGCGGTACTGGGGGATGCCGGTGCTGAAGATCATCGGGCCGATCCCGGCGACCGCGTGGATCCCGATGGCGCTGATCCTGTTCCCGCGGTCGGTCTCGGCGGGGGTGTTCCTGATCGCGCTGGCGGTGTGGTTCCCGGTGACGATGCTCGCGGCGTCGGGGGTATCGAACGTGCGGGCGTCGTACCTGGACGTGGCGCGGACGCTGGGGGCCGGTCGGGGTTTCCTGATCTTCCGCGTGGCGATCCCGGCGGCGATGCCGAGCGTCTTCGTCGGGCTGTTCATGGGGCTGGGCGCGGCGTTCCTGACGCTGCTGGTGGCCGAGTCCACCGGCGTGTCGTCGGGGCTGGGGTGGTACATCGACTGGGCGCGGAATTATTCGGATTACACGAAGGTGTTCGCGGCGCTGATCATTATGGCGGCGTTCTTCTCGACGATCATGACGCTGCTCTTCAAGGTGCGGGACCACGTGCTGGTCTGGCAGAAGGGGACGATCAAGTGGTGACCGAAGAGCGGCGCGAGTCAACTTCCGCGCGCACGATCGCCAGCGACGTGCCGTCGTCGCTCCGCGTGCACGACGTGAGCAAGCAGTTCCGCGCGGCGGACGGGACGACGACGGTCGATGCGCTGGCGAACGTGTCGCTGGAGGTCGCGGCGGGACAGATGGTGTCATTGGTGGGCCCCAGCGGGTGCGGCAAGTCCACCCTCCTCCGCCTGGTGGCGGGACTGGACGCGCCGACGGCCGGGGAGCTGCGGGCGGGCCACGAGCTGATCACCGGACCCAGCGCGCAGCGCGGGCTGGTGTTTCAGGATCCGAATCTGTTCCCGTGGCTGACGATCCGGCGGAACGTACAGTCGGGGCTGGTGGCGCGGGGGGTGCTGAACGAGCAGCGGCACGAGGTGGAGGAGTTCCTGAAGCTCGTGGGGCTGGAGGCGTTCGCCAACGCGTATCCGCACCAGCTTTCGGGGGGGATGGCGCAGCGGGTGGCGCTGGCGCGGGCGCTGATCAACCATCCGCGGATCCTGCTGCTGGACGAGCCGCTGGGGGCGCTGGACGCGTTCACGCGGATGCGGATGCAGGACGAGGTGCTGCGGCTTTGGCAGGCGCGCGGGACAACGATGCTCTTGGTGACGCACGATATCGACGAGGCGATCTACATGAGCGACCGGATCGTGATCATGACGCCGCGGCCGGGGCGGGTGGAGCGGATCATCGACGTGGAATTGCCGCGGCCACGGGAGCGGAATGATCCGGCGTTTCTGAGGCTGCGGGCGCGGATCCTGGAGTTGCTGCACTTTGCCGGGGGCGGTGGGGACGGGACGGTCTGATCCCGTCGAATATGTCATGCCTCGAACGCCCCGCGAGATCACCGATGCCGAGCTTGGCGTGCTGCGGACGCTGTGGGAGGTTGGGCCGTGTACGATCCGTCAGATCACGGCGAGGCTTTACCCGGCGAACACGGCGGCGTGTTATGCGACGGTCCAGAAGCTGCTGGAACGGCTGGAGGGGAAGTCATTTGTCGCGCGCAAGCGCGGCGGGACGTGTCACACGTTTCGAGCCTGCGTGTGCCGGGAGGAGCTGATCGCCCGGCGACTGCGCGCCGTGGCGCACAGCCTCTGTGGCGGATCGCTGGCCCCCCTGCTCGCGCATCTGATCCAGTCGGGAAAATTGACGGCGCGGGAACGGCAGCAGATTCTTGATTTGCTGAAACCCACGTAGCTACTTCAGCTCTTTGATGTAGATGTTCTTGAACCAGAGGGGGCCGCCGTGATTTTGCAGCTCGATCTGGCCGGTGGGGAAGATCGGTTGCTTGCGGTCCCAGTAGTTCTCCAGCGTCACGCCGTCGACGACGAGCTTGCCGTTGAGCTTCACCCAGACCTTGTCGCCGACCATCTTGATCCAGAAGGTGTTCCACTGGCCGACGGGGTTGTCTGCCACGACCAGCGGCTTGTCGGGATTCTTCTGGTTGTTGTAGAGCCCGCCCGAGCCGACCGAGGCGTTGGCGTTGGCGAGGTCCCAGATCTGCACCTGCGGGCTGCCGCGAAGGTAGATGCCGCTGTCGCCCTTGGGGGGGATCTTCCAGTCGACGAACATCTCGAAGTCCTTGTAGTCGTCACGGAGGGTGCAGAGGCTGCGGCCCTTGCCGTCGAAGACGATCTGGCCGTCCTCGACCTTCCAGTGCTGGCGCATGTTATCGTCGGCTTCCTTCTGGGCCTTCTCACGCGCATCGGGCGCGAGGGCGGCGCGCTTGATGGGGTTGTCGAGCGGGGACTTCAGGAGGCCCTTCCAGCCGGATAGGTCCTTGCCGTTGAAGAGGGCGACGAAGCCTTCGGGCGGGGTGTTGTCCTTGGTCTCCTGGGCCTGGACGAACGTCAGGGTGGCAAAGACGAACAGCGCGACGGTTATAGCAGCGGTTAGCGATCGGGACATGTAGGTTCTCCTCTTTCGTCGGATCATCGCGTCGAAGGGCACGGCGGACAAGTCCTCGCGCGCACGGTACACTCTGGCGCGTCTTACTACACCGAAAGGACGGGCGTGATGAAAACCGGAGAGGCAACGAAACGGAACGGCGCGTGGATCGTTATCGCGCTGCTCGTGTGCGCGCTCGTTTCAAGGGCTGACGACGACGCGGACACTTGGCCCTTCCATCCACCCGAGGACAAGTTCGGGGCCGACTGCCTGTTGGACCTCCGCGGTATGAACGAGAAGACGGCGGGCGAGCATGGGCTGATCCGCCTGTCGGCCGACGGCATGTCGTTCGTCCGCGGGGACGGTCAGCCGATCCGGTTCTGGGCCGCCAATGCCGGCGGGCAGCGGGCCGAAGACGGCATCGAGGCGCAGGTGCGATTCCTGGCGAAGAAGGGCGTCAACATGATCCGCCTGCACCGCAGCATTCCCGCCGCCAAGGAGGGGTCGAAGATCACCGACATCGATGAGAAGGAGCTGGACACGATCTTCCGCTACGTCGCAGCGGCCAAGCGCAACGGGGTGTACGTAACGCTGTCGCCTTACTGGGCGCACCTGCGCGCGCCGGCGAGTTGGGAGATCGCCGATTACACTGGCCAGGAACTGTGGGGTGTCCTCTTCTTCAATGATGCGCTTCAGGAGGCATACAAGGCGTGGACACGCGAGCTCTATACGCGCACGAACCCGTATACCGGCGTCGCGCTTAAGGACGATCCGGCGATCGCGATCATCCAGGTCATGAACGAGGACTCGCTGCTCTTCTGGACGTTCCAGGGGATCAAGCCGGCGCAGATGAAAATCCTGGGCAGGAAATACGCCGCCTGGCTGGTGCAGAAATACGGCGCACTCGATAAGGCGATGTCGGCATGGGGAGGCGAGCGGGCGAAGGGGGATGACTTGGCCGCGGGCATCGCGGGGCTTTACCCGACCTACGACATGGTCGTCGACTCCAAGGGCAACAAGGCCAGGCGACTGGCAGACCAGACTCAGTTCATGGCCGAGCTGCAGCACCAGTTCTACGCGGATATGGAGACCCATTATCGCGCGCTGGGGTGCAAGCAGCTCGTCAACGCGATGAACTGGAAATCGGCCGATCCCGTCAAGCTTGATGACCTGGAGCGCTGGACTTACACCGCCACCGATGTGTCGGCCGTCAATAGCTACTTCAACGGCATGCATGTCGGGAAGAACAATGGCTTCCGCATCGATCCGGGTCATTACATGACCAACCACAGCGCGCTGCGGGATCCGCTCGAGCTGACGGCCAATCTCAAGCAGACCGTCGGCCGGCCGATGCTGATCACGGAGGCGGCTTGGACGCATCCCAATCTCTATCAGACCGAAGGCCCGTTCCTGATGTGCGCGTACCAGAGCCTCTCCGGCGTGGACGTGACCTACTGGTTCGCCATGGGAGAGCGGCAATGGCTTTTGGATCCGCGGCGGATGTTCTGGAAGGTCGGCGATTCCTACGCGCTCGACAAGTGGAGCACGAACACCTATTCGTGCCTGGGGATGT
>DATBFY010000251.1:0-1947 GCA_036558265.1 Tepidisphaeraceae bacterium | reverse complement strand
CCCTCTCCCGGAGTACCGGGCGAGGGTTCTGCAACCGCTTTTCAATCGGGCGGCATCATCACCTTGAGGGCGGCGGGACGGGTCGTGAAATGCAGGGGCGTGGCGAGGCGGTGGACCTCGCCGTCGAGGGCGACGCTGATCTGCCGCCTGGGGGTATCGATGAACAGCTCGGTGGTGCAGAGGGCGTTGAAGTCCTTGTCCTGTTTCAGGCGTCCGAGCAGCGCGCGGAAGGCCAGGCGCAACATGCCCAGGCGTCCGGTGCGGTTGGTGAAGTAGACGCAGAGGTCACCGGTGTCCAGGCGCGGGCGGCTGCCCAGGTTCAGGCGCTCGATCGCGTACTGATTGTTGCCGACGAAGACGAAGGGGGTGGTGCGGAGCCAGGCCTCTCGGTTGACGACCAGGCGCAGGCGGACGAGCGGGAAGCGTCGGAAGATCGTGACGATGGCCTTGAGCATGGCGTACCACTTCCCGTGGCCGAGGCGCTGGCGCATCTGATCGCGGTGGCGGACGACGCGGGGATAGAGGCCGATCGAGGCGTTGTTGATGAAGACGCGGCCGTTAACCTCCGCGACGTCCACAGGGCGGGGCTGGCCCGTGGCAATCGCGCGGGCCGAATCGGCGATCGACAAAGGGAGGCCCAAGTCCTTGGCGAAGTGATTGAGCGTGCCCATGGGGAGGACGCCCATGGCGGTGCTGGTGCCCGCGAGGGCGGCGGCGATGGCGCTCAGCGTGCCGTCACCCCCCGCGGCGGCGATGACCAGGTCGTCAATCGCGTGGGCGGCGAGATCCGAGGCGGTCGCGGTCAGGCGTTCGGGGGGGACGCGGCGGATCTCGACCGCGACGCCGGCGGAGGCGAACGCGTCGAGCAGTTCGCGCTCGGTGGGGTCGATGGGGCCGGCGGCACTTCCGGCGGCGGCGTTGCGCAGGACGATCACCTTCATCCGGTCGCCAGAGCCTACGGGCGAGGTCGTTCGGATGGGACGGACAAAAATAAGTGGACGCCACTAACTGAGGATCTGAGTGATCGGGCCGTTGCCGTCCTCGACGAGGCGCATCGTGCGGCCGAAGACGGGGAGTTCCATCTTCTTGTAATCCAGGCCAAGCTGGCGGAGGACGGTGGCGTGGAGGTCGCTGTAGTAGTGGGGGTGTTCGACGGCCTTGTAGCCGACGTCGTCGGTGGCACCGTGGACGGCGCCGCCCCTGACGCCGCCGCCCGCGAGCCAGGCAGTGTAGCCGCGCGGGTTGTGGTCGCGGCCGGTGGTGTTCTGGGACCAGGGGCTGCGGCCGAACTCGCTGCTCCAGACGACAAGGGTTTCATCGAGCATGCCGCGCTGGCGGAGGTCGCTGATGAGGCCGGCGATGGGCTTGTCGGTGGCGCGGCAGAGGGGGGCGTGGGTCTTGATGTCGCCGTGGGCATCCCAGCCGCCGTTGCCGCCGCCGGCGTGGCAGACCTGGATGAATCGCACCCCCTGCTCGGCCAGGCGCCGGGCCAGGAGGAGCTGGCGGCCGAAGTCGTCGGTCTCGCGCTGGCCGATGCCGTAAAGTTCGCGCACGTGCTCGGGCTCGTCGGAGAAATCGACAACCTGCGGGGCGGCGACCTGCATGCGCCCGGCGAGCTCATAGGCCTTGGCGCGGGCGGCGATGTCGGAGTTGATCGCGTATTGCTCGCGGAACTCGCGGTTGAGCTGTGTCAGCGTCTCCATCTGGCGCTGGCGCTCGGCGGTGGTGGCGCCGGCGGGCGGGCGAAGGTTGGGGATCGGGGTGTCGCCGGGTTGGAACGGCGTGGCGGCAACGGTCGCGCCCAGGTAGCCGCCGGTGAGTTGGACGGGCGAGGACGGGCGGCCGATGTTGACGAAGGTGGGGAGGTTCTTGTTGGCGCTGCCCAGGGCGTACGAGATCCAACTGCCGAAGGTCGGGTGGTCGAACTGCCGGCCGCGGTGGCCGGTG
>DATBFY010000250.1:0-2619 GCA_036558265.1 Tepidisphaeraceae bacterium | reverse complement strand
GCGTGAACGACAGCACGTTGGGGCTGATCCCCGCCCCCGTGTCGATCACGATCGTATCGGCGCTGTGCTCGACCGCCATCAGCGATTCGACGATCCGCCGCCGGTCGAAATCGGTCAGGTCCGCCATCCGAGCCAGTCCCGACGCCCCGCCGATCAGCTTGAAGCCCCCCGGCGCCGTCACCATCACCTCGTGCAGCTCCTTCTTCCGCGCGATCACGTGCGAGAGGTTGAACGGCAGGTCGATGTTGCACAGCACGTCCGCGTTCGCCAGCCCCAGGTCCGCGTCCAGCAGCACAACGCTCTTCCCCGCCGACGCCAGCTTGATCGACAAGTTGACCGCGACGTTGCTCTTGCCCACGCCCCCCTTGCCCGACGTGATCGCGATCACGCTCGCCCGCTGCGCGCGCTGCTGCCGCACGAGCGATCGTAGTTGGGTGGCCTGATCTATCATGGCCGTCATGTGTGTGTTCCTAGTAACAATTGTGCCAGTTTGCTTCCCTTGCCGACTTCGATGTCGTCCGGCACGTTTTGCCCGGTCGTGACGTACGACAACGCCTTGTTCACCTTCCGCACGACGTTCAGGACCACGCCCACGTGAACGGCCTCGTCCAGCTTCGTGAAGATGATCTTGTCCACCCTTACCTGCCCGAATCGATCGATCGCTCGCTCGATGCACGGCTGGCTCGCGGTCGACGAGAGCACCAGGTGCACCTCGTCGGGGTTCACGGCGTCCAGGAACCCTTTGAGCTCATTCAGTTTCATCGTGTCCGTCGGGCTGCGGCCCGCCGTGTCGATCAGGATGAATTCGCAATCCCCCATCGCCTCCACCGCGTCCTTCAGATCCTCCGGCGAATTCACCACCTTCAGCGGCGAGCGGATCAGCTCCGCGTACTTGCGCAACTGGTCGATCGCCGCGATCCGATACGTATCGATCGTGATCATCCCCACACGCCGGTTCTCGCGGATCTTCAGGTTCGCAGCCAGCTTCGCCAGCGTCGTCGTCTTCCCCACGCCCGTCGGGCCGATCAGCGCGACGATGTGCGGGCCGACCTCCTTCTTCCGCTGGATCGGCCCCGAAGACGGGATCATCCGCTCGACCTGCTCGGTCAGCTTCTCCCACACGAAATCGTCCTGCTGCAACTGCTCCGGGCGGTAAAGGCGCAACTGCCGCACCAGGTCGCTGGCCAGTTCTTCGGCCACCTGGTTCTGGATCAGGTGCGAATAATGTTCGAAGAGATCCTCCGGCACCTGCGGCGCCGCCTCGCGCTTGGTCCGCTTGACCAGGTCCTCCAGCACCCCGCGCAACTCGCGCACCTCGCTGGAGATCGACATCATCATCGCCCGGCCCGCCGCCGGCGTGTCAAGCAGCTCCCGCCCCGGTTGCGCGCTTTGCTGTTGCGGTTGAGTTCGCGCGACCCCGCCTTGTCGCTGCCCGATCGGATCGCGCGTCCCGCGCGGCCTGATCGCTTGCGTCGTCGCGCCGCCGCCCGGTCGCCGCACCGGTCGCGACGGCACGTTCAACCCGCTCCCCGCCGTGATCTCCACGATCTCGCGCCGCCGCATCCCCATCCAACGCCGTTTCTGCACCGTCCGCGTGTGCAGGATGACGGCGTCGCCGCCCATCTCGCTCTTCACGAGCGCCATGGCCTGGGCGAACGTCGGGGCTGAAAAGGTCCGAAGGTTCATCGTCGTGCGTCCGTGCACTTCCGCCGTGACTCGGGCGGCGCGTCAATCGTTCATCCCCACCAGTGCGATCGCCTCCACCGAGATCCCCGTCACCACCTCGTTGAATGACAACACCGCCACATGCGGCAGGTTCGATTCGATCATCCTCCGGAGCGACCCGCGCACCTGCGGGCTGCAGAGTATAACGGCCGACCGACCCGTCTGTGTCAATTCGCCGGCGCGCGCGGCGATCCGCTGCACGATCTGCTGCGCGGCCTGCGGCGGGATGCGGTTGGTCGTCCCGTGTTCGCCCCGCTCAATGTGTCCGTTGATGAAATCTTCCAAGGCCGGATCCAACGTAATCACCCACAGACGATCTTGATCGTCCACGTATTGTTTGCAAATGGTGCGCGCCAAAGAATTCCGCACGTACTCCGTCAGAACGTCCAGGTCCTTGGTCCGTCCCGACCAATCCCCCAACGTCTCGACGATCGTCTCCAGGTCCCGCACCGGCACTCGCTCGCGCAGCAGGTTCTGCATCACCTTCTGCAGCTCGCCCGGTTTCACCTGGGTCGGGACGACCTCCTCCACCAGCGCCGGCACCCGCGCCTTGAGGTTGTCCACGAGATTCTTGACTTCCTGGCGCGTCAGCAGCTCGGCCGCGTGCGACTTGATGATCTCCGTCAGGTGCGTCGCCAGCACGCTCGTCGCCTCCACCACCGTGTAATTCAGCAGCTCCGCCTGCCCCCGCTGGCTCTCCGTGATCCAGTACGCCGGCAGGCCGAACGCCGGCTCGATCGTCTGCTCGGCCCCGGGGATCACGCCGCTGGTCGCCCCGTTGTCCATCGCCAGGAATTGCTCGGGATATGTCACCCCCCTGCCCACCGCCTGCCCCCGGATCTTGACCACGTAGTCGTTCGCCTGGAGCTGCATGTTGTCGCGGATGCGGATGGG
>DATBFY010000249.1:0-10275 GCA_036558265.1 Tepidisphaeraceae bacterium | reverse complement strand
GGGTGGCATGGGCAAACTTGAAACTTGTTTGCCCGTGGTCTTCGCGTGCCCAGCGGCGCGCGAATGCGAGGCAGGATGTGAAGAGCGCGGAAACCGAAAAGATCACGCTTGACGGCGAAGCGACTTCATAGTCAGCGGCTTATTCCGCCCCCTCCAACTCGCCGTGCTTGTAAACGAAGCCGATCGAACTGACGTGCGGACATCGCGCAATCGATGGCGCAAACTCATTGTCGCTTTGCACGTGTTTGGCCCACCGCTCGAAGAAGTCGCGAACGGGCGCGTCCGGCGTTCCCCAGCACTCCAAGCGCACGACCACGGCCTGTTTCGCTGTCTCCGGGTACAGCTCGGCAAGTTTGCCGTCCAAAATCACTTCCAACGCGCTGTAAAGTCGGTCTTGAACCCGCCGCAGTTCTTGCGGCACGTCCGCGTCAGCCCAGTGGCCTTGCTCAACCAGGCACACCGAGTAGGTCGCTCCGTCCGCAGCGCGAGAGACGATGTCGACCGTAACTTGGTTCGGCATAGGTGGAATAACGTAACACCGTTGAGCGGCCGCTTATCCGGCCGCCGATTCGTCGATCGGCGCGAATCGCTCCGGGTGCTCGCTGTACATGGCCTCGAATTTCGCCCTGATTTGATCGGGTCGCCCGGTGAACGCGTAGTATCGCGCGTCGTACTGGGCTTCTTCCTCTCCCCGATGCGGCTTGATCACCGCCGCCATTTCGTGCAATCCGAAATACTCGTAGCCCTTAATTCCTTCCGCCAATTCGTGAGGTGGCAGATCAAAGGCGTGGCCCACGCCGCCGTTCTGGATGTAGCCGTCAACGAGCAGCAACGCGCCCAAGGCAAGATCGCCTTCGCGAAGGTTGGCGCCCTCGCGGTAACAAGCGCGATTCCAAACGCGGTCGGCGTCGGTCAGTTGGCGCCTCGCGGGCATCGCTCACCATTGAGTCTCCATCGCGCCGCGTCAAAGAACATCCTTGAACCCGGGCGATCACAACCGCGTGCAAATGACTCTTAAACCCACCTTTAGGTTTCTTCAAGAAGAATATTGACAGGCCCGGAGATTCGCAATCCCTGAATGAACGGCGAAGCGGCTTCATAGTCGTTTGGTTATTCGCCGCCGGGCTGTCGTGCCGAGCGGCAGGTCCAAGCGAGGCTGAAGGGCGCGAATCGGTTCGATGCAGCTTGCCTCGAACGGGTAGTGACCGCCCTTGTCCGGCCAAAACACCTCCAGGGCCTCTAGCTCGCCGATTCGCCCGCGTTCGCGGCAATAGCCCATTGCATAACCGAGGTACTCCGTGTGCTGTGACGGATCAACTTCGCGCACTGCGATATCGAATCCGTTCAGCACGTCCGAATAGCGTTTGCCCGGGACAAACGACCCGCCCTCGCGAAGCACCTCCACCATTGTTGAAAGGATGGGATGGCCTTGATCGCGCAAGCCGAAAATGATCAGTTCCGGATGCGAGAACGTGAACATCAAGCCGATCGTGTAGGCGAACGGCGGATCGTCGGTGACGAGGATGGCCGACCATCCGACTCGCTTAACGTCCGCTTGGATGTTCGATTCGACAGACATGTGGAGTCGCCTTGGGGCAAATAACGGACCAGCATTCAACGGCCGGCCGGGCGCTGAGGCGCGTTGGAATCACAAATCCGTTCCGCCCGGCCGGTCCGTTGCAGTGCGCAGTGCGGGGTTATCCCGCAGACGAAGACGCGGTGGCTTCCTTCATAATCACTTCGAATGCGCGCCCGGGCCGGTGCGACCGCTGGGCGAAGAATCCGATCACGGCGTTGCTTCTCAGGAATGTCCAAAGCATCAGGTCGACGGCGATAGCCCCGAGCCGCAGGGCCAGTGCTTTCCTTTCCCACGGCATCATCCCGAACCCGAACGTCATCGCCACAATGAAAAAGGCAACCACGCCGTGGATGATGATCGAGACGCGCGCTTGCCACGTCACCAGCCAGGCGCCCCATTTCTGCGGAATCAACAGTAACAGCCCGCCGAGGCCGATGGCTCCTGAACACACGAACAACACCCAAAGCGAGATCTCGAGGAACGTTTCGTTGAAGAGGCGAAACTGCATGAACGGGTTGTGAAGGAATCCCCATCGCATGTCGTCGCCGTCCGAGATGTCGACCAGGTTGGCAAGCCACCAGAAGCCGCCGACCAGGCCGCTGACAATCGAGACGACGGCCGCCAGTCGCAGCAAAAGCACGACGTGGGAAACCAGGAAGCTCTGGCGTTCGCGGTGCATCTGCTGCCGGCTAACCATTGAGTCTCCACCGCGCCGCGTCAAAGAACATCCGTGAACCCCGGCCATCACAACCGCGTGCAAATGACTCTTAAACCCACATTCAGCTTTCTTCAAGAAGAATACTGACAGGGATGAATGCCAACTTTTTTAAGCGATCTTGCGGTTGCCCGATCGCCGCGGCTTCATCGTCGGCGGGTTATACCCCGGCCCGCTCGCCGCCGTACAAGTCCTCGCGCGTGTGCCACTCGTGTTCGATGCCTCGCATCAGCAGCGCGCAGTCGAACGTCGCCGATCCTTCCGGGAATTTCCTGCGATCATCAAAGTAACTCGACCGCACGGCCTCGACCGCCAGCGGTTGCACCGCCCACGTCTTGCACCGTAGCTCCAACCCGTCGTAACGCGCCGGGTCTTGCGTTGCCGAATAGCCCAACGCGCCGCCTTCAAAGAATCTCGATGCTTCGTCCACCGAAGCAAAGACCGAACCCGGAGGCAGCCCGTCGGCGAGTCGTGCCGCCACGCTCACGCGCACCTGGCCGTCGTCGCTCTCGAACTCCACCCGCAACCGGTCCTCGGTTTCGCTGACCTCGAAGCGCGCGTGATGATGCTCCCCCGGGAAGAGGCGTCCACCCACGAGCGTATTCAGGCGCGAACTGGTGTCGCGCCGCGGGATGAACACGCCTTCCTGGCGCTGTCCGTCGCGATCCCATTCCACGGCGAAGCGATGCGCCGCGTTTTCCGACCCGACGCCGGCGGCGAGCGGCACGAAGGCTGGTCGGATTTGCTTGAGGCGGATGAGGCAGATGCCGGCCATCGCGTAACCGTTGGCAAGCTTCGGGCGGAACGGGGCAGGAAGCAGTCGCGCGGCAACGCCGGCGTCCACGCGATAATTCACGAGAATGCGGCGATCGATGACACCTTGGATGGTCGGAAGTCGCACCGTCCTCCGGGGTATAAAGTAAGGCCGTTAAGCGGCCGCGGCGGCGCACGCGCGACGCTCGACAACGAGCGAGGTATACCGCCGCCGCGGTCCGCTCCATCGGCGGGTTATCCGCACTCGCCGAACCGCTGGACGACTGCTTGACTTGCAGCAAGCACCATGCCTTTTGCCCACTCCGACGCACGCGCGATTTCTTTGTCCATTTCGACGAGCACTTCAGCGTTCCACAACTTGCGCTCCTCGGGATCGATCGGGAGATGATCCGTTTCCGATTCGACCCCGATGAACGTGACGAACGGCGTCTCGCGATCGATACCCAGGCGATGGATGGGGCCGCAGATTCGTCGGCATCCCAAAAGGACGGGAGCTGAGCCGTCGAGGATTTCGCGGGCAATACGAAGAGCTACTTGGGCGTCCGACTCACTCATGTGCGGGAGAACGTAAGGCCGTTGAGTGGGCCGGCGCGATGCCAGCCAGGACTCCAAGGATACCTCAGCCGCCGGTCCGCTCCAGCGCCTGGTTATGCAGAGGCCGGCCGCGGCTTTGCTAAGTCAACGAAGAGGGAAACCGCGAGGAGCGCGAGAGAGACGTAGCCGAAGCAGGGGTGCATGGGCGGTCCGACATCGGATAGTGAACGCACAACCAGCACCGGTCCCCACGAAATCGCTGTCAAGGCCAGCGCCGTCATCGTCAGTTTCGACCGGCCGATATTTCCCAGAACGTTACGGAAGATCATTGCCCCTCCCTGCATAACCATTGAGTCTCCATCGCGCCGCGTCAAAGAACATCCTTGAACCCCGGCGCGCGCAACCGCCTGCAAATGACTCTTAAACCCACCTTTAGGTTTCTTCAAGAAGAATATTGACAGGATGAATCCCAACTCTATGTACGGGAATCTTGCGGTTGCCCGATCGCGTCGATCGCGATGGGTGATCCACCGGCCAGTCGGACCGCAGCGCGTGAAGCGGACGGGCTTGTCATCGCGAACGGCCACGCGGCGCGCTTCAGCCGCATCTCGCCGCCACGCAGCCGGTGGGGTAAGTCCGCTCCCCTTTCATCATGTCCGTGGCGTAGCGAAGGATCGCCTCGATGTCCTCAGCCTTCAACTGCGGATAGTTCCCCAGGATTTGTTCCCGCGTCCAACCCTCGGCCAGCAACTCCATTAGAAATTCAACGGCGATCCGTGTCCCCTTGATGATCGGCTTGCCGACCAACACCTTCGGATCTACCCCGATACGATCATGCCAGTCCATGCTCGCTCCTGGAGTTCGTGCCCGCGGTGAATCGTACCGGGAATCTTCCTTCGCTGGAATCCAATCGCCTGCGCAGGACCCAATCCAACCTGACGCACGAATCGACTACGGGACGCATAGCCCTCTTTGGGGGAATTGTCGTTTATCTGACGCGGGGGATGATGTGCCCCCATGTTCCATCGTCGACTGATCTTCAGTCCGGAACGTCCCACGCCAGGGGGGACGATGTTCGAAACGGTTGCCCAGCTTGCCCGCCGCGCCGCCGCCCAACGCGGCAAATCTCAGCGGCTGCTCCTCTCGACCGAGCACTTGCTCGCCCAGGTTCGCGACATGCTCGATGCGGCGGATCACGAAAAAAATACCCCCTGCGGCCGGGGGGGCCGCAGGGGGACGATTCATCGCGAGAAACGCCGATCGCTCAAGCGAGCCACGCGTCGGGCTTGAGCACCGCGGCGACGATCAGCGCAAGCAAGCCGCGCAACCAATGGATCGGGGACGGGATGCCGGGAAATCGCTTCTGGTTCTCCAGCCAGTCCATGTGATCCTCCCATCGGCGCGAGACCATGTCCTCCAAATGGGGGGATCGGGGGCGCACTTCACCTCTCGTCAACAAGCCATCCGGATTTGTCATGCTATCTGACACAATGCGCTCCATCACCGGCGCTCACATCAGGAATCTCTGCACCGTAATCTGGGAAACAAAACGCGCAGAATCCGCGTCCAATCAAGCGCAATCCATGCGTGGAATGCCACCTGCACCGACGCAGAGGGCGTCAAGCCGCCCCAGGTTTATCGAGCACCGGTTATAATCGTTGCTGACGTACCAGCCGCGCCTCGTGTGCGCCGCGGACTTTGCCCTGCGGCGCCTGGAGTGGGGTTGCCCTATGACCCGATTCGTTTTGTCGGTCGTCCCGCCCCTCCGGTTTCTGCTGATCGGCCTGCTCGCCCTGACGACGTTTGCCCAACAGCCCGCCGGCACGGGTCAACTCGTCCAGCTTCCGTACGTCTTCCCGGACGAATCCGGGTCGCAGTGGGACGTTCAGTTTGACGGCTCGATCGGCGACGGCGGAAATGACCTTTACGACGGTGGCGGGCGACTTTTCATCAACAACATGGCGCAGTACCAGTCGCCCACGCAGCAGGCGGTGCTGGACCCGGCGCGTCACGAGCTGAACTTTCCGCCGATGCAGCTCGCGGGGTTGAACGTCTCCCGCCGGGTCGCGGTCCTGCCCTCGCTGAGCACGGTCCGCTTCACCGAGATCCTCGAGAACCCCACGGCGGCGCCGATCAAGGCGCAGCTCCGCTGTTACTTCAACATGGGCCAGTCGCTGGTGAACGCCGTCCCGCTGGTGGATGAGAAGAAGACCCGTTCGCAGCCCTGCGGCTTCGCGCTGGCGGATCCCAACAATGCGGTGGCGATGATCGCCTGCGGGCGGGGCGCCAAGCTCCAGCCGCGGTTCAACTACCGGATGAACGACGACAACGTGGACATCTTCTACGACGTCGAAGTCCCGGCCCGCCAGACGGTTGTGATCGTTCACCTGCAACTGCGCCGCCGCACCGCCGACCAGGCCGCCGATGACTGGAAGGAGCTGCGCGAGCGCGACCTCCTCAGCGACCTGCCCAGGGAGTTGCGCAAGCGCGTGGTGAACTTCCCCGGCGGCGACCCGCTGGTGGGCGACCTCGAGATCCTCCGCGGCGACGCGCTGGACGTCGTGGAACTCCGCGGCGGCGACGCCTACCGGGGCACCCTCAAAATCGATCGATTTTGCCTTCAAACCCTGTATGGCCCGCTGATCCTCCCGGCCAACAAGGTCGTGGCCATGCTCAACGTCGGCACCTTCAAGCCGTCGCAGCTCCTGGTCACCAACGACGGCGAGATCTTCGGCGGTCGGTTGGACGTCGATTCGCTCCCTTTGGAGATGACCGGCGGACAACTCACCCGCATCCCGCTGAGCCAGATCACGCGCCTGGGATACCGCCACCGCGTCGGCGACGTAGACGAGTGGAACTTCGAGAACACCCCCACCGCCTACCTCCGCAGCGGCGAACGCATCCGCATCGACCGCCCGCCGGGGGATTTCAACCTGGCGACGCCGTCGGGGCCGGTGCGCCTGAACCCGGGCGTGATCGCATCGATCGTGTTCCAGGGCGAGGACAACAACGTGCCGGAGGTTCACCTGGTGGACGGGACGCGGCTCTCGGCGCTCCTGGGCGCCAGCGCGTTCGAGATGGCGCTGCCGGGACTCGGGGGACCGCAGCAACCGCAGCGCGCCCGCTTTCCGGCGGCGGCGCTGCTTCGCTTCAACTTCGCGCCCGAGCGCGAGCCCGATTTCCTCACGCCCACGTTCACGCTAGCCAACCAGGACACGCTGGTGGGCACGATCGGGGGCACGCTGTCCCTCGAGACGCCGTTCGACACGATCCACGTCGAGGGCGACCAGATCAAGGCGCTGGCCCACACGCGCGCCGGGGGCGACCACGACGTCCAGGTGACGCTCTGGGACGATTCGACGCTCAGCGGGCGCCTGGTCGAGTCGCACCTGACGTGCCTGCTCAAGTGCGGGGTGAGCCTGCGCGTGCCGATCGCCCTGATCGCGCGGTACGAGCAGCCGCTGCCGCTGCCCAGCCCGCCCATGGTCGCCAGGATCCGGCACATCGCGCATCAGCTCGATTCGGACGACTGGCGGGTGCGGGATGCGGCCCAGACGCAGATTCTGGCGATCGGGCCCTCGGTGATGAGCGTGCTGCGGCAGATGCAGCCGACCGCCCCGACCGAGGCGGCGCAGCGGATGGAGCTGATCGTCAGCCGCCTCTCGCGGCAACTGGAGCGCGGGGCGGCCGCGGGGGCGAAGGGCGTAGGGACGGTCGACTTCGAGGGCGACGCGCCCGTTCCACCGGGGGCGGGGATACCGGTGTTCCGGTAGGCAGGCGGAACTTTCCGGGGTTTGGGGGCGTCACATCGGGTAACGAGGCTGTCGGGGGGTATGCCCGAACTGCAAGTACGCGCTCGCTTCTCGCCGAAAGGATCGCCGTCATGTCGATGCCAAGCTTGTCGTTGCCGCTGATGGTGCTCCTGGCCCTGGTGCTGACGGCCAACCAGGCCCGGGCGCTGGGCGAGATCCTCGGCCAGACGAAGGAGCAGCTCAAGCTCAAATACGACGTGGCGGTGCACGATCACGGCAACGGGCGGGTCACCGTCGAGTTCACGCTCGCCGACGAGGGGAGGCTCAAGCCCGTGGACGCCGTGGATCTGTGCGTCCCGGCGCCGGTGGAGAACAAAAGTCAGGTCATGGACCTGGCCGTGACGCTGGACACGAAACCCTCCGCCGACGGCAAGCGGGTGGCGCATTTCGAGATCCGAAAGGACTGGGGCGAGCGGGCCCAGATCTGGCTGACGACGTACTGGTTCGACGGCAGGCAACTCGTGATGACGCGGTATCATCATGTGATCCCGCTGGCCAGGTATATGAGCAATGGCCCGGCGGCGGGTGGCGGTGCGGCTGCGGAACCGGGTGTCGCTGCGCCTGCGGCGACGGAGCGGAAGAAGGATTAAGCGGGACAGACCTTGGTAGAATGACGGCGGCGCCGGACTGGCCGTCGATCGCGGGGAGGGCGAGGCTCCGCCTGAGCCGTCTTTTGGGTTCCCCTGCGGGGAACCCGCGGCTCGCACGGAGGCTCGCCCTCCCAAATGCGATCGCCCCGCCGTTATCAGTCGCTCGTTGTCCAGCCGAGGTGAACGCCATGGGATACGACATCCGGCTCGAAACCGTCGCGCAGCCTCGTCCGATCGCCGTCGTCCGACGCCGGGCCAGCCTGCAGGAGCTTCCCAGGGTCGTGCCCGAGGCCTGCGGCCTGGTATGGAACGTCGTGCGCGCGCAGCAGGTCAAGGGTGCGGGCCGGCACGTCTCGCTTTACCTGGATGATCAGGTCAACCTCGAGGTCGGCGTCGAGCTGGAGGCGCCGTTCGCGGGCCACGGCGAGGTGGTGGGCTCGGAATTGCCGGCCGGCACGGTGGCGACGACCGTGCATTTCGGCCCTTACAACCGGTTGAAGGGGGCGCATCAGGCGATCCGCGACTGGTGCGCGCAACACGGTCACGCGCTGGCCGGGCCCAACTGGGAGATTTACGGCCATTGGGTGGACGAGTGGAACAACGATCCGGGCAAGATCCGCACGGACGTGTATTACCTGCTGGGCCGGGGCGCGAAATCGGATCGCTAGAGCATCCTCGCGCTCGTCGGCGCGCGGGCCAAGCGGGGAGGACGGCATGAACTGGTTTCATCGGCGGGTGTGCCGGTCGGCGCGGTGGCGGCGCCGGCTCGAGGCGGACCTGCTCCCCTACGCGCTGTCGGACGCGGATCTGGGAGACGACGTGCTGGAGATCGGTCCGGGGCCCGGCCTCACGACCGACCTGCTGCGGAACCCGGCGCGGCGATTGACGGCGCTGGAGATTGATGCCGATGCGGCCGCGCAGCTCGCCAGGCGGTTCGAGGGGTCGAGCGTCCGCATCGTCCACGGCGACGGGGCGGCAATGCCGTTCGCGGACGGATCGTTCACGGGCGTCGTATCGCTCACGATGCTGCACCACGTGCCGACGCCGGCGCTGCAGGACCGGTTGCTTGCCGAGGCATCGCGGGTGCTGGTTGCGGGCGGCGTCTTCGCCGGGTTCGACGCGGTCGGCTCGCTGCTGCTGCGGCTGGTTCACCTGGGCGACACGTACGTGCCGGTCGATCCCGACACGCTGGCGCGGCGGCTGGAGGCGGCGGGGTTCGCGGACATTTCCGTCGAGCGAGGTGGGGCGAGGTTCCGCTTCCGGGCCAGGCGGGAATAGGCGCTTCTGTTCAACGCGAGGGTCGCGTCGCGGGCTCCCTCTCGAGCGAGGGCTTGGCGCGCCACGCCTTGCCGTTGTGGCCCAGCTCGTAACCGGCGTCGAACAGGCGGGTCATGTATTTCCGGTCGAACATGCTGCGGCTGTCATCTTCGAACTCGTCGGGAATGGACGTCACGGCGTACGACATGTTGTTCTCCCTGGCCTCGTAGTAGAGCGTCAACAGGTCGCCGTTGGCCTGGGACTTGACCAGCGTGTCGATCGCGCGCACGGCGATGGCGCCGACGCGCGGGCGCACGTCGTCGTAGTCGGGGCCGTAGCGGGCGTTGCGGATGATGTAGAGGTGGGATCGCCGCTGGACGCCCTGGCCGGCGCGCAGTTCCGAAAACCGCAGCTCGGACGGCAGCAGGAACAGGGCGCGGGTCACGTTGCCGTCCACGTGCATCTCGTCGTACGTCCTGCCGTCGGCGCCGGTGACCTTGAGGTAGACCGGGGGAAAGGCGGCCGGTACGGCGGCCGAGGCGAGCAGCACCTTGCGGAAGAGCTCCACGCGGTCGGGGCGCGCCGAGCAGGCGATCTTGCCGATGTCCCAGACGACCGGCCTGCCCGCGTCGAGATAGGTCGTGCCGATGAAGAGCCGGCGGCCCTTGCGGTGTTCGCGGGCGATCTGATCGAGCATCGCGCGGGTGAAGTATTTCTCGGCGAGCTTCGAGAGCGGGGCGGTGTTGAACGCCGAATCGGCGCGGATCAGCGAGAGCAGGCCCTGGAAGATCGCGATGTCCTTCTGGTCGATGCTCGTGTAAACCTCGCGCAACTGCCGGTCGTAATCGCTGCCCAGGAACGCGAAGGGCGCGGTCAGCGCGCCGGTGCTGATGCCGGTGACGACCTTGAAGCTCGGACGGTCGCCGCGCGCGGTCCACCCGCAGAGCACCCCCGCGCCAAACGCGCCGTTCTGCCCGCCTCCGGAAACCGCCAGGTAGTGCGAATCGGGGAACG
>DATBFY010000248.1:0-6971 GCA_036558265.1 Tepidisphaeraceae bacterium | reverse complement strand
ACGAGCAGGCCGACGCCGAGCGGTACCTGTTCCGCAGCGCGGATGATGCGGCGCAGGTGTGCCTGATCGACGGGGTGATCCGGATCGACGCGAGCGATACGCGGCAGGGGGAGTTCGAACCGATCGTGGCGGAGGCGCGGGAGTCGCTGCTGAAGGACGCGGGGACGATTGGGATCACGAGGGCGCCTGAAACGTCGGATTCGTCCGAACGGCGGACATGACGCGCTGCGCAAGCCCAGCCGCTAAGAGGTAAATGCGAGGGGTGGTGATTGGTGGTCAGCGGCCGGACTCGGTTACCGCGCGACCGCCGGCCGCGAGGTTTGCCAGCTTCATCTCGGAATACTTGCGCGAGAAGATGACGCCGTGGGCGCCCGCCTTGAGTGCCGCGGCGGTTGCCTCATGTACGTCCGCGGGGGTGGTCTTCTTCTGGTCCGTTCCGGTGGGGATGTCGATGTCGATCCCTGGATAGATGCGGCAGGGGGTGCCGCGCACGCCCTCCAGCGCCCGCCGGGTCTCCCGGGCGACGTAATCCGCCGACAGGCCGGCGGCGGGAAGCTGGACGTAGGGCTTCTCGTCGCCGTAGTTGAGGAAATGGTTGTGGAGCTGGAGCAATTCGTCCTTTGGGACGTCGGCGAAGATGGTGGAGCCGATGTTGTTGATGGCCTGGACGTATCGCGGTCCGGCGCAGTTGTTGTAGGCGACGATCTTGAAGAAGTCAGCGGTCCTGGCGAGGGCGACGTAATCCTGCTCAGCGCGGAAGAAGGGGGTGAACGAGTTGGCGTGCCAGATGTGGAAGCCGACCTGGGCGGTTGGCCGGGCGGCCCTGGCGGTGCGGAAGATCTCGCCGTAGATGGCGTGCTTGCCGTCGGTCCAGAGCTTCTCCCAGGCGAGCAGCTCGGGGTATTCGAGGAGCAGGCGCCAGAAGGTGACGAAGTAGCCATCGGCCGGCCGCTCTTTGGCGAGGGAGCCGCGGACGAACCGGGCGAGCTTCTGATAGCCCTCCATGGCGCGCTTGACGTCGATGCCGCGTTCCCTGGCGGCTTTCTGGTGGTGCTCGCAGAAGCAGGTGACGCGCGAGGGGTCGGGCCGGCCGCCGTGGGAGGCGCCGATCGCGGTGTGCAGCGGGCCTTGGCGCTCGGAGCCCCACATGACGCCGTCGATGTCGTAGGAGGTGCAGTAGTCCTCGGTCAGGCCGATGAGGAAGTTGCGCAAGTCGGGATTCAGGGGGCAGAGGGTGGCGGCCTTGCGGCCCGAGAGGTCCACTTCCTGGAGTTGTTCGACGTTGGGGATGTCGCGTCGCCAGACGTCCTCGTACCAGCAGTAGACCTTGATGCCGCGCTGTTTGGCCCTGGGCAGGACGGCCTGGAGGATGTCGAGGTCGCCAAAGTCGGGGGCGCGGGTGTCCTTGAGGACGGTCTTCTCGTAGAAGCGCCGGTGGGGGGTGGCGTAGTTGCCGCCGTGGAAGGTCTTGTCGTCGTACTCCTGCTTGCCGTGATCGGGGAGGAGCTGGCCGGGCACCTGCCGCCCGGCGATCCCGCGGCCGTAGGTGAAGGTGGCGAGGAAGATCGCGTTGGCCTGCCCGCGCTCCTGGATGATGTCGAGGACCTGGTCAACGCCCTCGTCGGCGAAAGAGACGGCGCCGACCTGGATGCCGACGAGAGGTTGATTGGGGACACCGGGCGCGGCGCGGGCCGGGGCAAGGTCTGTCAGCGGCAGCGCGGCTGACGCCAGCGCGGCGGCGGCGGCGGAGCCTTTCAGGAAGTCCCGACGCGCCGTTTTCTCACGAATGTGTTCATGTGGCATGTTGCACCCAGCGGTGTGGAGATCGATAAGGGAATTCAGTCCTCCCACAGGCGCGAGTCTTCGCGGACGTGGAGGACGCGAGTCGCGCCTCCTGGCAACGTGACGTGGGTGGTGGCGGTGTAGCCCCGCCCCTGCGCGGTGAGCTCGACCGCGTCGGCAGGCAGGCCCAATTCGGCCGCCGAGATCGCGTGGCGGCCGGTGCGTTCGCGGAAGGCTCGCTGGCGGTGGTAGACGGTCATCAGCGTGTCGCGCGCGGCGAGCGTGGGGTCCGGGCGGAAGGTGGCGGTGTCCGGCGAGGCGGTGAATTGGACGTAGCCCCAGCGCTCGGGGCGATGCATGTCCACCACACCCTGGGGCGACCAGATCCAGTTGTCCTCCGGGCGCATCTCGCGCGGGATCTTGCGGTACTTGCCGTCGATGATGTCGATCAGCCATTCGACCCGGGAGAAGTTCATCCGCCACTGGTCGCCGTCGCGCGGCGGGCAGGCGCGTCGGCCGGTGGCCGCGTAACGCGCCAGGCCGGTCCAGGGGATGGCCAGTTCGACGGACCAGCCGCGGTCGGTGTCGGCCGGATCGTTCAAGGTGCCGTCAACGTGGACCGCGGAGCGCAGCCCTTTAATGTTCGTCGCATTGCGGACCGGGCCGCCGTCGCGGTAGGGCTTCTCGAGCGTCAGCTCCCAGATCGTGTTGAGGGCGTTCATTTCGAACTCGTAGTAATTGTGGTTGTCGCCATCGGGGTCGATGAAGACCTCGAAATCGTTGTCGTGGAAGATGACGCGGTTGTTCTGCGTGATCGTGCCCCAGACGTGCGGCTCGGACAGCTCGGCGTAGACGTAGAGGCAGTCATCGTCCCAGAGCATTCTGGCACGGGTGCGGAAGCGGGGGGCGGGCCGGCGGTCGCCCTCGATGTCTGCGAAGTCCTGGGTCCATGGGGTCGATTCCCAGGCCGGTTCGTCGGCGCGGCCGTCGATCACGATCGGCGTTTTGGCGCGGGCACAGACGTAGCCGCGGGGCGTGATGCGGCGCATGGCAGCCCAGTCGCCGTCGAGATCGGCCGGGCGCGAGGCGGCCGCGCGGGCGGCGGCGGGGGGCGGCGGCGATTCGGAGCGTCCGAATTGCCCGCATGCGACCCAAAGATATGCGGCGGCGATCATGGAGAGGCATTTCGCGAGGCGGGACATGATGAACCTCCGCACGGGGAGCGTGCGTTATACCATCGAACCGGCGTCCGCCGCGTTTGATTTCGTCGGAGTACGCGCGGCATACTAAAGGGGATCATGATCAACACCGCCTATCTCGCGTGCGGGGCCCTTCTCGTCGGCGTCGTGTTGGCCAGCGTGCAGGCGGCCGAGGAGGACACGGGCGTGCTGTTTCACGACTCATTTCGATCCAAGCTCGCAGACGGCTGGCGCTGGGTGCGCGAAGATCCCAAGCACTGGCGCGCGGGCGAGCGCGGGCTTGAGGTACACGTGCAGCCGGGGAACATGTGGGGGCCGGCGAACGATGCGAAGAACGTGCTGCTGCGCGATGCGCCCGATCCGGAGCGTCAGGGGGTGGAAATTACGGCGGCCGTCTCCAATCGGCCGACGTCGCAGTACGAGCAGGTGGACCTGGTGTGGTATTACGACGACGGGCACATGGTCAAGGTGGGCGAGGAACTGGTGGACGGAAAGCTGTCGGTGGTGATGGGACGGGAGGAGAACGACAAGACGAGGACGATCTCGATCACGCCGCTGGATTCGACCGATGTGCAACTGCGCATGATCGTCAAGGGCAAGCGGGTGCGTGGTCAGTTCAAGACGCCCAGGGGGGACTGGCGGGACGTCGGGGAGTGCGACCTGCCGATCAAGGGTCAGCCGCAGGTCAGCCTGCAGTTCTACCAGGGACCCAAAGACGCCGAGCACTGGGCGCGGGTGTCTGAATTCACGATTCGACGAGCGCGGTAGGCGCTTGTGATCAGGACAACGGCGGCCGGACACGAGACTACTCAGCGGAAGAGAACGCCTGAGCCCCGCTGTACAGGCGATCGGTCCACGTCTTGCCGAGGCGCTCATGAGAACAGCTTGGATTTGTGCCGTCCTGTTCGTTTTTCCGGCGATCTGTCGCGCTGCGGGCGATGCCGCGCTGCCGGGGGGCGTGAGGGCGGTCTGGGATCTGGAGCGCGCCGCTCGCGAGACGACGGCGACGCGCGAGCGCGTCTGCCTCAACGGCCTGTGGCGGTGGCAGCCGGCAGCGGATGCGGCGGGCGCTTTGCCGGCCAATGATTGGGGTTATGCGAAGGTTCCGGGGCCTTGGCCGGGCTCGCGCGGCGACTATCAGTGGGTCGATTCGCAGATTGCTTACCCGGCGCCGGCGTGGAAGGGCGGCGACCTTCGCAAGGTCGTGGTCGCCTGGTACCAGCGCGAGTTCACCGTGCCGTCGGATTGGGCGGGCAGGCGCATTGCCGTGTCGATGGAGTACCTGTACTCGGCGGCCGCGGTCTACGTGGATGGCAAGAAGATGGGCGAAGCTTACTTCCCCGGTGGGGAGGTGGAGATCACGGGCGCGTGCCGTGCTGGAGGGACTCACGTCCTGTCCTTGCGGGCCGCCGCCGTGCCGCTGGGCGAGGAAACAACGTATTTTGCCGAGAATGGCGCCGGAACGAGCTCCAAGGCCACGGTGCATCTTCGCGGCCTGTGCGGCGACGTGTACCTGGTCGGCACGCCCGCCGCGGCGCGCCTGGCGGATGTCCGGATCGAAACCTCGGTGCAGAAGTGGGAACTTGCCATCAGCGCGGGATTGCAGAATCTGAACCCGCGGGGGACGTACCGACTGAGGGCCGCGGTATCGGACAAGGGTCAGTTCGTGCACGAGTTGACCAGCGACGCCTTCAGAGATTCAGACTTGAAGGACGGCCGGTTGACCTTCGGAGGTCCCTGGAAGCCGGAAAAGCTGTGGGACCTCAATACGCCGGGCAATCTATACGACCTGCAGTTGTCGCTCATCAATGCCCAGGGCGCGACGGTTGACGTGCTGCCGCCGGTGCGCTTCGGGTTCCGGGAATTTCGCATCGACGGGCGCGATTTTCGACTCAACGGTTCGCGCATCCACTGTTTTGCGGTTCCGCTGGACAGCGCCCAGATCAGCACCGCCGCCGCGACGTATGACGGCGCGCGCGAGACGTTCCGCCGGCTCAAGGCGATCGGCGTGAACCTGGTTTACACGCACAACTACGGTTGCCTGCCGGGGGCGAACCTGGGGTTTGACGAGATCCTGCGCGCCGCCGACGACGCGGGGGTGCTCGTCTCGTTCTCGATGCCCCACGTGAACGCGTACAACTGGAAGAAGGACGATGCGAAGGCCGCGAGCGATTACGCCCGACACGCAGCCTATTACGTGCGCGCGGCGCAGAATCATCCGTCCGTGGTCGCGTACGCGATGAACCACAACCTCTGCGGCTACGCCGACGAACACAACCCCGACCACATGGACGGCCGGCGCGACATGACCGGGACGATCCGCCAGCCCGACGACCGCAACGCGGTGCTGGCGCAGCGCGCCGAGCGCATCGTCCGCGCGATCGATCCGACGCGCGTCATCTACCACCACGGCGGGGCGAACCTGGGTCGGACCTTCACGCTCAACATCTACCTCAACCACGTCCCCAGCCAGGAGCGGTGCGACTGGTTCGCGCACTGGGCGACCGAGGGCATCAAGCCGCTGTTGCTCCTCGAATACGGTACGCCGAGCGACATCGACTGGACGACGTATCGCGGCTGGTTCCGCGGCGAGCGCTCCTGGGGCAACGGCGCAGTGACTTACGAGGAATGTTTCCCCGAATGGAGCGCGCAGTATCGCGGCGACAGGGCGTATGACATCACGGAGAAGGAGAAGCGCAACCTGCGGTGGGAAGCCAAGGCCTGGCAGCGCGGGACGCCCTGGCACCGGTGGGATTACCCCTTCAGCATCCCCGACTATAAGTTCGACGTTCCCAACATTCTCGACGTGATGGCGACGTACATCGCGGATGACTGGCCGGCGTTTCGAGCGTGGGGCGTCTCGGCGTTCAATTCGTGGGAGTTGCATCGCATGTGGACGCTGCGCCCCGGGTTTTCGCCGATGCGCAAGACGTTCGACGTCGATTGGGAACACCTGCAGCGCCCCGGATACAGCCCCGATTTCCTCGACCGCCGATTCGAACAGTACGAGTACGCGTACGACACTTCGGATTGGGTTCCCACGTCGGCGGCGCGGGCGCTGCTGCGGTACAACCAGCCGACCCTCGCCTACATCGCCGGCAGCGGCGAGCACTTCACCGCGAAGGATCACGATTACCAGCCCGGCCAGGCGATCGACAAACAGATCATCGCGATCAACGAGTCGCGCCGGCCGGTCAGCTTCGACTGCGAGTGGACCTGGCACTTGCCTCAAGCCGTCACGGGCCGGGGCACGTTTACCATCGAAACCGGCGAGCAGAAGCGCCTGCCGATCCGATGCGACCTGCCCGCCAGCCTCGCGCCTGGAACGTACGAGGTGACGTTGACCGCCCGCCCCGACGTCGGTGAGCCGCAGACGGATACGTTCGCGTTTCACGTCCTGCCACCCGCACCCGCACCCGTGCCCAAGCTTGCCGGCAAGATCGCCCTCTTCGATCCGCCCGGCCAAACCGGCGAACTGCTGCGTCGCCTGGGCGCGTCGTTCCAGAGCGTCGATGCCGCGGCTGACCTTTCCGGCTATGACATCCTGATCATCGGGAAAACCGCGCTGACGACGGACGGAACCGCGCCCAACCTTAGCCGGGTTCGCGACGGTCTGAAGGTCATCGTCTTCGAGCAGACCGCCGACGTCCTGGAGAGGCGGCTCGGCTTTCACGTCGAAGAGTACGGCCTGCGGCAGGTTTTCAACCGCCTGGCCGATCACCCCGTGCTCGCCGGGCTCTCACTCGACAACCTGCGGGACTGGCGCGGCCAGGCGACGCTCACCCCGCCCCAACTTCAGTACAAATTCGACAAGTATAAGACGCCGACGATCCAGTGGTGCGGCCTGGACGTCACTCGCCCGTGGCGATGCGGGAACTACGGAAACGTCGCGTCGGTCCTGATCGAAAAACCGGGCCGCGGCGATTTCCTCTCCATCCTCGACGGCGGATTCAGCCTGCAGTACGCCCCGCTCATGGAATACCGCGAGGG
>DATBFY010000247.1:0-14693 GCA_036558265.1 Tepidisphaeraceae bacterium | reverse complement strand
AGGCCACCTACGCGTACGAGCCGCACACCGGCCGCGAGATCTGGCGTTTCGAGCACCGCGACTGGCACTCGGGCGCGGCGACGCCGGTCATCGGCAACGGCCTGATCTACCTCTGCCCCGGATTTGGCAAGGGGGCGGTGCTGGCCATCCGCCCGGACGGCCAGGGCGTGCTCGGCCCCGATCACGTCGCCTTCAAGATCACGAAAAACGCGCCGAACAAGCCTTCCCCCCTGCTGGTCGGCGACCTGCTCTACTTCGTGGACGACGGCGGCATCGCCTCGTGCGTGGACGCCTTGAGCGGCGCCGACGTCTGGCGGCAGCGACTCCGCGGCAATTTCTCGGCGGCGCCGCTCTACGGCGACAACAAGATTTACTTCTTCGGCGAGGACGGCACGACGACGGTCGTCGCACCGGGTCGCAGTTTCAAAAAGCTCGCGGAGAACAAGCTTGACGACGGTTTCATGGCCACCGCGGCGGTTAGCGGCCGCGGCCTGTTCCTGCGATCCAAATCCGCCCTCTACCGCATCGAAGAATAGATCATCGGTTCGCGGCGTGGACGTGCTCCTCGATGAACCGGATCTCCTCCGCGTATTGTCGCGAGAAACTCTCGCGTTCGACTCGCAGGCGCGCCAGGTGCGATTCGATGTTTGACTCGTGGATCAACGCGCCGAAATGGCTGATGTCATGACCGTCACTGGACGTACGACCGTGAATGCGAGCGATGAGCAGGTCGCCCAGCTCCCTGCGAAAGTGGCTGGGCTCCCAGTACCACGCCATCGCCCGCGCGTCGCCCGGCGGGGCGACGGGGTCGGCGACGTAACCGGTAAAGCCCGTGAAATCCCATAGCGGGACGGGCGGAGCGCCGGCATGGCACTCGCGGCCGACATCGGCAATCGTTTTCACGAGCCGGCGTTTCCATTCCTCGAACACCTGAAGGCTGCCCATCTGCACGCGCGTGAATTCCAGGTCGAACGCATGAACGGGGAGGATGATGACCGTGAGCCGGATGCCGTGCCGGGCTGCCGACCGCAGGACCTGGGCGAACAGTTGCATGCACGCGTCATCACCGCTTCGACCCCCCTCCTGGCGCCAGGATTCGATGGCGCGGGAGACGTAGCCCTCGAAGGCGGCGCGGCCGGTCTGCCTGGGCGGAGCCATCGGCTTGATCCGCAGGCCCTGCTCGGAATACTCGCGCGGGCGCTTCGAGAAGCGGGCGTTGAGCGCGAGGATCGAGTGCCAGGTGGTCGTCGCGCCCCACAGCGCGTCGATGTCGTACGCCAGAGAGCTGCGGGCGAGGTTGAAGCGGGAGTACGTGAACTCGTCGGAAATGGGGGCAGCATCCTGGAAGTGAAAAAAGTCCAGGCAAAGCACGACCTCGCGCGGCTTGACGACCTGGGCGAGGAACTCGAACACTTTCGCTTCTTCGCTAAAGTTGAGCCCGGTCAGGCCGCAATTAAACGTGCGAGGTGACGGCCAGAGTGGACTGGTCGGGTCGATCCCGCAATCGACGCGCGAGTTGCCCAGGATCACGGTGTCCCACGTTCCGTGGCGGAGCTGCTCGGCCTTGGTCAGACGGCCGGCGCGGGAAGCTTTGGCGGCGTCGAGCCGGGCATCGTGGTACAGGCCGAACGTCCGGTTGGGATCGACCAGGACGTTGAAAAGCGCAACGGCAGCGAGCGCGATCCCGGCGAGGATCGCGAAGTGCCTGAGGTAACGTCGAAACGTCCGGCGGCCGCAGCGCATCGCCCGGCAATTTATCAGAACTGGTAATAAATGAACTCGCGAACGTACGAGAGGTGTGTGATCGCGACCACGGCAACGATCGACAGCCCTGCCGCCCACCACAGGTTCGGCCGCCACTGGATCAACTCGCCGCGCTTGGTCGAGCCGCGGCGGTAGCCCAGGGCGGGGCGGAAACGGTCGAGCATCTGCTGCGTGTTCGGCAGCCGCCAGACGGCCAGGAGCAATACCGACAGCAGGATCGCCTCGTCGCGGTCGCCGAAGCGCGATTGCAGTGTAAATCCGTGCCGGCCGAACATCGCGCCGAGCATCCGCCACGCCGAGGCAAAATCGGGCGCGCGGAAGAAGACCCACGCAACCGTGACAGCGAAGAAGGTCACCAGCACGCCGGCGCACTGGCCCAGTCGCGACGGCGCGGGCGGCATCTCGCCGGGCGGACCGCCCCGGCGGCGCAGGCGCCGCCACGCGTGGTTGACGCCCAGGTAGAAGCCGTGCAGGCCGCCCCAGAAGACGAACGTCCACCCCGCGCCATGCCACAGGCCGCCGATCAGCATGGTGGCCATCAGGTTGATCCACCGGCGGGTCGCGCCGCGACGGTTGCCGCCCATCGGGATGTAGACGTAATCGCGAAGCCAGCGCGACAGGGTCATGTGCCAGCGCCGCCAGAAGTCGATGACGCTCGCCGCCTGGTAGGGCGAGTTGAAGTTCATCGGCAGGCGCAACCCCAGCATGCGCGCGACGCCGATCGCCATGTCCGAGTAGGCCGAGAAGTCGAAGTAAAGCTGGAACGTGAACGCCAGCGCCCCGAGCCAGGCGTCGCCGAACGTGAGCGATCGCCCCGCGGCCGCCGCGCCGAACACCGGGGCGACCAGCGCCCCCACGCGGTCGGCGACCATCACCTTCTTGAAGAGCCCGATCACAAACATCGACAACCCGACCGCCACGTGCCGCGCGCGCACGTGACCGACGCGATGGGACGAGAGCTGCGGCAGCATCTCCCGATGATGGACGATCGGCCCGGCGAGCAACTGGGGAAAGAAAAGCACGAAGAGGCTGTAATCCAGCGGCGAATACCGTCCCGCCCGCCCATGCCACGCGTCGACCAGGTACGCGTGCTGCTGGAACGTGTGGAACGAGAACGCCAAGGGTAGGATGACCGTTGGAATCGCGATCGACGCGTCAAACAGCGAATTGATCGAAGAGAGGAAGAAGCCGGTGTACTTGAAGTACGCGAGCAGGCCGAAATTGAACAGGATGCCCAAGCCGAGCAGGACCGCGCGGATCGCACGATGGTCAGCGGGATCGCGCGAGAGAATGGCCGTGCCGAGCAGGTAATTGACGGCGACCGACGCCACCATGATCAGCAGGAACCGCGGTGTCCAGTGATCCAGTTCGGGCGGCTTCCACCACGCGTAATAGACGAGCGAGCAGACGACCACCCACGCCAGCGCCGCGCGGTGCCGGCCGAGGTAGCCCAGCAGGGCATAACCCGCCAGGCAGAGCGGCAGGAAGAGGAAGATGAACTCGTAGGAGTTGAACAGCATGCGCGAGATGCGATCTGCCCGTCACTGCCCGCCACCGCGGACCTGCTGCCCGAGCCAGACCGCGGCGTTCTCGATCACCCTCAGCGGCAGTTCTTCCTTGTAAACCGGAAACGTCTCATGACCGGGGCGGAAGTAGAAGACCTCGCCCTGCCCCACGTTCCACAGGCAGCCGCTGCGGAAATGCTCGCCGGCGTCCCATTTCTCCTCGAAGATCACGGCGTCGGGCGCGGGGACGTGGAAGGGCTCGTCGTACATCTCGGTGTGGGCGACGTCCCACTGCCGCGGCAGGCCTTTGGCGATCGGGTGGTCGGGCAGGAGCGTGGTGACGTGACCGGGCTTGCCGTCGGCGCGCCACGCCGGGAAGACGCAGTGCGGCAGGTCGATGTCGAGCGTGACCGTGCCGTCCGGATTGGTCGTCTTGTGCACGGCGGGTGTCATCGGCGCGTCACGCTTGACGGTCGTGTACTTCGGATAATTCAGGTTCAACGTCGCGGTCTTCCGCCGCTCTTCAGGAATCGTCTTGAGCGCATCCTCGATCGTCCGGGCGTTCATCGCGCGGATGAAGGGGCTCGACCAGTGTGCGGAGTGCAGCGCGACCAATGCCAGTTGGCCCGACTTGATCCGATCGACGATCCGATCGGCCACCTCCCACTTGACCTCGCGATGCCGCACGTGGCCCCACCAGATCAGCACGTCCGTCTGCTCGAGCGACTGCGGCGAAAGGGCCGGGTCGTTGTCGGTCTGGCCCTTGGCGGGCATGGCGGCGGTGCGGACGGACAGGGCCGGGTTTTTCGACAGGTGCTCCGCGATGGTCTGGCCCAGGAACTTGTCGCCGTAAGCCTGCTTCTGGGCGGGTTGCTGTTCGTCCCACACCAGGACGCGGATGGGCGGCTTGTCGGCTGCGAAGGCGAGCGATGTCACACATAACCCGGCGATGGCGATCCAGCTCTTGAGGGTCATGCCGGAAGGATAATCGACGCGCCAATGGATGGAAGCACAATGCAGCGCATCTGTTGGTCTAGACGGAGGTCGCCGCGGGAATGAGAGTCGCCTTCAGCCGGGCGGGCTCGAAGCGAAATGCCACTGCCCGCCGCCACGTCCCGTCATTGGGAATCATGCGAGGCGACTCCAGACCTTCCGACCGCCCCTTGAGTACCTCCAGGACCCCGTTGGTCCACGTGACCACATCGTCGGCAAACGCGGCAATCAGCACTTCCGAGCGCATCGAATTGGCACCCGCCTGAGGAAAGGGGACGATTCGCTGGAATAATTCACGCGGTGCCACCTGAGGAATTGCGACCAGCCAATCGGTGTCCGCGGCCACCGCCCACCAGTCATGGTGATGAACGGCGAGTGTACGGGTGGCGCCAAGCGCCAGCGCGTCGCCGGCGAGGCGCGTGGCGAAATCGGACGGCTCGAGCCGCCCCCCGGGCAGGTAGAACTCCGGGTGAGCGCGAAGATGCGTCAGGGCGTCAGCGACCGGCATGGTTCGGCCTGTCGTCATGGATTTGGAGACATCGTGATCTCGCCGCTTCGACGCAGATCGTTGAACAGCTCGAAGACGTCTGGCGGAATGAGAAGTTCATCGCCGTATCGATATCGGTGCCATGATAAAAGCGCATGCCAAGATTCGGCGAGCCGCCAGCCAAATGCCGTCGGCAGACCGACCCCGCTGATTATACTGTGCCTGATCCCATAAAGGCCGAACTACTTGGATACCTGCCCCCCCAGCCACACCGCCGCGTTCTCGACGACTTTCAGCGGCAAGGCTTCCTTATACACGCCGAACGTCTCGTGCCCCGGCTGGAAGTAGAACACTTTCCCCGCCCCCAGATTCCACAACATGCCGCCGCGGTGATGCTCGCCCTTGTCCCAGCGCTCCTCGAAGACCACCAGGTCCGGCGCCGGCACGTGGAACGGTTCATCGTACATCTCATCGTGCAGCACGTCCCAGGTCTTCGGCAACCCGGCGGCGATCGCGTGCTCGGGATGCATCGTGGTCACGTGCGTCGGCTCGCCCGCCTCACGCCACGACGGGAACACGCAGTGCGGCAGGTGGATTCGCAGCGTGACGGTGCCGTCGGGATTGTTGATGCGCTCGACCGACGGCGTCAGCGGTGTATCGCGCTGGATGGCTCTGTAGTTCGGGTAAACGAGGTCCAGCTTCGCGGTTTTCCGCTGCTCCTCGGGAAGCGTCTTGAGCGCATCATCGATCGAACGTGCGTTCATCGCGCGTATGAAGGGCGTCGAGCCCTGCGCCGAGTGCAACGCGATCAGCGCCAGCTTGTTGGCCTTGATCCGGTCCACGATCCGGTCGCCCACCTCCCACTTGACCTGCCGGTGCCGCAGGTGCCCCCACCAGATCAGCACGTCGGTTTGGTCAAGGGATTGCTCGGTCAGCTCGGGATCGTCCCGCTTGTCGATCTGATCCTTTGGAAGCATCGCCGCCGACCGCACAGACAGAGCCGGGTTCTTCGATAGATAAGCGGCGATCGTCTCGCCGAGGAACTTGCCGTCGTACGCCTTTTCCTGCGCCGGTTGCTGCTCGTCCCACACGAGCACCCGAACGGCGGGACGATCCTTGTCGGCAGCGAAGATGAAGACCGGAAAGCTCAGAACGACCGACACCAACGCGATCAGGCGGGACGTGGTCATGGTCGCTCAGCTTAATCCGCGCGGCGCTGTGATCCAAGCGTCGGGCGCGTTGTGGGCGCGGGCGCTTGTACGACCTCGTACCGATGAGTACGTTTCGCCCACCTCCAATCGGGGTGCAAGGAGATTTGATGCGAGATCGGCTGCTGAACCGTCATGCCTGCCATCCCTGGATCCTGATCGTCCTGCTGGGGCTCGTCGCTGGCGGGTGCACCGCGACGAGCCCGTCTCACCGTGCCGGCACTGCCGACAACCTTATCATCGTCACCCTGGACGGCTTCCGCTGGCAGGAGGTCTTCGGCGGCCTCGACTCGACGCTCAACACCAAACAGGCCGGTGGCGTCGCCGATCCCAAGGGACTTAAAGAAGAGTTCGCCCGCGACTCCGTCGAACATAGCCGCGCCGCCATCCTCCCCTTCTTCTGGGACGTCGTCGCCAAAGAAGGCCAGGTCTTCGGCGACCGTAGCCTCAAGAACGTTGCCCACGTCACCAACCCCTTTCGCTTCTCGTATCCCGGCTACAGCGAGATGCTCTGCGGCTACGCCGACCCGAAGGTCGATTCCAACGATTACCCGCCCAACCCGAACGTGACGGTCCTCGAATGGCTGAATCATCGACCGGGCTTTGAGAGCAAGGTCGTCGCCTACGGCGCCTGGAACCGCCTGGGGCCGATCATCAACTCAGGCCGCAGCGGCGTTCCCGCGATCGCCGGCTGGGACCCGATCCGTCCATTCCACGGCGCGTCGCTGACCGAGCGGGAAAAGGTGCTCAACGACCTGCTCGCTCGCACGACGCGCCTCTGGCCCGACGAGCCGCCCGATTCGATCGTCGAAGGAGCCGCCCTCGACGCCTTCATCCGCCACAAGCCGCGCGTCTTCTACGTCATGCTCGGCGAGACGGATGAGTGGGCGCACGGACGCCGCTACGATCTTTATCTCGAATCCGCCAAACGATCGGATGAGTTCATCAAGCGACTGTGGGAAACCGCCCAATCGATGCCCCAGTACGCCGGTCGCACGGCCCTCGTAATCACCACCGACCACGGCCGCGGCAGCACGCCCAAGGACTGGACCGACCACGGCGAAAAGGTCCCCGGAGCCGACGGCTGGTGGGCGGCGATGATGGGCCCCGGCGTCGAGGCACGTGGTGTGATCGGCGAAGGCGAGGAGACTCAACGCCAGATCGCCGCGACCCTGGCCGCCCTGCTCGGCCAGGACTACCGCGCCGCCCAACCCAGGGCCGCGACCGCCCTGCCGGTGCGGTCCCCAACCCGATAGGTCATCCGCTCCAGCCGCCGTTCGCATACGACCGATATTTCCCAACGGTGCGCGCCACCGTTGCGCGCGGCACCGTCGCTTCACCTCCTCGCGCACGAGGCATCCATGTCCCAGACTCCCGCCGCCGTCGCCGTACCCGAATCCCCCACAACCGCCGACCGCCTCCGCCGCGAGCTCGATTCCTTCCAGACCCTCTGGAGGGGCGGCTACTACGAGGGCAACCCGCTCGACCCCCTCGCCCCCAGCGGCTACGGCGCCATGGGCTATATGAGCGTCCTCCATGCGACCTACGTCGCCTGCATCCGCCCCTTCATCCATCCCGGCGTGACAGCGTTGGAGATCGGCCCCGGCCGCGGCGCCTGGACCCGCGCCATGCTCAAGGCCAAGGCCGTCTGGTGCCTCGACGCGCTCCCGGCCGACCACAACGGCTTCTGGACCTACGTCGGCCGGCACCCTCACGTCCACTACCACCAGGTCGGCGACTTCTCCTGCGCCCAGCTCCCCGACGATTCGTTCGACTACCTCTTCTCTTTCGGCTGCCTCTGCCATGTCTCCTTCGACGGCATCGAGGCCTATATGACCAACCTCTGGCCCAAGCTCCGCAGCGGCGCCAACGCGTTCGTCATGATCGCCGACTACGAGAAGTACAACTGGGCCGCCCAGCACCAGCGGCAACTGGACGTCCGCCGCGCCCTCGCCCCCCTCGCCGGCATTGAGTGGGACGGCTCCCCCCTGCCCGGCCAGGCGCTGGTCCCCAAGGACGTCCGCGAAGACCAGGAGCCCTCTCCAGGCCGCTGGTACCACGCCGGCCTCGAGCGAACCTGCCTCATGCTCCTCGAAAAGGGCTACCAGATCGTCACCCCCGACGTCGGCGTCAACTTCCGCGACCCGGTCATCCACTTCCGCAAGCCATAACGCACGTGCCGCGATTGACGTAAATACAAATCGTCTTTACAATCTGAGTATGAAGCTGATCAACGTCAGGTTGGACGCGCAGGACGCGCGCAAGGCGGATGCGCTTCGCAAACAGGGCGTCGAGATATCATCGATCGTCCGCGAGGCGATTCGCGCCGAGTATGAGCGGCGGCGGCAGCACCGCCGGGACGGTCGCACCGCCGCCGAAATGCTGTCGGAGATCTACGCGAAATACCCTGACCCACCGGACGTCACCCCGCGCGACTACGACGTGCATGACGCGAAACAGGCAAGGGCGGCCATCGTCGCGAAGCTGAAGAAGGGGCGCCAGTGATCCTCATCGACACGGGGCCGCTGGTCGCACTCACCGACCCCCGCGACGCGTTGCATGCCCGCGCCTTGGCGGATCTCGACCGCATCAAGCGTGGCGAGATCTTTTATACCTGCTTGCCCGCATTGACTGAGGCGTGCTTTCATCTTCCCGGCCTGGCGCAGCGCCAACGGCTCAGGCTGTGGATGTCGGAACTATCGATTTCGCCACTCGACGCTGGGGACGAGGAAACGCTTTGGGACGCGGTGTTCCAGTGGATGGCCAAATACGCCGAGCACAGTCCTGACTTCGCCGACGCATGGCTGGCAGTGCTCTGCAGCGCGGACCGCCGCCTCAGTGTCTGGACGTACGACAGCGAGTTCTCCACGATCTGGCGGCGAGCCGACGGCACGCCGATTCCGCTGGCGCTCGAAGCGTGAATCGGCCCTCCGGCCGCGAGACGGTTTTGTCGAGCATGAACGCCATTTCAGGTATTCGCCGGCACCGGCGCCCCCAGTGCCTTGCTCGCAATCTCTTCCTTCACCTTATTAATAAACGCGTCCAGCGCCATCTGCCCCTTATCGCCCTCCGTCCGGTGTCGCACCGCTACCACTCCCGCTTGTTGCTCTTTCTCTCCCAGCACCAGCATGTACGACACTTTGTCCAGCGTGGCCGTGCGGATCTTTGCGCCGATCTTTTCGCTCCCCAGGTTCGCTTCCACCCGCAGTCCGGCGGCCTTGAGACGCTGCGTCACCTCCTGCGCGTAGGGGTTGGCCTTCTCGCTGATTGACAACACCGCCACCTGCACCGGGGACAGCCACAGCGGGAACGCGCCCGCGAAATGCTCGATCAGCACCCCGATGAACCGCTCCATGCTCCCGAACGGCGCCCGGTGGATCATCACCGGCCGGTGTGGCGCGTTGTCCGGCCCCACGTACGACAGGTCGAACCGCTGCGGCAACTGGTAGTCCACCTGCACCGTCCCGAGCTGCCACTCGCGCCCGATGACGTCCTTTACGACAAAGTCGATCTTCGGCCCGTAGAACGCCGCCTCACCGGGTTCCTTGGTGAAGGGCACGCCCAGCGTCTGGGCTGCGGCCACGCACGCCTCCTCGGCCCGGTTCCACTGCTCGGGCGCACCGACATATTTCGAGCTGTCCGGATCGCGCAGGCCGACCCTCACTCGATAGTCTTTCATCCCCAGGGTGCCCAGGATGATCTTGACCAGCTCCAGGCACCCCTGCACCTCCGCCGCCACCTGCTCCTCGGTGCAGAAGAGGTGGGCGTCGTCCTGTGTGAAGCCGCGGACGCGGGTCATCCCGCCCAGTTCGCCGCTCTTCTCCCATCGATAAACCGTGCCGAACTCCGCCAGACGCACCGGCATCTCGCGGTAGCTCCGCTGCTCGCTGGCGAAGATGCGGATGTGCATCGGACAGTTCATCGGCTTGAGCAAGTATCCATCGATGTCCCCCTTCTCCATCAGGTTGGCGAGCTGCGCGCAGCCGCAGTTCTCCTGCGCCAGCTTCTCGTAAAACTCGCGGTCGATCAGGGGTGGGAACTGGCTTTCACGGTAGTACGGGTAGTGCCCGCTGGTCTTGTAAAGCCCCAGCCGTCCGATGTGGGGCGTGAAGACCTGCTGGTAGCCCTGCCGCCGCAGATGCTCGCTGATGAAATTCTGCAACTCCTGCCGGACGATCGCCCCCTTGGGCTTCCAGAGGATCAGGCCCTGCCCGACCTGGTCATCGATCGTAAACAGCCCGAGTTGCGGCCCGATGACGCGGTGGTCGCGCTTTTTGGCTTCGTCGAGCTGTTTCAGGTGCTCATCAAGCTGTTTCTTGTCGAAAAACGCCGTGCCATAGACGCGCTGGAACCGATCGGACTTTATGTCGCCGTGCCAGTGTGATGAGGCGACGCTCATCACCTTGAAGCCCCTGGCGCGACCCGTTGAGGGGACGTGCGGGCCCATGCAAAGGTCTTCCCAGTTCTGCTCGGGCTTTCCGGTGACGTACCAGCTCAGGGTCCCGGCGCCGCCGTCGATCGCCCGCTGGGCGTTGTCGATCTTGTACTTGTTGCCTTCGGCCTTAAGTCGTTGCAGGCCCTGGTCCAGCGGCAAGTCGTAGCGGGTGAAGGGGCGGTCTTCCTGCACAATTCTTGTCATCTCGGCTTCGATCCGAGGGAAGTCATCGGACGAGATGGGCGTGTCGAGCGCGATGTCGTAGTAAAACCCGTTCTCCAGGGGCGGGCCGTAGGCGAGCCTGGCATCGGGCCAAAGCCGCTGAATCGCCTCGGCCATGATGTGGGCGGTCGAGTGGCGGAGGACCAGGAGCGCCTCGGGGTCGCGGTCGGTCAGGATCGAGACGGTGTGCTCGCCGGAGAGCTTGCTGGACAGGTCAACGACCTTCCCGTCCACTTTGGCCGCCACAGCGGCCTGGGCCAGCCGCTTGCCGATCACGTTCGCGAGGTCCAGGACGGACGAGCCATCGGCGATCTCTTTCTTGCTGCCGTCGGGGAGGGTGATGAGGGCCATGCGGGTTCCGGGGGTTTGAGGTTCAGGGTTGGGGACGATAAACGAAATCGCCCGGCGTTTGGGGCCGGGCGGGTCGTCGCGGTCATCTTGGGGCGATGTACGACGCGCGAACGCTCACCCGGAAAGGGTGGTCGTAGTGGCCGTCGTCGTCGTGATCGCCTTGAACATCTTTCGATAAATATAGTGACCGGCGGATATGGGGTCAAACTTACGGCGCGTCGTAGCCCAGTTGGCCGTTGACGTAGCGGTCCCAGAGGCGCGTGGCCCACTTCCAGGGGTCGGGGGTCGGGACGTCCTGCCTTTCGAAGAAGCGGCAGACGTTCTCGACGTCGCGGCAGAGCAGCCCGTAGGCATTGCCGTTCATCCGCGCGTCCACGGCCTGGGGGAAGTCGATCACGCGTGGCCGGCCTTGCCAGTAGAGGACGTTGAAGGGCGACAGGTCGCCGTGAATCCGGTGCTTGTCGAGCATGGTCTCGACATCGTGCAACAGCGCCCGCAGGGCGGCCTGGGCCTCCTGCGGGGTCAGTTGGGCGTGCCGGAGTTGCGGCGCCGAGTCGGAGGCGTCGCCGATCCATTCCATCAGGATGGCCGAGCCGTTGGAGGCGATCGGCCGCGGGACGCTGACGGCGGCGCGGTGGAGGATCTGCTGGGTCTCGTATTCGGCGGCGGTCCAGAGATGCTGGGCGACGGTTCTGCCGAAATCCGAGTGGTTGGCGAGCGCGCGGCGGACGCGGGCATTGGTGATGACGCGGCCGTCGCGGTAGACCGCGTCGTTGCGGAAGCTGCGGCGGGTGGACGGCCGGTAGACCTTGGCGGCGTAGAACTCGCCGGCCGGATCGCGGGCGGCGGCACGGTGTGCGGCGCGGCAGCGGAAGACGGTCGCCTCCTTCCCGCCGCGCACGACTTCGAGGACCTGGCTGATCAGGTTCTGATCCAGAAAGCTGTCGAGGGACGACAGCAATAACTCCTGCTCTTGCGGGGACATGGTTTTGCCTTTTGCATTCGGGATTTCATTGGATTTGCCTCACGATGGATGCAGGTGGAGACTTCCATAATTCGAGCTCCTTTCGGGTAGTGGGCGGGCGGGCGGGCGCCTGCTCGGATCGAGCGCGCGGCGGCAGCGGGTCTCAAATGAAACGTGGGATCTGGCGACGGATCGGCCGCTAACGGGTGGCCGAAACCGGGCGCGACACGGCGGCGGGTTGTGTGTGAAGCAGGTTCATCATGATGTGCGCGCCTTTCTCCCCCCGACGTTGGTGGAAGCATGCCACTGGCAAGGGCGGATGTCAATTCAATTTGGTTGGCTGAGTGGCGCGAGATTTCCAACGCCGCCACGCTGACGCGACGCGGTATCCTGCCGCCCCAATTTGCACGAAAGAGAGGTTTGGCGAGAATTGACCACGGGCGTGACGCACGACGACGATTACAGCATCCGGGTGGTGGGCGCAACCAGGCGATTCGGCGACGTCGCCGCAGTGGATCACGTCAGCATCGACATTCGCCGGGGGGAGTTCTTCTCGCTCCTGGGCCCCAGCGGCTGCGGCAAGACCACGCTGCTCCGGATCATCGCGGGGCTCGAGCAGGCCGACGCAGGAAGCGTAATCGTGGACGGCGCCGACGTCACGCGCACTCCGGCCCACCGCCGGCCCGTGAACCTTGTTTTCCAGCACTACGCCCTGTTCCCCCACCTGAACGTCGAGCGGAACGTCGGCTTCGGCCTGCGCTATCGCCAGGCCACCGACCACCGGGCCTGTCGGGACCAGGTCGCCGCCGCACTCGACCTCGTGCGCCTCGCGGGCCTGCAGCACCGATATCCCGACGAGCTTTCCGGCGGCCAGCGGCAACGCGTCGCGCTCGCCCGCGCTCTGGTCCTCGAGCCGCGCGTCCTCCTGCTCGACGAGCCCCTGGGCGCTCTCGATCAGAAGCTGCGCAAGGAAATGCAGGTCGAGCTCAAGCACCTCCAGCGTCGCCTGGGCATCACCTTCGTCTTCGTCACCCACGACCAGGAAGAGGCCCTGACCATGAGCGACCGCGTGGCCGTCATGAACTACGGACACGTCGAGCAGATGGGTCCGGCCGGCGAGGTCTTCGAGCAACCGGCGACGCCGTTCGTGGCTGATTTCATGGGCGCGGGCAACTTCTTCGCCGCCCAGGTGCGCGAGGCGGACGGGATGATGCTGGTCGTCACATCCGCCGCCGGTTTCGACACCGTGCTGCCGTGCAAGCCGGGCGGCGGCTGCGGGCACCGAGCGGGGGACGGGGTGCGTTTCGTGGTCCGGCCGGAGAAGCTCCAGATGTGCCCCGCGCCGCCACTCCCCGGGGATGACCGTGCCTGCATGGAGGTCACCGTCGAGGAGCGCGTCTACCAGGGCCTGGCGACGGTCTGGGTCGTGCGCAACCGCGCCGGCGAGCGGATGAGCGTCTACCAGCAGAACGCCGTCCGCGGCGCCGCCGAGCAGTTCGCCGAGATGGGCAAGGCGTGGGTCTGCTGGGACCCGGCGAATGCCGTGGTGATTCGTGAAACGTGAAGACGTAACCGAATACCGGGTGGCCCACCGCTTTAGCGTTTTAGCGGTGGGGGCGCGAATCGAGTCGCGCTGAATTCGATGCGCGCCCCCATCCCTGAAGGGATGGGCCACCCCACGAAGCGGTCAAAAGCGAGAAGCGAGAAGCATGAAGGCCGACACCGTTCGATCCTGGTTGCAACTGCTGCCCACGTGGCTGGTGCTGGGCGTCTTGTTCCTCGCGCCCATGGCCATCATGCTCGGCATCAGCTTTCGCGAGAAAGGCCCCGCGGGCACCGTCAAGCCCGTGGAAGACGCCGGCCGCTTCATCCGCGAGGGAACGTTTCTCAAGAATTACCGCGAGTCGCTCGACCCGCTCTATGCCGGTGTCTATTGGCGATCGCTCTGGGTGGCGGTCGTCACGACCGCGCTGTGCCTGTTGATCGGCTACCCGGCTGCGTATTACATCGCCGTCGTCGCCCACCCGCGCTGGCGCAACCTGCTGCTGGCGATGGTGGCGATCCCCTTCTGGACCAGCTTCCTGGTGCGCATGGGCGCGTGGAAGCTGATCCTGGGCACGCAGGGGGTCCTGAACACGCTGCTGGGCGGCGTGGGGATGTCGCCCTGGGAACTGCTCTACACGCCGACCGCCGTCCTGATCGGACTGGTCTATGGTGAATTGCCCTTCATGATCCTGCCGCTCTACGCGTCATTGGAGAAGATGGACCTCTCGCTCCTCGAAGCGGCGGCAGACCTGGGGGCCGGGCCGGTGGGTCGATTTTTCCGCGTGACGATCCCGCAGACCATGCCCGGCATCGTCGCGGGGGTGATCCTGGTCTTCATCCCCGCCGCCGGGCAGTTCGTCGTCTCCGACATCCTCGGCGGTGCCAAGGGCGCGCTGGTCGGCAACGTGATCTACGAAGGGTTCCAGCGGAACAAGCCGCTCAAGTCGGCGATCGCGTTCGAGCTGACCGCCGTCGTCACGCTGATGCTCGTCGTCTACGCCTTTTACCTTCGACGAAGCAAGCGGAGGGTGCTGTGAAGTCAAAAGGCAAAGGGCAAAAGGCAAAAGTGGGCAGTGGCGGTGCGGGGGTGCTTCGCGCGTATTCGGTGCTCGTGTATGCGTTTTTGTATGCGCCGATCGCGGTGTTGATCATCTACTCGTTCAACACGTCCGTGCAGACGGCCAAGTGGCTGGGGTTCACGCCGCGATGGTATGCGCAG
>DATBFY010000246.1:0-5224 GCA_036558265.1 Tepidisphaeraceae bacterium | reverse complement strand
GCAGCCGCCACCAGGGGCGGCCGTCGGCGGTGTCGGTTTCGGTCGAGGCGTCAAGCAGGATGGGTTGGGCCATGTCGTGGTTCCGTATCGTTAAACAAACCGAGAAATGAACCTGAGTGCGGGGTCAAGAATAGGGATTTGCTCGTCGCGATGCCAGAGGCAGAAGGATGGAAATCAATGCGATTCCGGCCGCAGCGGGCCGGCCAATTGCTTCATGAAGTACAGCTCCCCCGCCAACGTCGGCATCCACGTGCTGGGCAGCCACGGCGTCGGGGCGTGGCCCAGGGTGATGCAGAGGGAGCAGCTTTGCCAACTTGCGCCGCGGTCGGGGTAGACGCCGTCAGCGCCGCCGATGCAGAAGTCAGATTGCAGGAACAGCCCCGGTCCGATCGTGTTGGCAAAGCAGGGGATCAGCGTGAACCGCGACGTGAACGAGTGCAGGCTGTTCTGCTCGACCGTCAGCGGATGCAGCGCGACGCCCAGACGGTGGGTTTGCTTCTTCCACTGCGCCGGCGCGTACTCGCCGGCGAGTTGCGGCTCCCAGAATGCGATGTGACAGACCCGGCCGATGCCGTACACGGTCACCAGTTTCGCACCGCCCTTGCGCAGCGCTGCGATCTTTCCCGGGTAGGTCGGCAGGTTCTCGCGGGTGGCGAAGTTGCGCTGGGCGCGGGGGACGGTGAGGTCGCCCAATGGACCAAAGAGCGCCTCGGTCATCGCATGCTCGAAGCCGCCGGGCTGGTCGCCGGGCATCGTGTTGCCCCGCCGGTCCGACCACTCGTCCATGTTAAAGGTGGTGACGTGCTCACAGCCGGTCGCCGAAGCGCGGACGCGCTCGACCACCGTTTTGTACATGCCCATCGGGCCGACGGGCAGGATGATGGCGAGTTCGCGGCCCTCCTGGCGGGTGGATTCGATCTGGTCGGCGATCGCGTTGCCCATCCGCCGATCCATGTCGGCGACCGACTCGACCGGCACGGGCCTGAAAGCGGGGCTCCAGAACGGTTTGGGGGCCGTGAGTTGGTTTAAGTCCATCTCACAGCAGGCGTCGATCTTCGTTAATTCCCAGCCGCGCGGGTAAAAGCCGTCCAGCAGCGACCCCTTGATGGTCGTGAGCATCGAGATGCTCGTCGGCTTCGTTGTGGTCGTGGTCCGCTTTCGTTTCGACGCCCGCCTGACCTTCGCTTTTGCCACCGATCCGTCCTCCGTCCGCGGTTATTTCTTCTTCATCTTCTTCTCGTCGCCCTGGTCGTCCTTGAACTGCAGGCCCGCGCCGCTGGGGTTGTTCGCGTGCTCCGACAGCCACTCGCCCAGATCGCCAACGTACTTGCCCTCGTTGTTGATCGTGCTCTGCGACTGCCACTTCAGGCCGGTGTATTTGCCCTCGTTGACCCACATCACGCGGTAGAAGGGCTTGTTCCGCTCGTCCTTCACGTAGCCATTGAGCTTGCCAATGGCCGACGCCATCGTGCGCATCTGCCCGGCGTCGGACGAGGTCAGCGCCCACTGGCGGATCGCCGACGAAACCACCTTCCAGAACTCCGTCGCCGGCGCGCCGTGACTGACCCGGTCATAGGTGTCCTGCACACCGGCGACCAGCGTGTCGTACCCGGGCGAGAGCCGTGCGTACAACTCGTCGCGATATGCGAGAATCGGCTCGACATAATCGCGGTACTGCTCGACGGCCGCCATGAACTCCTTGTTGACCTCGACCTCGGCGTCCTTGTTGTTGATGCCGATCCGGTAGAGGGTGCGTTCGAGGGAGGGATGGTCAAACCCGGGATGGCTGCGAGGCACCGGAGCACTCCGATAGACCCGGATAACCCGCGGCTTGAGATTCTCCGGGAACTTGCCGTCGACGCCCGAGAGCAGTTGCCACTTGACGTAGGCCTCGGCGCGGGGATCGGTGCTGACGGGCTTTTCAAGGGTGGCGAGGATGACCTCGGGAGTCAGGCCTTCGGCTTTATTCTGCGCGAAATAATCGCTTTTCTCTCGCAGGCCCTTGCCGTCCTTGGACTTAACCGCCGCCTGATACTCCTTGAGCAGCGCGGTCACGGCCGGGGCAGTGGGCGACGCCCCTGGCTTCGCCGACGCGGTGGCGCCTCCCGCCGGCGCGGCGGCCCACACGACCGAAGGGGCGCAAACGATCGCAAACAGGACGCCCGATGTGACGACGGATCGAAGAAGATAGGTCATAGCTGCTCCGCGGCCTTTGAATCCTAACGGCTGACTTCGGGAATTCCCATTACTTATACCTGCGACGCGGTGCCGTGTTTCCCCCGACGGCGGCCGGCGGATGATCGCGCGCCGGCAACGGCATATGGATACGCGTAAGCTCATCCGGAATTGCCGTTGTGCCCGCCATGTGAACTTCCTTACACTGATGAGGCGTGCGGTTTTTTGCCCGGGCATCCAATCATTTCGCCTGGGCATGACGAGCCTGCGGGACGTACCCAACCGCGGTCCAAACGTGATCCCGGCCGTTGAACGTTCCACCCTTCGAAGGAGACGATCATGTCCATTCGGCACAGCGCTGTTGAGGTGTTGGAAGCCCGGCGATTGCTTTCGTTCCCGCTGGGGATCGGTGGTACCGGTACCGATGTGGGGGTCAGCATCGACTCCGATCCGACCGGCAACGTCGCGGTCGGCGGCAGTTACCAAGGGCCGGTCGATTTCGATCCGGGTGCCGGAACGGCCTCGCTCGATGGCAGCGGCGGCTTTGTCGCCCGCTACGCCATAGACGGCACGTTCCTCTGGGCCCGAGGCTTTAACGGCGCGACCGTCAACAAGGTCGCCGTGGATCGGAGCGGCAACGTTTACGCCGCGGGCACGTTTTCCGGCGTCGTCGATTTCGACCCCCGACGCACCGTCCTGAACATCTCGAGCAGCGGCGCGCACGACGCCTTCGTCGTCAAGCTCACCCCCGGTGGCAACCTGGTCTTCGCCCGGACCTTCGGAGGGGCAGGGGAGGAAGTGGGAACGGGCCTGGCGGTCGATACCACCGGCGACATCGTCGTCGGCGGCACGTTCGACACTCGCGCCGACTTCAACCCCGGACGCGGCGTCTTCTCGATCGGCAACAGCGGCGGCGCCGACGGCTACCTCGTCGAGCTCGATAACACCGGCGCCTTCAAGTGGGCTGGCAGCTTCGCCGGCAACAACGACGAAACCCTTACCGACGTCGCGATCGACCTGAGCGGGAATGTCCTGGCGACCGGTCGCTACGACGGCACCGTGGACTTCGACCCCAGCAAGTCGGGTGTGGACAACGCCGTCGCGGCCACCACCCAGGCCTACACCGTCAAGTGGGACACGACCGGCGCGCTGGTCTGGTTCGCGGGCTTTGGCGGCACCGGCACCACCTTCGGCAGCGCCGTCGCCGCCGACCGCGCCGGGAACGTCTACACCACCGGCGGCTTCTCCGACACCGCCGACTTCGACCCCCGCGCCGGCACCGTCAACGTCATCGCCCCCGCCACCGGCGCCGTCTTCGTCTCCAAGCTCGACCCCGCCGGCACGTTCGTCTTCGCCGACTCGATCGGCGGGTCGACCGACGTGGAGGTGGGCCCCGGCGAGATCGGCGTCGATAAGTCCCAGAACATCTACACGACCGGCCAATACTCCGGCACCCAGGACTTCGATCCGGGCGCCGGCACCAGCAACCTCACCAGCGCCGGCCTGAACGACGTCTTCGTTTCCAAGATCGATTCCAACGGCGCGTTCGTCTTCGCCAAGTCGATGGGCGGCACGACCGAGGACCGCGGCATCGGCGAGGCCCTGGGCTACGGGAACAGCATCCTGACCACCGGGTCGTTCACCGGCACGGCCAACTTCGCCACCAGCGGCGGCCCCTTGAACCTGACGAGCAACGGCGACAGCGACATCTTCGTCTCCAGGCTCGACGCCAATGGCGCGCCGCTGTGATCGACGACGGCAAAGAACTACCCTCTCCCGGTACTCCGGGAGAGGGCAGGGTGAGGGTCTTTACCGTAGGTTGAGCTTCGCCCACCACTTCTCGCAGCACACGCCCATTTGGGTGGTACTGGCAAGCTCTCAGGCCTGCCAGTGGCGAGCCCGCGCGATCGCCGCTTCCTTCAGTTCTTCAAAGATTCGCTTCCTCATCAACCCCCGCGAAATCGATCCAGATGGTCTTCAAACGCCCGCCGGAACTCGTCTCGCTGCTCGTCGCTCGCCCATCGCCGACCCAAGGCCTCCCACCATCTCACGACGTTGTCCCAGTCCGTCATCTTCAACACCTCGACGTAGAACCGGGGCGAGGAATCGGGATCGTCGAAGGTCAGCCAATTGAGCCGGAGGTCATTGGGCAGGTGTGCGTTGCTCCAGAAGAGGACGCGATGGCGCTTGTGCGCTTCCAAGAATTTCCGAACGGCTCGCTCGTCGGGGAGGGCGTGCGAGTGCCATAGGTTTTCATCGCTTAGGATGCCATCGACATCGATCACATCGCCCGGCCGGACGACCCCGGGATGTTCGAGCTTTATATAGCACCAGACAAGTGCGTGAACGTAGACGCGGCAGTTGATGCAGGCGAAGTATCGGGGTTCCACAGTTGAGTCTCGGGCTATCGGGTAACAGGTATCCGCTGCATCATATCTCGAAGCGGGCTCCGGCACCTATGGGATTGGCGGTTCCTCGACCTGCCCTCACCATGAATGCGCAAGCTCGCGCGGGAAAGGAGCATCACCGCCAGTAATAATGCCACCCATACCCCAGCTCCACCGTCTTCCCCGCCTCCACCGACACGCTCCACGTCACCCGCCCGATCCCATTGAACCGATTCCACCAATTCGGCCACGCATACCCCGCATACCAGCTCGGATTCCCATACCCTGCCCCCGCGGCCGACGATGATGACGCCGGCGCATAGCTCGCATCCTCCAGCAGGTTGACCCGCTGCGTCTTGCCGTCATGATCGGCCGAATCGATGTTCCCCAGCAGGTGCCGCCGAACCTCGATCTCGACCGTCTGCTTCGAGTAATTCGTCAGCGCGATGCGGCCCGCCATGTCGATCCGCATGAACTTTTCGCGGTTCCACGTCTCGGCATCCGGCGTGCGCTTGGTCTCCTCGTCCGTCTTCTTCACGTGTACGTCCACCGCCGCCGTCAGCTCCAAATCGAACGCCGCGCCGATGGCCGTGTAATTCATCATCCCCTGCGCCAGCACCCGGTCATTGCTGACCACCAGCGCCGGCGCCGTCGTGAACGGC